>DUCD01000245.1:12383-19902 GCA_012959985.1 Verrucomicrobiales bacterium | reverse complement strand
CATCGCTCAGCCGCCCGCCGACGCCGTCACGGCGGAATCTGTCGATGCGCAGATCTTTGCCGATTTTTCCGGCGCTCAACCCATGACTTTCGAATGGTTCAAAGACGGGGTCAAGATTGCCGGAGCCGATGTGGCCACCCTGACGATTGAGAGCCCCACTGTGGCAGATGATTTTTCTACTTATAAAGTAAAAGCCACTAATTCGCAGGGATCGGTGGAGAGTCCTCTTGCCAACCTGTTAGTCTCTCCAGATATAGACCTACCGGTCCTGAATGGCATCTTGGCCGGTATTATTGACCCGAACATCATCAGTTTGACCTTTTCCGAAAAAGTCACGGGGTCTTCTGCTGGCAATGCTTCCAACTACTCCATCAACAATGGGGTCACGGTGGATTCAGCCGAATTGCAGGATGACGGTATCACCGCAGTGCTTCATACCACGGGAATTGACGATTCCTCAGCGGACTATACCATTACCGTGCAAGCGGTTGCAGATTTGGCCGAAAACCCCAACACAATCGAGACGACTACCCGGGATCTTATTTTGTTTCCCGGGGGAACTTTACTGCCGGACCCCGATGGATTCATCACCGCACAGGCCGATGGTTATTCGGAAAATTTTCCGGCGGTCGGCTCGGACCATTTGTGGGAGCTAGTCGAAGGCGACGCTGAGTTTCCGGGGGCTGAGGGAAATAAGTACATGAGGTCCCTTCCGGATCTCAACTCCAACAATGGCGATGCAACCTCCGGATTGAACAGTCCTCGATTGGACTTCCAAGTCAGCTTCAGCCAGGCCGGAACTCATTGGGTTTGGGCACGCGCTCTGGCTACCGGCGGCAATGACGACTCCACTCATGTCGGGATTAACGGGGTCATTCAGACCGTCCGCACCGAAGGATATAACCCTAGAAACGAGTGGGTCTGGACGAATGCATCCAATACGGGAGCCAATGCCGATGGACGAAGCCGGGTCATGATCGATGTTCCCTCCGCCGGTGTGCATACCTTCAATATCTGGATGCGGGAAGACGGACATCGCCTGGATAAATTCGTTATTACCACCGATGAAAATTTTTCCCTTGAGGATGCGGATCCGGGTCCAGCCGATTCACCGCGAAGCAAGGCGGAGCCGCTTCCTGATCCAGTCATCGAGTTTACCCAGCAGCCTCAGAATGCTTCCGGAACGGCTGGCCTGACCGTAACGTTTTCCGCGAGCGCTGTTGCCACCACGCAAGGAAATGTAACCGAATCAGTACTTTACGGCTGGGCTCTTAACGGAGTTGATATTCCCGGAAGTGGTGGAACTTCCTATACCACTCCCAAACTGACTGCTGCCGACAATGGAAATGAATACCAGATCATCGTCCGGATTCCGGGTTTGAGGCGGGTCAGTGATGTGGCCACTCTGCAAGTCATTGATGACACCGAAGCTCCGGAAGTCGTGGATGTCCAGGCTGGAACCGACTACACATCAGCCCGCATCGTGTTCAGCGAAAAGGTCAGTCCTGAATCGGCCGAGGCTATTGCCAATTATACCATGACCCAGGTGGCGGACGGAACCGAAATTGGAGTGATCTCGGCAAGTTTATCCAGTGATGGGCTCACGGTTGTTCTGAAAACGGAACTCCAGGCACCCGGGATAACCTATTATGTCAGTGCCGCCAATATCGCCGATGCCAGCCCGTCGGCCAATAAACTAACAGAAGGCGGTGGAGAATTCACCTCCCTGGGGACGATTCATATCGTTAGCTTCAACTGGAGCCAGTCGGATGTCGAACCATCAACCGGTTCGGGAATGGTGACGGCCACGGTGGACGGGGTTGAGCTCAGCGCGCCCATGCCGATTCCCACTCTGAACCAGAAGGATACCACCACAGCGCCGATCCCCACCGGACTCGGTATCGTCGGATTCGCCAACACGGTCGACAGCGTCCAACCGGGTTCTCTCAATGGCTTCCATCTCGGCTGGTCGGGAATCGTCACATTGACCGGGTCCATCGCCGACGCCGCCGACCCCAATACCTCGACGTCCGTTGCCGGGCAGATCAATGATTATACGTTTGATGTCGATCTCAGTTTTGAGGAAGGCGACACTTACGCATATGAGGCAAATGTCTTTGACGATCCAAACGGGATCGATGTCACAGGCGGCACCCATAGATTTGCCGGTTGGGTAGGTGACGACACCACTGGGCACCGTCACTCAAGTCCCAATAACCAGGCGTACGAGGATGGACCTGATTCCCACACAATCGATGCCGGCGGTAACCTCGGCGAAAATGGGGTGGGTGACAATGTCGGGATCACATTTGCTTTACGTGGCGGATCCGGCGTCGGCCCAATTTTTGTCAGTAATATCATTTTTTCCGGGACTCTCCAACAGGCCGTCGCACCCAGTCAGACGGATCGGATTCCCGTTCCATACACAGTGGATCCGAGTGAGGCGTTGAACATCGCCTTTGTGAGTTTCCATGCAGAATCCGGAGTGCCGACCCCTGATGCCGCCGCCGTTGGATTCACAGAAGCTGCCGACAAAGGTTACACGGACCTACTGGAGAACGCAGGGCATACCGTGACTCGAGTGGTGACATCGAACAGCCCTGACGTTGACGCGCTCAACCAGTTTGATCTGGTGATCATCAGCCGGTCCGTTGCCAGTAGTGGGTATCGGAACGAAGGCGCCACCGCTTGGAACAGTGTTACGACACCAATGTTGGTCATGGGTGGTTACGTACTTAGGACCAGTCGGATGGGGTTCACTTCGGGATCTTCTATGGAGGATACAACGGATACCATCAGCCTGAACGTCAGCAAACCGAATCATCCTATTTTCCGGGGAATTCAGCGAGGGGTGGCATTGGGCGCAGACGGGACCATGGCCAATCCTTACGCCAAAATCATTACCTTCAATGATATTGTTCAACGGGGAGTTTCTGTAAATAACAATCCTATCGCGGCGGGAGGTCAAGTATTGGCGACCGTTGCCGGCCCCGGCACTCCGACCGGCGGTATGATCATCGGTGAATGGCAGGCCGGTGCCACGATGGCGAATGATGCGGCGGATGTTTTGGCAGGGCACCGTGTCGTGATGCTGACCGGCAGTCGCGAGCAGACCTTCACCTCTCAAGGCGCTGGAATCTATGATCTGATAGGGGAAGACGGTGCGACACTCTTCCTCAATGCGGTAGGCTACACCGGCGGAATCCTTGGTGAAGCCATCGATGCCCCCACGGTGAGCATCAGCACCGATAATGGAAACATCGTCCTCCAATGGTCGGGAGGTGTGCTGCAATCCGCTTCTGATGTTAATGGACCCTACACCGAGGTTGCCGGAGCAAGCAGCCCAATGACATTGACGCCCGATCAGGCAAGAAGTTTTTACCAGTCTTCAAACTAAGGTTGGGCTGGTTTTAAGTTTTATCAACAATGGCCGAAGCAATTTGCTTCGGCCTTTTTTTTGTAGTGCAACTATAAGGGCGTGCTGTCCTCAGCGCGCCGATTCAGGGAGCGGTCCAATTTTCGGCGCGCTGAGACAGCACGCCCTACCTTACGCAATCAGGTCGTGGAGGACATGGCCGTGTACGTCTGTGAGACGAAAGTCTCTTCCCTGGTAGCGGTAGGTCAGTCGTTTGTGATCGATTCCAAGTAGGTGAAGAATAGTGGCATTGAGATCATGTATATGCATGGTGCCTGGTGTCCATTTATCCGTGCTTGGCTGAGGAATCAGGGTGTTCCCGTCCGCATCGGTAATGTTGTAGCCGTATTCGTCTGTCCGGCCGTAAGTAATGCCGGCTTTCACACCGCCGCCGGCCATCCAGGTTGTGAAACAACGCGGGTGGTGATCGCGTCCGTAATTCTCGCGGGTCAAGCCTCCTTGGCAATACGCGGTTCGTCCGAATTCACCTCCCCAGATTACCAGAGTTTCGTCCAGCATGCCGTGCCGTTTCAGATCCTTGATGAGGGCGGCACATCCCCGGTCAATGTCTTTGCATTGGGATTCATGTTCTCTGGGAAGGCTGCCATGGGCGTCCCAACCGCGGTGAAAAATCTGAATATTGCGAACGCCTCGTTCCGCCAGTCTCCGGGCATTCAGGCAGCAGGCCGCGAAGGATCCAGGTTTGCGGGCCTCCTGTCCGTAGAGCTCTATGGTTTCGGGGCTTTCCTGGGACAGGTCCATCAGTTCGGGGACCGATGACTGCATCCGGTAGGCCATTTCATGCTGACGGATTCGTGACAGAATTTCCGGGTCGGCAAACTGTTTATGCTGACCCTGATTGATGGCGGCAAGAGTGTCCAGTTGTGCCCGACGGTCCTGGCTGCTGACTCCCTTGGGATTGCTCAGGTAAAGCACGGGATCGCCTTGGCTTCGCAATAAGATGCCCTGATGGTCTGATGGCATGAATCCGGTTCCCCAAAGACGATTGAAAAGGCTTTGTTCAGGGAAGCTGGTATGGGCATGCATGACGACATAGCCGGGCAGGTTTTCGTTCAGGTTTCCGAGTCCATAACTCAGCCATGCCCCGAGGCTGGGTCTTCCAGGAATCTGACTTCCGGTCTGGATGAAGGTGATGGCGGGATCATGATTGATGGCCTCGGTAAAGGTGCTGTGCACCACGCAAAGCTCTTTGGCGACGCTGGCTGTGTGCGGTAGGAGTTCACTGATCCAGACACCGCGATCATTGTTTTGGTGTTGAGTGAATTTGTATTTGCTGGGTGCCACCGGCAGACCGTTTTTCTGATTTGCGGTCATGCCGGTAACCCGTTGTCCATCCCGAATGTGATCGGGAAGTTGTTCGCCGAACATCTCGGTCATTTTTGGTTTGTAGTCCCAGAGGTCGTGGTGACTCGGTCCTCCACTCATGAACAGGTAAATCACCCTTTTGGCTTTGGGAGTATGGTGCGTTCCTGTTTGCCCGGATGGGGCACCCGCCGAAAGAAGGGAGGGGCCCAGAAGGTCCGCCATTGCGGCTGTGCCAAGTCCCAGAGCCATGCGGCCGAAAAGCTGCCGCCGGGTCATCATCAGTTCAGATTCGCGAATCGGATGGTTGTCTTTCATGGAAGGGTCCCTTCAGAAATAGGTAATGCAATGGTGGTTAATAAAGTAAAATTGCCACGTCACTGGCCAGTACGGTTATGGCGACCTGAGACCAGGCCGCATGTTCCACGGGGTTCAGCTTTGTATTCCGCAGAGTGTCGCCATAGGAGAGTAATGCCAGAGCATCTTCCTCGGCGGTCGCATAACGTTTCCGCAATTTATCCAGAAGTCCTTCACAGGCTGTCTTCTCGTTGTCGGTCGGATTTCTTCCGGCCAGCAGACCGAACAATAGATTCAACCGCTCTTCATCGTTGGGTTGTTCCCGTATCAGGCGTTCCGCCAGTAGCCGGGACATTTCGAGACGTTGAGTTTCATTGAAAAGGCCCAGCGATTGCAAAGAGGTGTTGGTTCGGGAGCGTCTGACACAGCTCGTCTCGCGACTGGGAGCATCAAACAAACTCATCATCGGGTGTGGACTGGTGCGTTTCCAATACACATACAGGCTGCGTCGGTAGAGCCTGCGTCCCTCGTCCTTCACATATCGTTTGGTGTTGCTGCCCGGGTGGGCCATTGCCAGCCACATACCGCTTGGTTGGTAGGGTTTGACTCCTTCTCCTCCCATATGGGGATCGAGTTGCCCGCTTGCCCAGAGAGACAGATCACGGAGAACTTCAGCGTCCAATCGGTAACTGGGGCCACGAGCTAAAAGCAGGTTCGGAGGATCGTTGATATCCTGGCGCCAGTTTGACTGTTGCCGGAAGGTGCGACTGGTCACCATCAATCGCAGCATATGCTTCAGGTCCCAGTGACTGTCCTGAAGTTCCACGGCCAGCCAATCGATCAGACCCGGGTGGGTGGGTTGTGTTCCCTGCAGTCCGAAGTTTTCGGAGGATCTGACCAAGCCTTCTCCGAAGGTGCGTTGCCAGATTCGGTTGATCAGGACTCTTGAAACCAGTGGGTGTTCTCTGGATGTCAACCAGCGCGCCAATCCCAACCTGTTTCGGGGAGCCCCTTTCGGGAAGGCTCCCATCACTTTCAGAATTCCAGGTTGAAGGGGGTCTCCTGTCGGCAAATTGTATTCCCCCCGCCGCAGTAGTTGAGTTGTCCTGGGGGTGCTTCGATCTTTGGCGACGAGGCTGGTCGTGAAGGTGCTGATCTTTCTTGTGATCCTGTCTACCAGGTCGTGTGCCGGATTTTGAAAAACTACATGCCCCAATGGGCCTCGAGCATCGGCCAGCATGAGTAGACGCTCCTTGCTGGTGCAGGCTTCCCACATCCCTTCCGATGCCATGGTCTGCCAGGCATTGTCCAGCCTGGCTTCCACTGCCGTGAGAGTCATGGTTCCTGCCATTTTTACCTGAATCTGGTGAGACCCCTCTGAGAAGGCGAGTTCCACACTTGTGATTCGTTGATCCTCAACCCTTTCATGTGGCAACGGCATTTGGATTTCATTTATGAAAACCAGCGAGTCAGGTCCTCCGGAGTAGGTCAACCATAGAACTTGATCCACTGGAACGCTGACGTCGAATGAGAGCCAGACCGCCTTCTCTCCACCGGGTAGATTCCCTCTGCGGATTCCAGGAAGATCGCCGGCTTTGTCCCAGTCCTTCTCGGGTGGAATCGGGCTTTCCATGCTGACCGTTTTGCTGATTTTCCAGTTCTCTGAAGACCAGTGTGTTGTGGGTTCTGCATGAAGTTGCATCTCTGTAAGGCGCCTTTCGATTTCCTCCCCTGCTTGAGAAAGCAACGTTTCCCGTTCTGTTTCAAGAGCCGTCCATTGGTTCCAGTCCGCCTGATTTTCGGGAGCCCGGATCACCGGACCGTAAACATAGGCGTTTCCGTCCATCGAGTATTCTGCGGTGTTGTTGAAGAACGCCATCAAACGGTAATACTCTGTTTGTTGAATCGGGTCGTACTTATGGGTGTGGCAACGGGTACAGTTCAGCGTCATGCCCAGCAATACGGTTCCCAAGTTCTCTACCCGGTCGAAATTGTTCTTGGCCTGAAATTCTGCCGGTATGGCGCCTCCTTCAGACGTGGTCGGATTCATGCGGACAAAACCCGTGGCCACCCGTTGTTCCAGAGTGGGATTCGGCAATAGATCCCCGGCGAGTTGCCAGGTGATGAAATCGTCCAGAGGCAGGTTGTTGTTGAATGCCTTCACAACCCAGTCACGGTAGGGATAAATCCCTCGACGGTTATCGAGGTGAAGTCCGTGAGTATCGCCATATCGAACCGCATCAAGCCAGTAACGGGCCTGGTGTTCTCCGAAGCGCGGGTTCGCCAGTAATTCGTCGACCAGCCGCTCATAGGCGTCCTCCCGTTCATCTTCAAGGTATCGGGAAAGTTGTTCCGGGTCCGGGGGGAGACCGGTCAAAATCAAGGCGACTCTCCTTGCCAAGGTGGTTCGATCCGCTTCCGGTGCCCATGGAATCCCCGCTTGATTTAACTTGGCCAGTACATAGGAATCAATTTCCGATCCCA
>DUCD01000245.1:0-12373 GCA_012959985.1 Verrucomicrobiales bacterium | reverse complement strand
CGGCGGGTTTCTTTTTTACAGGAGGAACAAAAGCCCAGTGTTTTGCGTAATTTCCACCTTGGTGAATCCAGCGTCCCATGAGAATGCGCTCCTCATCAGAGAGTGGTTTGTCCGAGTCCTCTGGTGGCATCGGGTCTTTGCTGTCGTGAATTCGGACAAGAATTCTGCTTTGCTCAGGGTTTTCAGGATCGATTGCCTGGTATCCACCCAAATCCTTAGTGGCGCCGGAAAATGAATCCAGCCGAAGCAAATCCTCCTTCTTGGAATCCGGTCCATGGCAGACGAAACATTTGTCTGAGAGAAGTGGAAGAATCTCACGGGCAAAGTCCACCGGCTGGTTGGTGGATGTTTCTTCCGCGTTCAGCATCCCGAGGAGGGGCAGGATGGCCGTAGCGACCGCAAAAAGAGTGCTTGATCTGAAATACATGGATCTCTGTCTTACCTTTCCCATGCGGTTTAAATCAAGCCCTGTCTGAAGTGAAATTCACAAATCCTCTTCACTATCATAAGAATCTCTGGTAAATCATTCTGAACCTGTGCAAAGATGAAAGAATCCATGATCACTGATCGACGTCGTTTTCTCTCCCGGATGTCCACACTGGCTGGAACCGCCATGGTGGCTCCGACATGGGCATTTTCCGGTGCTCCCGTCTCTGGTAACCGAAAAAAAGTCGCTTTTCTCGGAACGGAAGTCCGGGAGCATTCCCATGCCCAACATTTTCTGGACCGGCTCACTCTCGGGTATGGATGGCGTGGATCCTGGCAGGCACCGAGAGTTGATGTGGCCTCCGTTTACTTGGATCAGTTTCCTGAAAGTGATCTGGGGCGGGGGAGAGTAAAGCGACATGGTCTGAATCTTTATCCGTCTATTAAGGAGGCTCTGACACTGGGGACGGGTAAGCTCGCCGTCGATGGCGTGGTGATCATAGCCGAGCATGGGGATTATCCTCGAAATGAACAGGGCCAGAAGCGTTACCCTCGGTACCAGTGGTTTAAGGAATGTGTCAAAGTCTTCGAAGAAAGCGGGCGTTCGGTTCCGGTTTTCAACGACAAGCATTTGTCCACGAATTGGAAAGAGTGTGAGGAAATGGTGGCCGACTCCAGGCGCCTTGGATTTGCTTTCTTTGCGGGGTCGTCCCTACCGGTAACCCGGAGAATGCCGGCGATCGACATGCCCCACAATACGCCTTTGAAAGAGAGTGTTGCCGTGGCCTACGGGGGAGTCGACAGCTATGACATCCATGCTTTGGAGACGGCGCAGTGTATGTCGGAACGTCGTCGCGGCGGCGAGGTGGGAATCCGTAGTGTTCATGCCCTTCGAGGGGCTTCCATGTGGAAAAAACTGGCAGGCGAAGACCGGGAAACGACCCGGAAGCTGATGGTTTCCGCGCTGACTCGAAGTCATAACCTACCGGTCGAAGGTGGCTACTACACCGACCGAATTACGTTTGACTGGGCACGGAAAGTGTTTCCAGATGCTATTGCCTATTTTATTGAACACCGTGATGGCTTCCGAACCACCATGTTTCTGGTCAGTATCCGGGATTTCAATTACGCGGGCATGCGCTCGGACAACGGTGAAATCATCTCCTGCCAGATGTATCTGCCCATGCCGGGACATGGTTCGACCACGGCAGATTTTTTCCATCCTTTGACCCGTCACATTGAGAATACAGTTATTACCGGCAAAGTGCCCTATCCAGTGGAAAGGACACTCCTAACTTCCGGCATGACCCTTGCGGGTGTTGAGTCGCTTCATAAAGGCCAGACTCTCATCGAAACTCCTGAGATGGACGTGCGTTATTCAGTAGGGCCTGAATCGACTTTCTGGAGGGACTGAACCGTAGCGGAATGCGTGAGAATTCCGAAAGTAGATCGGGAACAGCCCATTACATCCTTACTATCCATGCTGATGCCCCAATCACATCTGCATGTGACTTGAACTGTGTTTTATTACGAAGGGTTTCAAGACAACCGTCTTCGGATTATTCTCTCCTTCGATCACGTGATAGAATTGATTGAGATCAAGGTTATCAAGAATTTGAGTGGCTTGAATTCCCGGCCATCTGATTTCCACTTTCTTTATGGAAACAGCCTCTCCCAAACCCATTTCGATCAGCAGGGGATTGGCCCCGAAGCTTCCACCGGATGAAACCTGTCCGTGAAAGGTCTGGCTTGCGTTCGCGGTCTGTGTGACGACTCGGACTCTTGCCCCGATAGCCGAACGGTTGGAAATCCTGCCTTCCAGTTTTAGTTTGAGCCAAGGGCGACCATGCCCTGGGTTTTGAAAGAGTGCATTCTGGTAAATGTCACCTGAAACAGCTCCTCCCATGACGGCATAAACATCCTGATCTCCATCCTGATCCAGGTCCGCAAATGCAATCGCGTGACCTTTCTGCAAATGCCCAACGCGCGCCGACTCCGTAATTTCCTGAAAGCCTTTACCGGCGTTATTTCTGAACATGCGATTCGGAATCAATGTCATTAAATCCGGATCACCGGTGCTGATATAAAAATCTGGATAACCATCATTATCGAGATCCCCGAAATTCAGACCCATGCCAAGCAGGATTGTGTTCAACCCTGATTCTTCAGTGACATCTTCAAAATTTCCATTGCCGAGGTTCCGGTACAGCTTTGAAAAAGTGGCCTGATGCGGCAGTCCTCTGTAATCATTGACAAAGTCTCCCACTCCCTTGATCCGGTAACCCACAACGAACAGATCCATATTCCCGTCATTATTATAGTCAAAAAACCAAGTGGGAAAACTGTGTGTTGGATTCTTGACTCCTGCGGCTCGACCGACTTCCGAAAAATAGTTGCGTTTTCCATGCTGCATATAGTCGGGACCGTTATTTTTAAAAAGAAGATTACGAGTGCCCAGACAAGAGATATACAAATCCGGTCTTCCATCGTTATCGAAATCAGAACTGGTGACCCCTTTGACATAGGCACGCACCTCCAGCCCCAGTTCCGCTGCACGATTTGAAAAAGTCCCATCCCCGTTATTGTGGAAAAGCTCACAGGGATGGATTTGCTCTATGCCATATTCATTCCCGATAAAAAGGTCCGGGTTTCCATCCAGATTGTAATCGAACCAGACCGCCGTCTGTGTCGGATGGTAACTGAGCAGACCGGCTTTTTCGGTTACGTCGGTGAAGCTGCCGTCACCATTGTTGTGAAGAAGGGAATTCGGATGTCGACCGGCATTTTTCAACCAGGCTCCACGAAGAACCAACACATCCACAAAGCCGTCATTGTTGTAATCGGCCTGTATCATATTGAGCCCACCTGTGATGCCTTTCAGACCACAGGTTTCCGTCTGGTCATCAAAGGTTCCGTCGGACCGATTGACAAAGTATCTAATGGGATCCTGCAGTCCCCATGAGGATACCATCACGTCCAGATCGTAGTCATTGTCAAAATCTTCGATTATACAGCCTCCGGCAATTCCGGTCACATCCAGTCCTGTTCCCATGGCGATATTCGGAAAATGTCCGATATCGACGGTGGATTTAAATCGTGAGGCGTGTATCAGCCATTCAGGGGGAACCGCATCAGGGTATTGGCCGAGAGTCATTGCGGCCACATTGTAGAGCCACTTGGCATCCGCATTGTCGGGGTGGCTTTGTAACAGACTGGACAGGATTTTCAGTGCGCGGGAGGATCCTTCCTCAAATGCGTGAATACCCCCTTTCCGGATGGGAAACAGGCAGGACTCCGGTGAGTGGTTCTCCAGACAATTCTGCTGCTCAGCGATTCTCAGATAGCAGGTTGCCAAGTGCAGTCCGATCAGTTCTTCATTTTTTTGGAATTCGCTCTGAGAGAATTCTTCAAGGGCGTTTTGGAATTTTTCAAATTCAATGAGAGCGCGGCGGGATTCACCCATATTCAACAAAGTAAAAGCAAAGTCCCATAGCAGGGAGAGTCGAGCGCTTTGATTTGTTTCTGAAGCCAGCTTCTTCTCTATATGAGCGGCTCTTTCCGGTCGTATCACATAGGCATGATTCAAGTATTCTGGATCCTCAGATAGTGTGGCTAGAATCTCAGGCATACTCTGTGGTGAATCGGGGGGTCCCTTGCGGGTGGATGAGCCAATCTCCACTACGGGTTCATTCATAGTCACCTCATCTCCACTTGGTTCCGGATGAGTCGGCTTTCCGCATCCACCTACCGCCAGAACAATAAAACTGCAAACGGTAAGCAGACTGAAATTGGTTTTTGTGAATTTCATTCTAAAGTAGGACACTCAGGGGAAACAGATTCATTCAATTTGTTTTTCGATTTTCAACTCAACGGAATGAGGTTCGAAGTTCACTGGATGCTATCCTTAAAAGGAGATTGACGAAACCGTTCGGGGTTGTCTGGACGTTTCCCACGAAAATGCCACTCGGCAAAGTCCAGTAAGGCCTTCCAGTCTTCCTGAGTTGAATCATGGGGGCCTCTTCGGAAGTGCAGTCCATTTTTTTCTGCTGCGTTAAACAAGGTGAAAACTTTCTGGGCAGCAAGGCTGGTTGCCTCAGTGCCTGTTGGGTTTGCCCAATGGTCATCCAGGGAATCGGTGCAGAGCAAGGCTCGTGGAGCGATGAGAGCTTTTAGGAAATGTTGATCGAAGGGAAGCTGGTCCTCATGCCCCGCGAACCAGCGCAGTCGGGAATGAAACCAATAGGAAAACCGTTTCGGGTCCGTGATGGCTTCCAGCGTTTCACATTTTTGATCGAGGATGCGGTAGGATCCGGCGCCACCGCAACCCGACCCATTCGGGGCGACTAAAGAGAATCGTTCATCCAGAGCTCCTGCCAGAAGGGCGACTTTTCCCCCACGCGAATGGCCGTTGATGGCGATATGTTTCCTATCGACTTCCTTCCGTGTTTCCAGGTAATCCACTACCCTCATGGCGCCCCATGCCCAGACGGCCAAAGTAGCCCAATCTTCGTCTGGCCATGCATTCTGGGCAGGTCCAATACTGTTGTTTTGGTCAAGATCCAGATCATGACGTGCATACACCGCGACGATATAATCGTGAGATAAGTACAGGGGAACCGAAGGGGTGCGGACGCGGACAGCTTCCTCCCGAACAATGACGGGATGGGGTCCCGGTGAATGGGGGAGATACAGGGCTACCCGGAGTCGCAGCTTTTGCTTTGAACCGATGATCAGAGTCAGATGTTCCTCGGTGCCTAAGCCGCTAGGATCCGGATGGCGCTTTATGTTGACTGCGATTACCTGATCGGGACGCTCCGGCAGACTGCCGTAAGCGTAGTATTGGATCATAGACTTAATTTCTTCCCGGCGTTTTGTCCAATTCTCAATACCTTTAACCTGTTGTCCATTTTCAAAAGTGAAGAGAGGGGGGAGGTGTTTGATGGTCGGCAGATCAACCAGGGAATTTGGGGGGCTCCACGGAACATCTGGTTGGGCAACCGCGTCAGAGCAGATTCCAAGAAAACAGAGTCTTATAAGTAGGATGAATCGGAGCATGATTCTTTTTCGATGCCCTCAATTTTCAGTGGAAGCTTTTGCGTAAGCCTGCATTTGGGAATCAATGTCAGCATCAACCGCATTACCGCGATGGATCACGATTCGATATCGCAAACTGGTTTCCTTGATTTTGGACAAGGTCACCGGATGACGGCCTGGGAAAACGGGATTCTGCATGCTTCTTTTTCGGCGTAGAATCCAAGGCTGGGGATAGTTCGGGTTTCCTGGGTCTTGAAGGATTGCCAAGCCTCCTTCGGCTGTTGATAAGTCCACCCATGGGCCGGCAATTATCGCCTTTGTTCTGGGCTCCACCACGCCCATCTCAGCAGTGAAGATCTGATCTGGCGACAATCTGATCCGTGGAGAAAATCCTCCGTAACCTTTGACATCTTCAGATCCTCCGATTTTTACGTCGTCCTGCATTGCTCTCAGTGAGATTTCAAAATCAATCAGCCGATGATCGGATTGTCGGGGATGAACGGTAATGGTTGTGCGTTCTGCGACGATCGGCAGCATCCTTTTTGAAGAATCAACCAAGTCCGGAGACTTCCATTCGATCTCAGCAACAATCGATAGACGATCCTTTTGCTTCCGAGTTTTTATCGAACGAAACTCCCATACAAAGTCCCGGCATTCCCAGGCATCACCCATTTTTCGGTTGCCGACCCAAACTTGGTGCCATGCCCAGAAGATGCCTCGGTGGTGACCGTGGTCTTCCGGGAAATCTTCGGTGATTACCGTCCCGTCGAGATCAAATAGAGGATGGACATAGGCAGCTCTGGGCCATTTTCCATTCATTGATTTGATCGATTTTTGAAAATGGAGAATAGGAGATTCGCCTTCCGTGATGAGAATTCCCTCCTCGTTGCTCACAGCGTGGAGTACAGGTTCCGCATCAAGGCTGGCTATTGAGTCTTCTGCTGAAAGAGGGAAGACCACCGGTAGCGTAGTCAAAAGGCTAAGGCTGAGAAGGTGAATGGGAATCATATTGGATATGGACGAGGTTTCATACTATTCGAATTATCTGTGGAGTCAAGAAACCCTGAATCAATCAATACCTTGTGGAGGGAATTTCAACCATGATGGGAGCTCTATTGAACATAGGCTTGTAGCTTGAAGATACGCTCGACCTTCCGCATTATTGAACAAAACAAGCATGATGCATGCGACTATGACAGAAAAAGATACCCCTGTGACGCAGAGAAAGAAATTGTCTTTGGTGAAAATGACAGTGTTGATCGTGATTGTTTCGGCTGCGTTGATCGGGTATCTGAAGTTCGGGGACGTCCTGTCGCTGGAGTATCTTGCCTCCAAAGAAGAGGGTCTACGGGAACTAAAGCAGGACAATCCGGTTCAGGTGATGGGGCTTTCCTTTGCTTTTTACGTTGCGGCGACGGGACTTTCCCTGCCCGGAGCAGCGGTTTTGACTCTGGTTTGCGGTTGGTTTTTCGGATTTGCACAGGGAATCATATTAGTCAGTTTTGCTTCGACAGCGGGTGCCACTTTGGCGTTCCTGTTCAGTCGATTCCTTCTGCGTGATACCATCGAGGCGAAATTCGGAGAGAAATTGAAAGGATTCAATGAAGCGCTGAAGCGTGAAGGAGCGTTCTACCTTTTCTCGCTGCGTCTCATACCCGTCGTGCCTTTTTTCGTCATCAATCTGGTGATGGGTTTGACTCCACTCAGAGTATCCACGTTCGGGTGGGTAAGCCAAATCGGGATGCTTCCAGCTACAGCGGTATTCGTCTATGCCGGAGCTCAATTCCCCAGCTTGGTGACATTGGCTGAAAAAGGAACCGCCGGCATTCTGACCCCACAGCTTTTGGCTGCATTCGTTGTTCTTGGAGTGTTCCCGATCTTAGTGAAAAAGGTTATGGCAAGGGTGAAAACCGGAAAAAAAACTACGGCCGGCTGAATCTTAGGGTTCCATCCGGCATTCTAGTATTGTCGAATACAGCGTTTTCCAGATTGGTTTCAAACAAATTTGCTCCAGTTAGATCCGTATTTCTCAGATTGGCAAAAGACAAATCAGCGTTGGAAAGGTCCGCATCGATAAGCAGGGCATTGGACAAATCAGCCATGGATAAAACGGCCTGACTTAAGTTCACACGAGAAAGATCCGTTTGTCTCAGGTTGGCTCGCTGCAGAATTGAACCGCTCAGGTCAGATCCGGTCAGAATTGAAAAAGCCAAGTTTGCATTAATTAAAGTTGCTTGACGAAGATCACTTTCAATCAACAAAAGAGCGGAAAGATCCACGCCTCTGAGTGACATTCTGAAACCACCGTCATTGACAATCCTGATAACCCGTTTTGTCTTTTGGGGCAATCGGCTCGCTTCGTCGATTTCAACATTTCGGAAATCCACAAAACGAACGTCAGCTCCGGTTAGGTTGGTCCCTTTCAGGATGGCCCCTCTCAGGTCGGATGCAATCAAGTTGGAGTTCTGCATCAATGTACCGGAAAGATCGGTTTTCCGTAGATCTGAAAAACTTAGATCTTTTCCCACGAGATCTAATATGTCCCCATCACCATTGACAAGATTGTGGATGAGGATCCATTTTTCGGGAACCTTTAATGCCCGACTGAAGTCAGCACCTCTAAGGTCGGCAAAATCGAACTGAGCGTTCTGCAGAATGGCCTCAGAAAAATCCACTCCACTCAATGTTGCCCCAAAGAAGTCCGCCTCTGTCAGCTCCGAGTAACTCAGGTCAGCGTTCCTGAGATCGGCATGACTAAAATTTGCTTTGAACATTCGGGATCCGAAAAGACGGGCTCCATTCAGTTTAGTCGATGCTAGAATTGCGTGACGCAGATCCGATCCACTCAAATCTGAAAAACTGAAATCGGATCTGGACAGATCGGCTGCAAACAAATCTGCTCCAAAGAAACTGCTGTTGGGGAATTGGGTATCCTTCAGATTTGCCTGGGCTAGATTGTGGTAGGAGAAATCATTAAACACTTTCAATCTGAAGAAACCGGTTTGGATTGAGTGCCCATGAACAGCCATAGTCACTGATCCCGGTTCAATATCAACGCTGGAATCCTGATACGATTCAGACACGGGAATCCATTCGTGAAGATTCGTACTGAGTTGAAGTTCATAGCGGGGCGATAGGATTGTTTCGATGGCTGGTGCTAAGTCGACAACCTGCCATTCGATTCGAATGTTTTGATTCGCATCCACCCGGATGTTCAGGCTGGATTCCTCACCGTAAACGGAGGTGCCCAAAATCATCGGAAACATTAATGTGATAACACGACTATGCAACCAGTGAAGAAATTTCCATTCCATTCCTTCGATGTAACCCGGAATATTTGAAAAGGCCGAAGGGAACTCCAATCAATCAGCAGTTCAGTTTTCAGATTGTTTGAGTCGAATACTTCATGATAGGGGCTCCACCCCGAATCCTTGATGGATGTCTTTCTTTCCACTTTGTATCGCCTTCCGGGTATTGTCTCCCATGTCAGTTGCAGAAATCCATTCGATGAAGTGGGTCGTATTTTCAGCTTCACTTCTCTCTCTTCCGAAAGATTAAAAGTAAGGTCGGGTGAAATATTTATTAGATTGGGAATGGATTCATTATCAATGGGGCTGCTTCCAGAATCAATTTCTGTCCAGTCTGGAAATCCATCGCTATCGCGATCAATACCATTACGGAGCCCGGTCCCTGAAGGCACTATTGTGAACGTAAAAGGATGGTTTTCAGAAATACGATTCATAAGGGCATCTGTGTCCAACCGAGGCTCTGATAAACGATCCGGAAGCCACTCATCAAAGAGTGAATCGAAAAACCATCCTCTGGATTCTTCCTTCCATCGTCCCCGGGCAACCAATTCCACTCGCGGCCAATCATTGATGGCAATCTGAATCATAGAATTTAGTGCTGGTTCCAATACAGACTTGTTCACGGTCAATTGGTTTCCAACCACCGCATGCGAGTCTTTGCTGGGTGCCCCGGGGGGGTGATCTCTAATAAATAGAGTGCCCGGAGGAAGGTCAGAGCCCGTGAACGCCAAAAGGAAGGCAACCAGATCCGCTGTATCCTGATCCTCCTGAATATCGAATCCATCCTGAATAAAGCGAACCAGAGAATCAACGCTTCCATCATGAAGAAATCCGAATCCGGTCGGACTGAGTCGACCGGTGACGGTCATTCCGACTTTATCATACAGATTGCGAAGACTGGGTATTTTGAGTGAGTGTCCGGCCGAACGGTCCAGTGATACCAGAGCGATATGCTTCTCACCCATGGGACCGTCAAACAATCCTAACCACTCGCGACCATTAAAAAGCATGGGAGATCCCAGTCCGGTTGGCAGGGCATGACAGGGGATGCATCCTTTCTCACCACTCCTCATGAAAAGCTCTAATCCCCGATTTGAATTACCATTGGGTAAGGTTGCCCCTTTCGGCAGAGATCCTCTACCCAAAGCGAGATGACCTTCCAGATTGATGGAATCAGGCAGATGATTGTTTTTTTCTCGGTAGGGATTCGGTGGCAAAGTAATGTTCGCCAGAAAATCCTCTAATTCCTGCATTTCCTGATCAGTGAGCTCTTCTTTACGTCCCTGCAGATCGGTGAAGGTTGGGTTGAACTCTTCGATTCCCAATCGGTCACCTCGCCAGTGAAAGGGTTCATGTCCGATGATATCCTGCATTGTTTGGGTCATCATGGGGCCTTTCATGGAATGAAAATGGGTAATTTCACCAACCGACGAAGATCCGAAATTAAATTTATCAGGGGCAATCTGAGTCAATTCTCCTGCTGGATTCCCGAGATCCCAGGCGAGTCGATCAAAGCGGGCATCCGCATGACATGAAGCACACGAAACATGTCCCGGACCGGAGGTTTGGTGTGTATTGTATAAATGAGTTCTACCTTTTCGAATGGATTCAGGTGTCGGGTCAAAGAAAACCACTTTGGAAATAGGTGATCGGGAAAGAGTGTCGATGACGGATATCGATCCTTCAAAGAAATTCAGGACATAAAGAAGGTTCCTGTTGTCATCCAATGTCATTCCGACGGGGCCTGATCCAGTCGGAATTAATGCGGTTCGTTTTCCTTCTGCGTTGATTTCAATAACATTATCCGATCCCAGACCGCAGACAAACCCGATTTGTCCATCGCGTCTCCAGACAAGGGATCGTGGGTCTCCAATCGATTGGTTTCTAAGAGTTTCTGAAAAGGTCGTAGCGGTGTAGTTCAAGTGTGGATTTAAATCAAGGATGTGCTTGGTGCCGGATTCGGGATTCCAGCGGGCGAGATGAACTCGAACGAACTGGTTTTTCAGCACAGGCTCAAACCGGATTTCGTTCATGGCTTCAGTGCCGACTACATAGACGCACCCATTGACGGGGTTGACACTCAGGCCCATGCAGAGATTCATCAGACCCTCGGCATATTGAACGGCATGGGTTTCCGTGTTGATACACGCGAGATCATGATCGATTACATCCCATCCCGTGGGGCGCCCCGAAAAAGCGGCTTTCGAACCTGACACATATTCGCTCCAGTCTGCTCCGGTATCGTCAACCCACTGGTTTTGACTGTTTTTCCGAACGATCAAACTCACTGGAGGTGGCGCTTGGTTCTGTGTTTTCTCTAAGCCAATCTTCGGATTAAACTGATTGTTTTTATTGGGGAATGGATTTAAACCACCGTGGGGTCCATCCGGGAAATCAACGACTCCTTTCGGTTGAAAACCGGTACCAAACGGGCGAGCCAGGAGGGTGGTTTGATTTCCGGATTCGAAGATTGCCGCATAGACAACCGCACCATCAAGAGAAACGGCCAGTGCGCGTGGACGTTGTCCCTGTATGGGGATTTGGTCTATTCTTTTTCCGGATTGTAGATCGAAAACCTCGACCCTGTTGAAGGTGGAACAGGATACATACGCACGCAATGGACTTCCTGCGAACACCAGATCCGATGGGGCATCACTGGTTTGAACTGTTCGAATGACTTGCTCTGTTTCTAAGTCAATAATGCTTATCGAATCAGAAATTTTATTCACAACCCAAACTTCCTTATCATTCAGAAACCGGACAGATACCGGGTTCAATCCAGTCCGGATTTCTGATATGAGAGTGGGCATTTTTTCGGACACATCAAAAATCTCCAAAAGATGATTCGGTACATTGCAGACTGCCAGAACGGATCGGTCAGGACTCAATGCAACTGGATTGGCCGGTATGATTTCCCAGTTAACAAAGTCGTTGGATGTCGGGAGGCGTTCCTGGGAATAGCTTGATGAAGCCCATAAAATAATAATCCAGAACACGCTCCTCCCTGGAAGGTTGCCTGTTGTTGTTTTCATGTAAGTGATCGAGGAATTATCAGCCGGAATCATGCCATCTTGGATTTTAGCTTAAATGGAATCAGCCTATCCCCATAGAAACCTATTGTGAGTTGGAGGCCCGGGGGCCATGCCCAATGTCACTGACTCAAGGCAATTAAGGGGAATCTGGAAGGAAAAATTCTATGAAGAGTAGAACGGCGTCGATTTATCTTCAGGTTGGAGTTCACGCTTCAGCGTGTTTTTTGAAGTCAGCTCTAGACACTCTCAAGCGTGAACTCCAACGAACGCCCTATTTCTACTTAAGTCAGTGACATTGGGGCCATGCGGTATTGATGACATCAGGTGTAAATAAAGCATGGATCGGTTCATACCCGATTGATCATCATAGAAATCGTAGCGCGATTTCCATCCTTTTTGTGTGGAATCCACGCCGTACCCTTCTTGAACTCACCCGCATGCCACCCACGTAATTCCCCGGTCAACTGGCCCGCGACAAATTGAAATTCACCCTTTCTATACTGATCGGCATCAAGTTTTCGGAAAATCCCAGGGGCTGAAATTGTCGGACGTGATGGGCTGGAATATAAGTCC
>DUCD01000244.1:18764-22573 GCA_012959985.1 Verrucomicrobiales bacterium | reverse complement strand
CCTTCGCAACCGGAGGGTCAGTTTATCTCAGCACAGACGGGTCAATTTATCTCAGCGCCAACGATGGGCCGGTATTTCCCGCAGTTGCTCCTTGGTTGCCCGGTAGGTGCCGGGAATCATTACTTCACACCCCTCCGGTGAAAGGCATTTTGCAACCAGCGGCATCAACTCTTTCGAATAGATTCGAAACTCTCGACAGATTTTGTCGTTGTAGTCCCCGGAATGTCGCCACCAATTTTCTACCTCAACCAACCGTTGATAAAACGGCTTTCCGCCGATGTCTTTGAAGGTGAGGTCTTCTGCCTTGGATGAAGGCATGGCAGCAAAAATAAACAGCATAATCCAGTAATGACTTTTCATGAGCCAACTGGCTGGTTTTCTAAACCAATTAGCAAGAGCCCGCCCTTGCTCTTCCGATATGGAACTCAATTTCGAAGGCGAAGATGTGTTTGACATCGTGAATCAATTTAATTGCCCAAGCTCAAAAGATCAAACCTGAATCACCCCCATCCCAACGTCGAGTGTAATTAATAGTGCCGGGATAGTCCTGCCGTAGCGTCGGATGTCCTCAGCCGATAGGATTGTCAATTCCACTGCAAATGCGCTCGGGACTGCGCACGCTACAGGACTAATGGTTGATTTTCCTACCCGCGGTTTTAATTGTACCCCCCAGTGTCTGAATTGCAGTTTTCCATTTTCATGGGTGTTGCCAAGACCTCTTGTAACGGTTAGAATCTCACCATGAGAATTCAAGCAGAGATTGAAGATCCAACACACTTGAAGCTGAAGCAGCCGCTGGATGCGGAGGTGGGGAGTGTAATTGTCCTTGAGATCCTCGGAACTTCCGATCGAGATGAGTTCCTTACGGGATCATCCTCGCTGCTGGAACGAGCGTATGGTGACGACGAACCGGATTACTCTGAAGCGGGAACAGCTATCAAAGTAAGCTGATGGTCTTCGAAGGTGATGTGGTTGTGGCGGAACTACCACAGGCTGATGGGATGGCGAAGCTTCGACCGGTTCTCGTATTGCGAGAATTGCCAGGATTCGGCGACTTTCTGGTGTGCGGTATCAGCACTCAGGTTCTCCAAGCTGAAGTCGGTTTTGATGTCATTTTGGATCAGAGTGATGAGCGTTTTGTCGATTCTGGACTCAAATCTACATCTGTTGTACGATTAAATTTTCTTGCTTCGATTCCTATCAGCAGGATGACAAGGCATCTCGGGAAAGTTTCAATTGATGTTCTTGTAACTCTTCAATCGAATCTGGCTGCTCACCTTGTTGCGCTGCACAAGCCTGAACAAGCGCATGGAGAGTAACGACTGACCCCACCACCCCATTTCGACAGATGAAGCGTTATCCGTCACGAAAACATCACCAATCGGCCTATAATGCAATTGTATGAATTTTGAATTGAGTATTTCTCCTTCGGGAAAAGTGCATCTGCATGAGTTTGAAGGGGGGAAGGCTCTGGAGGGTTTTGCGGGGAAGCTTGAGAAGGCTTTTGAGGGTGGGGATGCGCAGGGGCTTCTGTTTCTTGCGAATGAAGGATTGTCGCAGGATTTGCCGCCTTCATTGCTGTATTGGAGAGGCGTTGCCTCATCATATGTTCGGGAGCTCTGTCATACACCGGATTGGGAGGAACACGGTGAGGGATTGATTCCGATTCCGGCGGGACGGGTTCTTGACGGATGGGTGAGCCAGGCTCCGGCGTGCCTCGGACTGGAGTATCTCAGCCAGAAAGTGATGCGAGGCATTTGGCAGCGCTTCAATGCCGAGGTGCGATCAGAATTTGTAGATTTTGACGGAGAAGCCCGAGCGTTTTTAGAAATAACATTTCCCCATTGGCACCAAGTGGGAAGGGTGACCTTTCATTTGGCGGAGAACAAGCGGGATGTGAATCGTCCTTTTGCCTTTATGGCGACCTATTCCAACAGGCTTTCGAATGAGGGTACCAAGGTGCAATACCTACCATTGGCCCGGGCGCTTCAGCAGTATGCCGGAACCAAGAACAGAAAAGCTTTGGTTTCTCTCCTGAGTCCGGTGCAGCGAGCGGGTGAGAAGAGTTTGCTGATTCGAGAGCTAATCGATAGTAAGAGTATTTTTCGACCGCAGACCTGGACTCCTCATGAGGCGCATGTGTTTCTGAAGGAGATTCCTGTATTCGAAGACAGTGGAGTTTTGGTGCGGGTACCGGATTGGTGGAGCCGTAGAGCCCCGACTCGGCTGCGGGTTCAAGTGAGTCTTGGAAACAAACCGTCCGGATTGGTGGGGACCGACGCCCTGCTTGATTTTGAGATAGGTGTCAGCCTTGACGGGGGCGCCTTATCGGATGATGAGTGGAAGAAAATCTCCAAATCAACCGACGGGTTGGTTTTCCTGAAGGGAAAATGGATCGAGGTCGATTCAGGGCAGTTGCAACAGGCACTTGACCATTGGAAGAAGGTGGAGGCGGCTGTGGGAAATGATGGAGTTTCCTTCCTTGAAGGAATGCGTTTGCTTTCGGGGTTGTCGTTGGATCAGTCATCGGCTACTGACGAGGACCTATGACTGGTCCGAGGTGGTAGCGGGTAAATGGCTTCGGGAGCGGTTGGAGGAAATAAGAAGCCCTCAGGCAGTTGATTCGGTTTATCTGGATCATGAGCTTCTCACGGAGCTTCGACCCTATCAGAAGGAAGGTGTCGCCTGGCTTTGGCTCATGGTACGTTTGGGACTTGGGGCTTGCCTCGCGGATGACATGGGGCTTGGTAAAACCATTCAGGTCATTTCGATCTTGTTGTTGATCCAGGAAAACAGGGGCAGAAAGCAAGCGCCCAGCCTCTTGGTAGTTCCTGCTTCTTTAGTGGCCAACTGGAAAGCCGAAATGAAGCGCTTTGCACCAACCCTGCGCGCCTTCTATGCTCACCCTTCTGAGCTGCCTGCCGCGGAATTAAAAAGGATGGGAACTCAGGACGCGGATGATCGTTTAAGTAAACTGGATGTGGTCGTGACGACCTATGGTCAAGTCGGGCGGTTGAAGTGGCTCAAGGAGCGACAATGGAAGATGGTCGTTTTGGATGAGGCACAGGCAATCAAGAATCCCGTGGCGCAACAGACCAAACATGTCAAAGCCTTAAAGGCGGAAGGGAGTATAGCATTGAGTGGAACACCCATTGAAAACAAACTCTCCGATCTCTGGTCGATTTTCGATTTCCTCAATCCGGGTTTATTGGGGAACAGTCGGCAGTTCAAGTTGTTTTCCAAAGGTCTGGATTCTTCCGATGGTAGGGCCTACCGGGGATTACGCAATCTGGTCAAACCGTATTTATTGCGCCGACTGAAAACGGATAAGAGCGTAATTCAGGATCTTCCTGATAAGGTGGAAGTTCGATCTCATTGTCTTCTGAGTAAAAAACAGGCGGTCCTTTATCAGCAGTCGGTAGTCGATCTGGCTGAAAAATTGGAGGAGGCGGATGGGATTCAACGACGTGGTCTGGTCCTGTCCTTTCTCATGCGGTTCAAGCAGATCTGCAATCATCCTTCCCAGGTATTTGCAGATAACGTTTTTGAACCTGTGGACAGTGGTAAATTTCTTCGTCTCCGGGAGCTGGGGGAGGAAATTGCTTCACGTCAGGAGAAGGTTCTTGTATTCACCCAGTTCAAGGAGATGACGAGACCATTGGAGCGACACTTACGGGAAGTTTTTGCGGCACCCGGTCTGATCCTGCATGGGGGAACGGCTGTCAAGAAACGCAGGATTCTGGTTGATGCTTTCCAGAAGGAGGACGGGCCCCCTTTTTTTGTGCTCTCGCTCAAAGCGGGGGGAGTGG
>DUCD01000244.1:15999-18647 GCA_012959985.1 Verrucomicrobiales bacterium | reverse complement strand
GTCCTGGTTCACAAGTTTGTCTGCCGGGGGACGATTGAGGAGAAGATCGATGAATTGATCGACAAGAAAAAGGAATTGGCTGAAACTGTTCTGGAAGGTCGAACCGAGAAAGTGCTTACCGAGATGTCGAATGAAGAGCTTTTGAATTTCGTGTCCTTGGATATAAACTCGGCAATGGCTTAAAGAAAATATCGGTATGTTTAGGGATTTCAAACCTTATGTTTCCGTTGGGGCCAAGAGGGCGAGTGCGGAGCGCAGGATCCGGAAATTGAAGAAGCAGGGAAAAGCCCTTTCGCCGATTACCATCGAGGGGCGAACTATTGCCCGGACATTCTGGGGGAAATCATGGTGTGAACTTTTGGAGGCATTCAGTGATTTTAGTAACCGTCTTCCTCGCGGTCGCAGTTATGTGCGGAATGGTATGGTGGTTGATCTTCAGATCAGGAAAGGCAGTGTAAAGGCAAAGGTCATGGGGACGGATCTCTACGATATTGAGGTCAAAATCAAGCCTTTGCCCAACGCGACTTGGAAAAGAATTAAAGCGACCTGTTCGGGGCAGATAACTTCGGTAATGGATCTACTCCAAGGGAAACTGTCCGATAGGGTAATGGCCATCATTACCGAGCGTGACTCGGGTCTTTTTCCGAAACCGGGCGAGATTTCACTGGACTGCAGTTGCCCGGATTGGGCCGTGATGTGTAAGCATGTGGCCGGTGCCTTGTATGCAGTGGGTGCTAAGTTGGATCACGAACCTGAGCTTCTTTTCAAACTCAGAGCTGTCGATCACTCGGAATTGATTGAGAGTGCATTGGATACTTCGGAGCTTGTTAAAAAGGATGACTCAAGTAGCGATTTTTCTGTTGGTGACCTTGAGTCAATTTTTGGTATCAGTCTGGATCAGGAAGATGAGGGGAATCCAAGTATGGGAATTCCTCCGGTGGTTAAGAAGAAACGGAAAATTGTCCGACGAAAGGTGCAGAAAAAGGTTTCTGGTAATGCGAAGAAGAAGAGGGCCCTCCCTCCGTCCCTCTCACGGAAGAAGAGTGTGAAGAAGGCGGTGACGGCGTCGGAGCCGGCAGTGAAGAAGAAAAAGAGGGTGAGCCAGAAAAGTCTTTCCAAGAAGAAAACCGCGGGTGCCCAGAAAAAGTCGGTTCGGAAAGCTTCAAAGAAATAATGCTTCGATCCAGTAAAAAGAAAAACCCGGCGGAGTGAATCCGACCGGGTTTTTGCATGAAATTTCAGTATTATTTCCACAGGCATCCCATAGGAAACTTCATGAAACCACCAAAAACAGGGTGTTTTTGTCATCGAACGGCCTTGTGGGAGAAGCAACCGAAACCCTACAAAAACAGGGGTTTTATCATCAAATCCTATGGGATGGCTCTGTATTATTTCTATTTTTAATAGACCAAACGGGTCCGGTGTTTCTCCTTCAGCATGTCCAGTTTCTCTTTCCTGTCTTGTTTGCTGATGGGATTTCCCTTGAGGTAAATTCTGACAAACGGAGCAAATTCTTTTCGATCCTTCATGTCTTCTTCTATCATTTGGACCAATGGTTGAACGTTCCTGATTTTATTATCTTCCAGGAATAGGAAATAAAGGCGTTTCAGGCCTTTGAGCGGTGAAATATCTTCCACATAATTATTGCGCAACGCCACGGTCGAAAGCCACTTCAATTTGCCGATGCCTTCGATGTTTTCAATCTGATTGTTGTCGAGATAAAGCGAGGTTGCTTTGGGAAGGCTGAGAATCGGGTTAATGGTGTTGATCCGGTTATCGGAGAGGTAGATTGAGGTGAGGTTTGTCAGTGTGCTCAACGGAGTGATATCAGAAATAAGGTTTTTGGACAGTTCGGTATATTGCAACGCCATGATGCCGCCGAGAACCGAAATATCCTTGATTTTGTTTTTTGCCAGGTTCAGGGATTGGATTCTTTTCAATTCCGCAATCTGGCTGATGTCCCTGATATTGTTGTTTTCCAAGTCCAGTGAAGCAAGGCTGATGCAATGTTCCAAACCCGAGAGATCGCGAATGCCCATGTTTTTGCCCTGGATAGTGGAAAGTTGTTCCACATCTTCAGCCGTGATGGGCTCCTCATTGTAGCGTTTTTCAAAAACATATTTTCGAACCGCTTTTTCCAGATTCTTGTCTGTAAAAATAGGGACGGGCTTCTTTTCTTCTTCTTTGGGTTTTTCTTTCTCCTCCTCAGAAAAGAGCAGAGCCGTGGTTGCCATCAAAACCGCTATAATAATTCTCAATTCCTTCATGCCTGAAAAGCGCCAATTAGATTTAAAACAATTTAAGTGAAGGCCCTATTAAACCTTGTATTGGGTTTCCGGTCAACAGGGTTAATCGGGGGATGATAAAAATGATCCAGAGAGGACCAGGCTACGCTGAGAAAGAAAGGAGAAGAGGTTTTGATGAATGGTAAGGGGAGGGAAATCCTCAATTCTCACAATGAATGGAGTGAAATAGCAGGAAGGAGAGATAAGAATGTGAAATTTTTACCGAAGGGTAAAGGAACTATGCAAAAGGTTACTCGGTACGACAATTACATTGGAATTTGAGCAGCGAGGGATTAGGTTTTTGTTGTTTTGATGAAGATTGTTGTTTTCGATGGATATACAGTCAATCCGGGTGATTTGGAT
>DUCD01000244.1:4459-15981 GCA_012959985.1 Verrucomicrobiales bacterium | reverse complement strand
GACGTGCATGACCGAACTCCCTCAACTCAGATAATAGAGCGTGCCCGCGGGGCTCAAATCCTTTTGACCAATAAAACGGTGCTCTCTGCTGAGACCTTGGCGAACCTTCCGGATCTGCTGTATATCGGGGTTTTGGCGACCGGTTACAATGTTGTGGATCTTGGGGCTGCATCCGCCCGCGGGATTATCGTTACCAATGTACCCGCCTACAGCACTCGGTCGGTGGCTCAGATGACTTTTGCCTTGTTACTCGAATTGACTCAACGCGTGGCAATGCATTCAGAAAGTGTCCATCAGGGCAAATGGGGCCGATGTCCCGACTTTTGTTTTTGGGATCAACCGTTGACGGAATTGGATGGACGGATCATGGGATTGATGGGATATGGAAATATCGGTAGGGCCGTCGGAAAAATCGCCGATGCATTTGGGATGAAGCAGATCGTTTACTCCCCAAGGCCCAATACCGACTCGTTTCCTGAAATTGAGTGGGTGTCCCTTGAGGATCTTTTTAGAAGGAGTGATGTGCTCAGTCTTCATTGTCCTTTGACAGATGAAAATCAACATGTTGTCAATGCGGATCGGATTCGATTGATGAAGTCGACGGCCTACTTGATCAATACCTCGCGTGGCCCGTTGGTGGATCCTGTGGCGCTGGCAGACGCCTTGAATGAAAATCGGATTGCCGGGGCGGGGCTTGATGTGCTGGAAATAGAGCCGCCGGTAACGGGGAATCCCTTAGTGGGTGTGCCGAATTGTCTGATTACTCCCCACATCGGATGGGCGACAAAATTCGCGCGGCAGCGATTACTGGAGGTTGCGGCAGGTAACGTGGAGGCGTTTCTTAAAAAGAAGCCGATCAACGTGGTGAATGGAATCTGACCCATCAAATTGGAAGTGGAGGCCTATTTTCTACTGAAGAACAGAATGACCGCAATAATAGCGGTTGTCAGAATCCAGGCGGCCAGGCACCAAATGAATAAAACTTTATCCCTGCGTTTGCGGCCTTTGGGGCCACCTATGCCGGGGTAAGTGTAATATCGCTCGGTGTCCGGATTTTTTTTTCTGAAAAACATGTATTTCACCGTTCAAGGTCGATTGGCCTTCATCATTCTGTGAAGAAGCCTCATCTGTCAAAAATTTTCTTCAGGCCATTTTATCTCAAGATGACAACAAACAGGGTAAACATGCTGTCTTGGCACGCCGGAAATTGGTCTATAATGGTAGAAAGACGGCGCTGGGACAGCTGAGCGGCGCGCTGGGACAGCACTCCCTACCCTTTATTTTGGGGAGGTTACCCAACAGGCCACTTGATGGTTTTCAGCCCCAATAGGTTGCAGGGGCGGCATGGACTCGTGGCACCTTGCTTCTGCGATGGGACATCGGCTTTCGAAGGGGCAGCCCTTAGGAGGATTAAAGGGACTTGGGACTTCTCCTTTCAAGGCTTCAAGCGGCTTGCGGTCATTCGGGTCATTGATGGGGTTGGCCTGAAGCAATGCCTGGGTATAGGGATGCCGGGCTCCCTGATGAAGATTGTCCGAAGAGATGGATTCCACTACATGCCCTAGGTACATGACCATTATACGGTCGCAGAAATGCTCGATGACTTTTAGGTCGTGAGAAATGAAAAGCACAGTTAATCCGAATTCCTCCTTCAGGTCTTTGAGTAGATTGAGTATCTGAGCCTGGATACTTACGTCGAGAGCGGATACGGGTTCATCTGCTACAATAAAACGGGGTTTAAGGGACAAAGCTCGGGCGATTCCGATGCGCTGACGCTGGCCACCGGAAAATTCATGAGGGTATTTGTCGGCGGCATCCGGGTGAAGTCCGACTTTACCCAGTAACTCCATGGAATAATTTTCGATTTGTTCTCTGGGTACAACACGGTGCAGCTTGATGACCTCTTTGAGTAATTCACGTACGGTTAACCGGGGATTCAGAGAGGAATAGGGGTCTTGGAAAATGAACTGTAAATTCTTGCGAACTGATCGGAGTTGGCTGTGATTCAAATCAGTAATGACATCGTTTCCGAATCGAACCGTTCCTGAATTGGGTTCGATCAAGCGAATGATCATTTTTCCCAGAGTCGTTTTTCCGCATCCGGATTCACCCACGATTCCCAGGGTTTCACCCTCTTCTACGGCCAGTGAAACACCATTCACCGCATAGACCTGTTTGATGATGCGGTTGAAGAAACCTCCGCGGATTCGAAAGTGTTTTACAAGATTATCGACCTGAAGAAGAGGCATTTTAATGAGCTTGCTTTAAGGGGAAATGGCACCGCCATCGGATATCGGAATTGTTCGAATCCTGAGTTAGGTCCGGATTGTTCCGAAGACAGATACCTTCGGAGTAGCGACATCTATCCTGAAAACGACATCCGGCCGGTAGATTATGCAGGCTGGGGACGATTCCGGGAATCGTTGGCAAGCGCGACACTTTTTGTCCTTGTTTGGATTTCGGTATGGATTCGAGCAAAGCCTGAGTATAGGGATGCCTCGGTGAATGAAATATGTCAAAGACGCTTCCCTGCTCGATGACTTGCCCGGCGTACATCACCAGGACCCGGTCGCATACCTGGGCGATAACACCTAAATCATGAGTGATCAGTACGATGGCAGTATCGAGCTTTTTCTTCAAATCCTCCATGAGCTTCAGGATCTGCGATTGAATCGTGACATCCAGAGCCGTGGTGGGTTCGTCCGCGATGAGAATATCCGGTTCGCAGCAAAGTGCGATAGCGATCATGACGCGTTGCCTCATGCCGCCAGAAAGCTGATGCGGGTATTCCCATATTCTCTTTTCAGGATTGGGGATATCCACCAAGCGCAGCATTTCGAGGACTCGATTATGGCGTTCTTTACGATTCAGCTTGGTGTGGTATTTGAGGGACTCCTCGATCTGCCAACCAATCGTGAATACCGGATTCAGCGAGGTCATGGGTTCTTGGAAAATCATGGCGATCTTGTTTCCTCTGATCCGTCGGAGTTCCTTTTCCTTGGCCAAGGCTAAATTGCAGCCCTGAAACATGATTTGGCTTTGAGGATCGATCGAGCTGATCTTTTCAGGTAGCAATCGCATGATCGATTTGCTCGTCACGGTTTTTCCACACCCGGATTCACCGACAATTCCCAAGGTTTCAGAAGCCCTCAATTCAAAAGAGACTTTATCCACGGCGGTCACCACTCCCTGATCGGTCTTGAATCGTGTTGTCAGGTCACGAACCTCCAGCACCGTTTCTGCTTGATCGCAATGATCAGTTGGGGATGTTGCTGCGGATTCAGACATGTTTCGGATCGAACGCATCTTGCAGGGCATCCGTCAGTATATTAAAACAGAGAACCAGTACAAACATAAAGACGGTGGCTGCGCCGATCTGCCAGAAGAAGCCATTGATGACTTCCTGTCCGGCCTGGTTGATCATGATTCCCCAACTGGGCCCTTTTTTGACCCCCAGTCCTAAAAAACTTAGGATGACCTCTGACTTGATGGCACCGATGAACAGCAGAGAAAAGTTGATGAACATCAGGTGGGCGGTGTTCGGAAGAATATGTTTCAAAAGAATGTAGAAGCGGTTGAATCCGAGTGCCGTGGCAGCCTGTACATATTCGAGTTCACGGATCTTCAGAACTTCTCCACGAATCAGGCGGCAGGGCCCGATCCAGAAGGTCATACAGAAGGCTGCGTAAACAGGAATAAGAGTGCCGTCAAAAGTGCTTCCGGTAAACATATAGACCAACACTGTCAATAGAACGAGATTGGGGATCGACGAAAACGTGGAGTAAAGCCATATGACAATATGGTCTACCCATCCACCGAAGAAAGCTGCGGATGCACCCAGAATACTCCCGAAGATGACTGAAATCAGAGAAGTCACCAGTCCGATCAGGATGGCGACTTTGATGGAATAAACGGCACGCACCATGATGGATCGTCCCTGCCGATCTGTTCCAAGGCATCGACGAAACTGGTAGACTTTGCCTGCCAATCCTTCAGGTTGCCGATAAAGAGCGGCCGTCATGGTTTCCAGTTTTTCAATCTCCGGCAGCAAATCCGGACGTTCATCCACATTTTCGGTGTCGGCGATTTCCTCATAAAGCGCCCAGGTTTCATCGAGTTTTTCTTCCCGTTCTTCCATGGGCATAGAGGCAATGGTTAGCTCGGCCAGAGGGGATTCCCTGATGGCGGCTTCAGGATTGCTTCGGTTCATTGCGCTATCGACCAGGTCAATATAAAATTCGCAATCCTGAAGGCGTTTTTCGGGAGAAGACAACTGAAAGAATCCGGGAGTGGTATTGGGGCCCACCCGTTCGGAGGTTTCCGACAAAGTGAACAAGTCGAATCCTAGAATCGCCATGGTGACTCCCATATAAATGCTGATCACAGATAGGGCCGCCATGGCCAACTTGTTTCTGCGGAATTTCCGAACTCCTCTGGACTGCAAGAAACGTTTCATTAGGAGAGTCGAACCCGGGGATCAACGACGGCGTACAATATGTCGGTGAGGATATTAGTGCAGATTAACAATGCGGCGAACATGGCGGTAAACACCTGTATGATGGGGCAATCTTTGGCATTGATGGCTGTGAGCAGAGTGCGTCCCATTCCCGGAATATTGAAATACCATTCCAGAAGAATGGATCCGGTAATGAGAAAGGGCAGCGTGATCATGATGCGGGTAATGATCGGAATCATGGCGTTCTTCAGCATATGGACGAACATGATTTTCTTACGGGACGCTCCTTTTGCCTGGGCGGTGGTGATATAATCCCGGGTACATTCCTCCACCATGACGGCCCGATAGAATCGAGTATCGTAGCCCATCGCGACAATCACACTGATCAATACAGGTAGAAGGCAATAACGCGGCCAATTCAACAGTCCAGGTTCGTAACCTGCGATCGCAAAGAGCTCCGTCTCCATCTTCTGATTCAGCCAATAAGCGCCGAAGTATTGTCCGATAATAATGTAGACAAGGAAACTGATGCTCATTCCGAGAACAGCGAGAATCACCAGGCCCTGGTCGATTTTGCTTCCGCGATAGAACGATGCGAGCAGCCCGATGCAGATGGAAATAACACTGGTGATGACCAGAGCAGGCACCGTTAGCGCCAGGCTCGGAACGATGGCTCTCTTCAGGATGGCTCCGACCTCGACTCCCGGTTTGTCCCAACTCTCCGTACTGAAATTGAGCTGGAAGACGTCTTTCAGGAAGGAAGCGTATTGAACGACAAAGGGTTGATCCAATCCCGTTTGGTGTGCGAAGGCGTCATAGCGCTCCTGGTTGGCGTATTTTCCAAGGTAAGCCCAGATAGGGTCATTGACCCGGAGGGCAGCCATCATCAGTAGGATGATGCCCAGATAGATGGGAATATTGTAGATCAGTTTTCTGAAGATATAAGCCCACATAGCCCGCCGTCGGTTGAAGGTCGCTTATCTCTTCGACTCAGCGATATCCATGTATTTAACCCAGTTGTAGAAAATCTCTGTCGGTTTGAAATTCTTCAACCATGGATGGATGAGGTAATACCGGGATCTGGCCATGGAGCCGATGTAAGGGGAATCCTCTACAACCCTATCCCGCATTTTCTCGATCAAGGCTGTTCTTTCCGGGGAGGGTGACATGGTGGTCATTTTCTCGTACATCGTATCGTAGTCTGAATTGACGTAATTAAAGTGGTTGGATCCCGGAGATTGATTGGGGCTGTAAAAGAGGGCCAGGTTGTTTTCGGCATCAGGATAATCCGATCCCCAGGCGAACGCAAAAATAGGAGCTTTGCGATTGGTGACGTACTCGATCAAGGTTGAGAAATCTACGAGATGCGGATTGATATCAATGCCGATTTTTGCCATGTGCTGGACGAACATTTCGGTCTGTTCCTGGTTGTTTCTGCCCGTTGAGGTGTAGTAATCGATTCGAGGCAAACCTTTGCCACCCGGATATCCGGCCTTGGCGAGCAATGCTCGGGCTTTCTCCAGATTGGGGCCTCGGTAATTGACGGTGGCTTTTCCGTCTTTCGGGTAACCATCGAGTCCGGGAGGAACCATGCCGTCATAGATAATATTCAGGCCATTATAGAAGGCATCGTTTCTTTCTTCCCAATCAATGCCGAGATTGATGGCCTGGCGGAGGTATTTATTCTTATCGGAAGTGCCTCCGACCAATGGGTCGCTCATGTTGAATCCATAGAAAATGAAATCCAGTAGTGGAATTGCCTGTGCCGTGATTCCCTTACTCTTGAATTCTCTTCGAAGTCTCTGTGAACGTTTGAAGAATGCCTTCGGCCAGTTTTCAGCGGGGACCTGGGTGTAATCAAGATTTCCGGCCATGAACTGCAGCCACATCGGCTGATCCTGAACATAAAATGGCATCTCGACTTTATCGACCATCGGCAGGCGTGCGCCGGCGGCCTTGTCGAATCCCCATTTCTTGTCTTCCGGCATATGCTCGGTCGGAAATAATTCCTCGCGGTAGTTGGGGTTCTTATAGAAAGTCATGCTTTGTCCGGATCTCCAATCTTCTTCCTTCATAACAAAGGGACCGGTTCCCAATGGATGGCGACCGAACTTGGCTCCATAATGGTCTACGCCTTCCCGGGGAACAATGGAGGTCTGGAACATTGCCAGAACCCACATGAACCGGTAAACGGGTTTTTTCAGCCTGACGACGAATTCACGATCATTGAGGATTTTTAAACCGGGTACGGGTTTTTCGTAATCGAATTTACCTCCAGCATCCACCGCTTTGTTCTGCTCGACCCGGTACTCGTCGAATCCTTCAATCGTGTCCTCGAAGAGCCACCAGCTTTTCGGGAGGTTGCTTTTGTCGGCCATGCGTTTCCAGGAGTAGATCACATCGCTTGAGTTTACTTCCCGTCCTTTGCCCCCAGGGAAACAGGGGTCATCATGGAACAGAATCCCCGGTTTCAGCTTGAAATGGTAGGTTTTGCCGTTGTCGGTGACTTTGGGCATGGATTGGATCATCAACGGTTCCAGTTCCGCCGGCCGGACCAGGTATTTATACTGGACCAGAGTTTCATAGACCATTGAGGCCGGTCTGTTGTCGTAAACGGTGGATCCGCGCACCGGATCCATAGATTTCGGATCATCGGAACGAAGAGGGATGCGCAGCGATTTCTCGGCTACGGCTGGGTGCATAAAAAAACCTCCACATAGCAATAAAGTCAGTGTGAAGGTCAGGCCCGATCTGGTTTGGTATCCAAAAATCATGTGCAAAAATTTCAAGCTGGGTTCAGTCAGTAATTATCCTGTCGTCATTGTTCAGATGTCATTCAGCCCAAATTTCTTCAATTTGACGATGAAAAACTCAGTTCCGGCTAGTTTTTGGGAACTGACACCTATAAATCTCCTGGCCAGAATCGATGGATTCTGGGGAAGGTGCCTCTTAATGCTGGTGGACGCTTCAATAGATTTGAATACCAAACAGGGGGCCTTGTGTCCAAAATAGAAACCGATTGGCTCCGATGCCTGGGTTTACTACTATTTCCTACATATGAAAAATACATTGATGGACCTTTTGTGCTTGGGGCTGCTTTTGAATATGGCGGTTTCCATGAGTCTTGTTGGTCAGGGGTTTGGGCGTAGCCGCTCGAATTCTCCTGTGGACCGCGATACCTTGAGAAAACAATATGATCTTAATGAGGATGGACGACTCAGCGCTTCTGAGCGGGAAAAAATGAGATCAGATCGGGGGGCACAAATGCGCGAAAACCGAAACAGAGGTAGAGGGAGAGAGATGAGGTTTATAATTCCGGAGGATGTTCTAGCGTTCTATGACACGGATAAGGACGGTAAGATCAGTCGACAGGAGACCGAAAATGCCATGAGGGGGTTGGGGCAGAAAATGGCTGAGTCTCGTAAAAAATACGATAAAGACGGCGACGGCGACCTAAGTGAAAGTGAAGGGGATCTGATGCGTCAAGATGTAAGTGCTGGCAAAGTTACTGGAGTATCCAAGGATTGGGCTGGCTGGTTCGCCTCAGGCAGAAACCGAGGACGAAGCCGGGGCGGTCGAGGAAGCCGTAATGATGATTCGGTTCAAGGGAGATTCGGTCGATTCGACAAGGATGATGACGGAAAACTGAATCAGGAAGAAAGACAGGCGGCAAGGGAGGCTTTGAAGTAATGAGGGATATCGGGAACAGGTAGGGCCCGCTGTCCCAGCGCGCCGCGAATCCAGCAATGAAGAATGAGCGGCTCGCTGGGGACAGTAATCCCTACCGTTTCCGCTCGGTTATGGGGTCTAGCTGAGACTGCGCGCCCTTTTCAGGCAGGATGAAACGAGCGATAGTGTTCGATCAAACCATTGGTTGAGGAATCGTGTGCATGGGCTTCCTTTCCAGATGCCAACTCGCGGTTGATTGTTTTGGCCATTTGCTTGCCAAGTTCCACACCCATCTGGTCGTATGAATTAACACCCCAAATGCTGCCCTGCACGAAGATTTTGTGCTCATAAAAGGCAATGAGGCGACCCAGGGTGCGTGGATTCAGCTCCTTGTATAAAAAGCTGTTGGTGGGTCGGTTTCCTTCAAAAGTCTTGGATGCAATCAGCAATTTTCGCTGAGTAGAATCCATTTCCTCGTTCTTGAGTTCTTCAGCCACCTCCTCGGTAGTTTTCCCTTTCATCAAGGCTTCGGTTTGGGCTAGAAAATTGCCGATGAGAGTCTGGTGATGATTTCCAGAAGGATTCTGGGGCAACGCCGGAGCCAGGAAATCGCATGGAATTAATCGGGTGCCCTGATGAATCAACTGGTAAAATGCGTGCTGCCCATTAGTACCAGGTTGTCCCCAGATAATGGGGCCGGAATCGTAATTCAGGGTATTTCCATCACCATCCACTGATTTTCCGTTACTTTCCATATCGGCCTGTTGGAGATAGGAACTCAAGTGTAGTAGATATTGATCATAAGGAAGAATAGCGTGAGATTGTGCTCCGAGAAAATTGTGATACCAGATGCCCAGCAATGCCATTACAACGGGAATGTTCTCCCTGAAGGGTGTTTCCCGAAAATGGCAGTCCACATCGTGAGCGCCCTGTAGTAAATCTTCGAAGTGGACCATGCCCAGATTCAGAGCGATTGGCATCCCAATGGCAGACCAAAGTGAATACCGGCCACCCACCCAGTCCCAGAACCCGAACATGGAAGATTCGGGGTCGATTCCGAAGTCCTGGACAGCTTGGCGATTGGTGGAAACCGCGATAAAATGTTTCGCGATGGAGGCTTCTTCATTTCCGAATGCTCCGAGCAGCCATTGTTTTGCCGTTCCGGCGTTCATCATGGTCTCCTGAGTCGTAAAGGTCTTGGAGGCAATGATGATCAATGTTGATTCCGGATCCAGTTGACTGAGTGTTTCGGTAATATCCGTGGGGTCGACGTTGGATACGAAGTAAGCCCTCATCTTCGATCGAGCGAATGGTTTCAGGGCGGCCGTAACCATTTTGGGTCCCAAGTCTGATCCCCCAATCCCGATGTTGACCACATTAGTCAGTTTTTTCCCGGTGTAACCTCGACGAATTCCCGAGTGAATTTGTTTGGTGAAATCGCGCATTTGATGCAGGACCTTCAGCACATCCGGCATGACATCTGTATGAACGGAAGAATCGGTTTCTGACTGGAGATATACAGGTGTTCCGGAGCGGTTACGCAGGGCGGTATGCAGCACAGCTCGATCTTCGGTTCGATTGATCCTTTGGCCGGAAAACATAGCTTCAATCCGGTCCTTGAGTCCGGTCTCCTCCGCCAGATCCATCAGCAGGCTCAGGGTGGTTTCGTCGATCCTGTTCTTCGAGAAATCGAACAGGAGATCGTCAAAACTCAATTGGAACTTCTGGAATCTTGTCGGATCTTCCGAGAAGAGATCCTTCATGTGAATCGAATCCGTTTTTTTACAGTGTTCCTGCAGATTCCGGTAGGCCTTTGTCTGATTGAATCGGGTCATCGTGAGGTGTGATTAATAATAACTCGTAAAGGTGATCTTCGTTAAACCAAAGACGACACTCTGACGAGAAAATTTTCCGGACCCTCCTTGGGGGTCAGGCCCAGTAGGACCGATGGCAGATGGTTCGAAGCCAAAGAAAAGCCCAAAATGCGGAAGCGGGAATCAATCCCCCCCCAATGAGTCTTTGAACGCTATCGTTGCCATTCAAGGCAAGGCCGACTCCTGAAAGGATTCCGATCAGAAAAGGGGTTAATCCGACGAAGAAGAAGATGAGAAAAGGCCAGAAACCACGGCAAAAATGTCCTGCTCCCGTCATTAATACCGGCCAGACTTCCTGGCTCAAATAAATGACAAAGGTCACAACTGAAATGCCGATGATTATTTCCATAGAGCTGAATGTTCCAATAACTAAACCTGAACTGCATTCTGCAGTTCTGCCTTGAAAAGCCGAGCAGGCGTGTGGATTTAGAGATCTTGAAAGCGCGGCTTGATTTAATGAAAGTCGAGCGATTTAGTGTAATATACTACATCTTCATCTATTTTTCAATAATTTGAGTCGAGCCGACTGATATTGTTTTTTTGAGATGCCATCGCTTATAACCCGCATTTTCCTATTTTGTGGTTTTCGGGTGAATAGAATCCGACGAAGGGATTTGACTTCGTTCAATCGAGGTTCAGGCTATAAGGCATTAGGAGATAAAAGTAAACCTACAATGACACCTAAAACCATACCTACAAGAACTTTAATTCGAAAAAATAGAACTCGACTCCGGGTCCACTATCGCCATTGGAAGAATCTCCAGGATTGTAAGATACGGTGGCATTGCGACGATTTTTGGAGTGGGGGCTAGCCCTTGTCTCCAGCATGATAGATTTCGGCTCAAAGCTACAACGAGATGCTATATGGATGGTGTTAGGGTTCATCATTGGTTATTCCGTTTGGTGTATCGGTGGATGTATTGATTACATTCCGCGGGTAACTCCGTTTTTCCGATTTGGCGGCAGCTTCATTTTCATCGGGCAAATCTTGAATTTCCTTGAGGAAGTACCGTGGATAAGAATACATCCATTATTGGGTGATTCAGGTCTGATGTTCCATCATCGGACCGATGGTGCCCTAAGCATCATTGGCGTAACCCTGCTTGTTTTTGCCTCCTTACTTGTGATCATCGAATTGTCGCGTGCCCGCATTGAGTTGGCGGTCAAGAGCACCTCCCTCAAGACCAGTCTTGACGAACAGAAAAACCTCTTGGTCGCCATGCAGGCTATCTCTGAAGAGGTTCATTCGCGCACGGGAGAAGAGTTCTTTCAAGTCCTGGTAAGAAATATTTCAGATGCCTTTAATGTGAAGTACACCTTCATTGCTGAATTGATCGGGCACCTTCTAGCAATCGATCCTGAATTAAAAATCGTGGTGATGACCGGAGAGTTAGAGGTTTCACCTAATCTTGGAAAAGTGAATCGTGTGCTTCGAAAACCGATTCGGTTGCGTGAATTCATCAAAACGATCCAGACCGTTTGGTTACAGGGTGATTTGAAGTGACAGGGAGGACGCAAAACTC
>DUCD01000244.1:0-4449 GCA_012959985.1 Verrucomicrobiales bacterium | reverse complement strand
AGATATTGGAATCCTGAGAGGAAGATGTTGTGCTTTTCAATCTTTTAGAAGCTCCTCTGCATGGGATCGGGCTGCTTTGGATTTTCCGCCAAGCATCCGACTGATTTCATCGATTCGGGCCTTACTTTCCAGGGCTTTGATTGTGGTCTGGGTTCTTCCCTTTCCTGTTTTCTTAGCGACGAAATAGTGAGTCGTGGCTTTTGCTGCAACCGATGCTGAGTGGGTGATGCACAGAACTTGGTGAGAGTTCGCCACTCGATGGATTTTTTCACCGACGGCCCGGGCAGTATCTCCTCCAATATTCGCATCGACTTCATCAAAGACTAGGATGGGGATTCGGTCCACTTCGGCGAGAACGGTTTTCTGGGCGAGCATCACACGGGCCATTTCACCGGAGGAAGCAATGGCTCTGAGAGGTTTCGCCGGTTCTCCGGCATTCGGAGAAAACATGAATTCAACTCGATCCAGTCCATGATGACGAAACGGGAAAGGAAAAGGGACTTCTTTGGTATCCTTGATTGAATCGGTTTCCAATGTGATTTCAAAGGAACCTTTGGGGAATCCCAAGGGGACCAACTCTGCTGCCACCGCCTTACTGAGCTTGGGAATGATCTGCTTTCTCTTTCGACTGATCTTTTTGCCAAGCGTCCAGAGGTCTTCATCCATCGCTGTTAATCGGCCGTTGATCTGTTCGATTTCTTCTTCGCGGTTTTCCAAGGATTCTAGTTTCAGTTGGGCTTCCTGTCCGAACTCGATGACCTTTGCCATCGATTGGCCATATTTCCGTTTCAGGGAAAACAACAGTTCGTTGCGCTGTTCCAGTTCTTCAAGGCGGGCGGGATTGATGCTGACACCGTTGGCATATTGTGTCAGTTCCGAAGAAAGATCCTGTAGAATGGAAATCGCTTGAGACTGAGCCTCCAGCATGGATTCGGTCTTCGGGTCGAGTTGTGCCAGTTCCTGAAGCATTCGGTTTATATCTCCGCATTGATCCAGGATACAGGCTTCGGCCGTGCTCAACTGGGCTTGGACCATTCCTGATATCTCAAGCAGTCTTGAAGCATTGGCAGCCGTTTGGAATTCCAATGCGAATTGTTCTTCTTCGTCAAATGACAGATTGGCCTGCTGGATTTCTTCGACCTGAAAACGCAGCATTTCGAGTTCCCGAATAGTGGATTGCTCATCGACCATGAGATCCGATTTTTTGCGGGCCAGGTTTCGGCTTTCCTGTAGTCTTTCTGAGAATTGTCGCAGAAGTGAATCGATACCGGCAAATCGATCCAGGATGGCGAGTTGAACTTCCGAATGCAGCAGCGACTGATGGTCATGCGGTCCGTGGATATCCACTAAGCGTGACCCGATATGCTGAAGAGAGGCGAGGGAGGTTGGACTGCCGTTTATAAACTGCCGATTTGAGCTGGAGGTGGAAATGGATCGCTTGAGGATCAGGTTTTCCCCCTCCCGGGGTTCAATTCCATTTTCCAGCAGGAACTCATCGATTTCACCCTCAGGATCTTGCAATACCAAGATCGCTTCGATGGTGCAGTGGGAACAACCGGTGCGGATCAGTGATCGGTCGGCCCGTTCTCCCAGAAGCAGGTTCAAGGCGCCAATGATGATTGATTTTCCAGCACCGGTTTCTCCTGTGATCACATTGAATCCATTTTGAAAATTCAAAGTGAGGTCCTCTACCAGAGCCAAGTTCTTGATCCGCAATGTAGTAAGCATGGCGCAGTACAGAATGTGCCCTTTATTTGTTTTCCTCACCAGTAAAAAAATATTCCCATTCGATTACTCTGCTGAGTTAAAGGTATTATCGGTAATGAATTGGTTTGAGTCGATTTGCCGAATCAAGATAGAATCAGCCTGCGTCTGAATGGACATTGGGAACGAGATGGCATTTCAATTTATTATTCTGGGTAGTGGGACTTCACAGGGGGTTCCTGTCATAGGTATGGACCATTCCCCTGAGTTTCTCGCCAACCCCAAGAACCATCGAACCCGCCCGTCTCTCTATATCCAGACGGACCACGTTCGGTTAGTCATTGATACCACTCCTGAGTTCCGCCTCCAGATCCTGAGGGAGAATATCCGGAGTCTGGATGCCGTTCTTGTTACTCATTCGCACGCGGATCACATCATGGGCATGGACGACTGCCGGAGATTCTGCCATATGAATGATGGAACACTCCCGGTCTATGCCAACGAATCGACCATGCAGGACTTGAAACGCGTTTTTGACTATGCTTTCAAGGAAGGTCCGGTGAATTTTGGGTATTTCAAACCGGATCCTCAAATTATTACCGGTCCGTTTTCTCTGGGTGATCTTGAGATTATTCCCGTTTCTCTGCCGCATGGACGAATGGGCACAACCGGTTTTCTCTTCATGCAGAAAGGTGAAAAGCAATTGGCCTATCTGAGTGACTGCAGTGAAGTCCCTGACTCGGTAACCGAACAAGTGAAAGGGGTGCAATACGTGTTTCTGGATGCCTTGCGGCACGATCCACATCCAACTCACATGTGTTTGGATGAAGCTTTAACAGCGGCCCGTAGAATCAGGGCTGATAAGGCGATTCTGACTCATCTGACCCATGTTTATGACCATGATGCGGCTCAGGAAGAAATGCCGGAGGGTGTGGAGTTTGCCTATGATGGAATGAGGAGAACGTTATGACTATCCATCGAAATTTCATCAACCAACTACTGTGAGTTTTCAAAAAATCATCCATTGTGTTCGGGCGAGCCTGCTGCTGATTTTTGGGGCTTGCAACGTAAACGGTAAAGATACCGGGGAATCGGTTGTAGTCGTTTATAATTCACGAATGCCGGAATCCAAGGAGATTGCCGAATACTATGCAAAGGTCCGAAAAATCCCCCAAGTGAATCTTTTCGGGATCCGGATGTCGAAAGAGGAGACGGTGAGCCGGAAGGATTATGAAAAAACGATTCAGGAACCCCTGCTCAAACTGCTGGTAAAAGGTGGTTTCTTTCGGTTTGATTCCGGTGGGACCGGGAGGTTTTCGAAGAATAAAATTAAGGGCCCTCTGGTAGATGCGTCCATTCGGTATGCCGTTGCCTGTTACGGAGTTCCTTTACGTATTTCGGAAGATCCGAAACTGAAGGAGGAGGGGGTGGAAGAAGTCAGAAAGGAACTGAGGGCAAACCACTCTGCGGTGGACAACGAGTTGGCCCTGATTCCGCGTGCGGGTGGAGTTTTAAAACGCTTCGGGCCCTTGAATAATCCGTTTTATGGTTGGACAAATGCCGCTTCTTTTCATCCGACCAATGGCATCCTGATGGTTGCCAGATTGGATGGACCGTCTCCCTCGTCTGTCAAAAACATGATTGATCAGGCTGTGGCAGCGGAAAAAAACGGGCTTTGGGGGCGTGCTTATTTTGATGCTAGAGGCATTACCAACGGGAGTTACCGTATTGGAGACGATTGGATGCGGGCGGGTGCAGAAATTACTATGAAAGCAGGTTTGGAAACCTATCTTGATCTCAAGCCTGAGACTTTTCCCAAGGGGTTCCCCTTGAGCCGTATCGCTTATTATGCCGGTTGGTACGATGGCAGTGTTTCCGGTCCTTTTCAGAAAAAATCCGTTGAGTTCATGCCTGGCGCATTCGCCTACCATCTGCATTCTTTCAGCGCAGAGACGATACGTTCGGACAGTCGGCGATGGGCTGGACCCCTGATTGCTAAAGGGGCCACCGTCACGATGGGCTGCGTATATGAGCCTTATCTTCAGGCAACCCCTGATATCAAAGCGTTCACTTTATCATTCATAGGGCGAGGTTTTTCCTTTGGCGAAGCCGCTTATTCCAGTCTCAGTTCCTTGTCCTGGCAGACCACTCTGATTGGAGATCCGCTCTACCGACCCTTCGGTGTTTCTCCGCGGTCAAGGCACGATATTCTGCTGAAGAATAAAGATCCGAGGATCGAATGGTCTTATCAGAAAATCGTCAATCTGAGTCTTGTCCATGGAGGGAAATTGTCCGATTCGATTCAGTTTCTACAGAATTTGAAGGAAACGCTTACCAGTTCCGTGCTCAGTGAGAAACTCGGCGATTTGCTTGTGAAGTCAAAAGATAAGCATTCTGCACTTCAAGCCTACCGTGAATCACTGGATTTGACATCCAGCTTGCAGCAGAAAAAACGGCTCTACCTTCGAATCGGGGATTTGATCCTAGAAAGCACTAATAAGAGCTACGCTCTGATCTGGTACCGAACCTTCATGGAAGAATACCCTGATTACGAGGGAATCGGCCCTATCTGCAAAATACTGATTCCGATTGCAGAAAAAACCGGGAAGGCGGCGGATTCTGCCTACTATGAGAATAAACTTAGGATTTGGCTGAAAAGATAGAATTGTTTTCACAGGCATCCCATAGGAAACTTCATGAAACCACCAAAAACAGGGTGTTTTTGTCATCGAACGGCCTTGTGGG
>DUCD01000243.1:12353-22673 GCA_012959985.1 Verrucomicrobiales bacterium | reverse complement strand
CGCCTGAAAATGTTCAGTAGGCTTGGTCTTCATGGAGCGCACGATCGCTAATTTATCAGCAATGGATGCACACCTTGGCATCAGTTCGCTGAAGTGAACTCCCGGGATGGTCGTCGGAATACTGCGAAAAGGTCCCCCGGTGATTCGGCCGGGTTTCGGATCCCACGTTTCAAATTGGCTGGGAGCACCGCAAAGCCAGAGAAGAATACACCTCTTTTGATTCTTTCGAGCTTGCTCGGCCATTGCGGGAACTGAAAAAAGTCCGTTCCAGCTGAATAGAGACATTGCTCCGCCCGCTCCCATTCCTTGAAGAAAAAGCCGTCGGTGAATAGAATGTTCATCCTGCGAACATTTCCCTGGCGCACCGTTATGTCGGGATTCTGTAGCCATTGAGACTGGATTGATTCAAAAGTCCTAAACCGTTGCAACAGGGAAAGTCGAACCCCGTGCATCGTCACATAATTTCATTTACTGATTAACCTTTACGGCCTACCGGCCTTCGTCCGACCTCTGCGAGGCCAACTTCAGTAGGACCCACGCCCACATCATTTACGTCTAATGATTAACTAAAAATTCCGCCGAAGTCAGCAAAGTCCAAACCAATTGTTTAATCCCCGCTTCGGGTCGATCGATACGATCCCGAAGGTATATCAGAGAAGAACCCTTCTCCTGGAAATCAGGAAATCTCCCGAAAGTAGAGATATAAGCACGATCCACACGCCGGCCAAGATCAGGGATACTCAGCAACTCGAGCGTCAGATTGCCATCGAATGGATCCAGCAAAGAATCAAGGATGGGTGAGTTTGTCAGAAACATAGCCTGCTGAAGGGATGTGTTGTATTCCACTGGAAATATATCTGGAAAAAATTTAATCAAAACACGGCGAAGCGCTTGGTAGGATTCATGGCCGGGGGAATCCAATTTCACTTCCTCGCCGTGCAGTGCCACCCGAATGGATCGCCACAGAACTTCGGCCGTCAGAGGCTTTTCCAAACTCACTGAAAAATCTTCCGGCAATCCCAAACTACCGGATACTGGGCGCGTACTCAATTGGTAGGGCCGACTGAGAATAATCGAGCGGACAAGTGGGCGTAACTGATAATCATTATCGACAAACTCTTTGGCCAACCAATCGAGCAACTCCGGGTGACTCGGTGGATGTTTGGAATTCATTTCATCCACTGGGTGAACAATGCCTCTTCCCAGAAACAATGCCCAGATACGATTCACCATGGCACGAGCCAAGAGGTGATTCTTCTGAGTTAATTCATCGGCAATGGCTTCGCGGCGCGAGAAAATCGGATAAGAAGGTTTCTCAGGGGTTTTCTTTTCTTCCGATGGAGGAATTCGGTAGAGCTTGGGATCATCGGCTTTCTTTTCTCCTTCTTGAGGCCAGGCCTCCTCAATGACGGATCCGCTCAACAACGCCAATCTGGCCGGTTGCGATTCCAGTTCCAGATTCGTGAACTTAATGAAACCGCCGATGGCAGATTCTGAAATCCCCAGCCCGGATTCGGTGTCGACATTCCTACTTCGATTAAAACCAGCCACCAAACCCCAGTAATGATGCTGTCCAATTTCTCCTGCCAGAGGATGATCGTGGCATTGTGCACATTTGATCTGGGTACCGTAAGCAATGGGAGCCAGAGCTTCGGCTATGGCCTGGTGATCATTGTTACGTTCATACAAAAACCAGAACCCACCTCGATCCTGCTCTTTTTGGGAACGCCCGATAATCAACTGACGAACCACCTCATTCCAAGGACGGTCATTAGTGAAAGCAGACTCAAGAAATTGATTCCAGTGATGTTCCTCTCGTTGAGTCACTCTTTTGGAATCGGCGCGCCCCATCAGGACAACATCGAATATTTCCCTCATGTGACGTGCATAGTCATCGTGTGCCAGTAATTCATCGACCAAGCGGGGCCGTTTGTCGATTCGTCCATCGTAGAGAAATGCTTCGAATTCACGCCGCATCGGGATTCGTCCGATCAAATCCAGATACACTCTGCGCACAAACCCGCGATCATCAACGATGGGACTCGGTCTTAAATTCTTTTGATGCCACCCGGCTTCGACGAATCGATTGATCACGTTCTCAGGAGCCATGTCCTCCGGAGGTTCCCAATCCTGAGAATTTTCCTGAATTTGTTTCCCTGCTTGTGGATGGGTTTCCCAAGGATCGGCGTCCTCCGTTTCATCTGTAAGATCATCGGCAGAAACGGCCTGAATCCATCCTTGAATCTCGTGTATATCAGAATCGGACAACTGCTTTTTCGGCGGCATGTGAGGATCTGATTGCGGCAACAGAACCCGATGGATTGGACTGGAATCAGGTTTCCCGGCAACGAGAACGAAACCGTTTTCACTCCCTTTGGTCATGTGGTGAAAACTGCTGAGATTCAATCCTCCTTTTTGTTTTACGGTCCCATGACATTTGATGCAGTGCTGATCCAGAATAGGCTGAATCTTCTCGAACCACTGTTCTCCGGTCGATCGGTTTGGGTCAGATTCCGAAAACGCAAAAGAAGCCACGCACACCATCCAGAATGTCGCATAGCCCTTCAGAGCTTGAATTGAGAACTTTTTGATCAACACTGATATTTCCTATTCCGGACAGGACGATTCCTGCAATTATTGATCCACATCATTGGAATGCTCACTTTGGCCAAGGATAACTTACCATTCAACATTATTCCATCCTTTAGTCGGGACAGCCGACGCCATAGCAGAGCCCTCCCCGCACTTGTATTCATTTAATCGCGCCTACAGAAAGATCAATCTCAGATTTGCCGTTGACGTCACAGGTCGGTATTGAGTAAGTTTTCAGTTTAACAAACCATATCCTGGATCTCCTACCGAGAAACCAGCAAAGGCGATCTTCGGGGAATCCAACAGGTTGAGAAAACCGAGGTCGGATGAAGCGCAAAGACTTTCCCAACTCACAGCAGATAACATGACCTTTCGTCTGATACCCATTTTAAGCTATTGTCTACTATGGAATCTGGTTTGCAGCCTCCAGGGCGTCGAGGTCATTGAGCCCGCTCGTCACCATCTCGGAATACCCAATGACCCGGAATGGGATATATTTGTCGACAAGTCCCCGGAAGGCATGTCCCTGAATCTTGAATTCACTATACCCGTTCCCGTCGCTGAATCCGTTCTGTTTATCCGGCAAGAGGACGTGAAAGGCAACTGGGAGGTTTTTCTGAATCAAACAAAGATGGGAAAGCTTCAGGCCAACGAATTGGATCTCTGGCAAACTTTCCGTATTCCGGAAGGCATCCTGAGACCCTCCGGTAACAAACTGCTGATCGAGGCTCGCAAGCAGAATCCCCCGCAAAAGGATGATATCATTCTGGGAGAAATCCTGTATTCTTCCCGACCCTATTTCGAGACTATGACCGAATGTGCTGTGGCGGTTTCGGTGATTGATGAAGCGAACGGAAAACCCATGCCTGCCCGTCTGACAATTGTCGATGAAAACGGCTCCCTGGCGCCGGTTTTTCTGGAAGACGCCATCCAGTCCGCGGTTCGTCCCGGCGTGGTTTACACATCCAATGGAAATGCGCGCATCGGATTATTGCCGGGGCGTTACGAAATCATCGCATCCCGAGGTTTTGAATACAGCCTATCAAGAACGTCCATCAATCTCAGACCCGGCCAATCTCAATCTCTGAAAATAAATCTGCACCAAGAGGTCAATACCGATGGTTTACTCAGCTGTGACCCCCATATCCATGTCCTGGATTTCAGCGGCCACGGTGATGCCACAGCACTCGAAAGAATGGCAACCATCGCCGGGGAACAAATCGAAATCGCCATTGCAACTGACCATAATCACCATACGGATTTCAAGCCTTTCCAGGACAGACTCCATCTGAACAAACGATTCACATCTGTGATCGGCAATGAAGTCACAACATCGAAAGGCCATTTCAACATCTTCCCGATAGACGCGGATTCCCCTATCCCGGATTTCAAGATTACCAACTGGCCCCGCCTTATGGAATCCATGAGATCGGTGGACGGGGTTCAAGTCGTCCTACTCAACCACCCGCGCAATATTCACAGTGCATTCAGCCCGATGGCTAAGAAGCATTTCAATCGGGTAACCGGTCACAATCGTAGAGGAGCTGAATTCCGTTTCGATGCTATAGAAGTCATTACTTCAGCCGCCCTGCAGGCAGACTTAATGGGACCGGTAAGGGATTGGTTTGCCCTGTTGAATTATGGTTTACAGATCACCGCAGTCGGGTCCAGCGATTCCCATGATGTGAACCGCTATCTCATCGGGCAGGGACGCACTTATCTTTTCGCCGAGGACTCGGATCCGTCCAAGGTGGACATCAACGAAGTCTGTGAAAGTTTTCTGAAGGGGAAGGCCTTGGTAAGCATGGGATTGCTCGCCACTTTAACGGTTGATCGAGAATACACCGTCGGGGATATTGCCGGAAATCTGGGGACGGACATCCGGGTGGAAAGCGAAATCCGAAGTCCTTCCTGGTCCCAAGCCGAACGGGTCGATCTTTACGCCAACGGCAAGCTCATACGCTCCACGAAATTGGACCGCGTTCGTAGAACTCAGAACTCTGTGAAAGTTGTCTGGCAATTGGATAAACCGGCTCATGATGTCCACTTGGTTGTAGTAGCTTCCGGCCCCGGTATTCAGGAAGCATTCTGGAATATCCCTCGCCCCTACCAACATGAATCCATCCACTGGAAGCCGGAAGTCATGGCCGTTACCAACCCGGTCCGTCTAGACGTTGATGGCGACGGCCATTTCACCTCCGCCCGTGAATATGCACTGAACGAATGGAATCGGGTGGACGGCAATCTGAATAATTTCCTCCGGAACCTTGAAGCGTATGGTACAGCCGTCCGAACTCAGGCAGCCGGAATCCTGATCGAAAACGACCTGCCAATTACAGATCCAAAACTACAGAGTCTTCTCAAGACTGCGTCGAAGGAAACCCTCGACGCTTTCGAAAGCGTAGCCGAAGCCATCCAGAGGTAAGGTGGGGCGTGCTGTCCCAGCGCGCCGCATACAGCAATGAACACGGTTAAGGAATCAGGCACCCCTGAAGCTGGGGGCGTCGACCCCGGATTATTGAAATCGGCATTCATTTCTTCCATATCCCGGCCTCGGCGCGGCCAGCTTCAGGGATGATGGCGTTAAAAATACCTGCGGAAAATCCTTACCCGAATGGCAGTGGGGCGTGCTGTCCCAGCGCGCCGCATACAGCAATGCACACGGTTAAGAAATCAGGCACCCCTGAAGCTGGGGGCGTCGACCCCGGATTATTGAAATCGGCATTCATTTCTTCCATATCCCGGCCTCGGCGCGGCCAGCTTCAGGGATGATGGCGTTAAAAATACCTGCGGAAAATCCTTACCCGAATGGCAATGCCGCACAACCTACCCTTAAAAGGAACGTGCTCGAATGAATTCTTCTGAAGATTCGGGGGGATTAAGAATTAGGGATGCAATGACTGCCTGCCGGACCGTCTTGGGATTTCGAATCATCCGGACGGCGTCGGCCTTTGGATTTCCACTTGTGAAAACAGACTTGGAAACTGTTTTCTTTACATGCCTTACTTTCTGCCGTGCTCGTCGGAGTTTTTTCTCAACCTCCTTGCGAGCTCTCTGGGCTTCCTCTATATCTCGGAGCGACTGTCTGACGGTGTCATCATTGGAGTGTAAAACTGGCTGACGGTGCACCGTCGGTGTCCTGGAAGCTCTTGAAGGGTCTGCATCCCTGCGATGAATCGCACCACCTGTCGGTGATCGGACAACCGGTGGTTTGGCGGGTAGTTGAGAAGGAGCTGTTTCGCCCCCACCCGTTGCTCCTTCCAGCAACCGCCTCAACTCTCCTTCCCAACTTGATAAGGGAGTTCTTGCTTCTGAAGCCGGAGCCCTTCCCGAGGAATCCGTTTCAATGTGACGGGAGACCTGGGGATCTGCGGCACGCTCGGAATCAGCAGGGTGCGAAGTTTCCTGCATCTCTGCTTCCCTGGCAGCTTTTGCCTCCGATCGCTTCGTCAGCCAATTAATGACAACCGAAGCGGCAACAATGTAAAAGAACAAATTGTCCATACCGAAGTATTCAGAGTGGCTGGTTCACCGTTTCCGACAATGCAGCATCAGGGAGTGTTAGAACCCGCTGGATCATCATCACTGTCGGCAATGCTGTCTCTCATGCTGGTATCGGATTGTATATTTTTCATGCGGTAATAATCCATGATCCCGATATTCCCGCTACGGAAGGCATCCGCCATGGCCAAAGGCACCTGAGCTTCGGCTTCGACGACTTTGGCCTTCATTTCTTCAACGCGTGCCGACATCTCCTGTTCCAAAGCCACCGCCGCTGCCCGACGGACCTCTGCCTTCGCCTGAGCCACCAACTTATTAGTCTCCGCCTGCTCCGCCTGCAACTTGGCTCCCACATTTTCACCGACGTCCAGATCAGCAATATCGATCGACAGAATTTCAAAAGCGGTATTGGCATCCAGTGCTTTACCCAGAACTGTTTTGGAGATTTTATCGGGATTTTCCAACACATCCTTATAAGTCTCAGCAGATCCGATGGTCGACACCACTCCTTCACCCACACGCGCAATAATGGTTTCTTCGGTAGCTCCACCAACGAATCTCGACAGATTCGTGCGCACTGTCACTCGGGCTCTGGCTCGGATAACAATCCCATCCTTGGCGACCGCATCAATTTTGGTCTTTCCCAATGCCGCATCCGGACAATCAATGACTTTGGGATTAACGGAGGTCTGCACGGCTTCAAGGACCGTTTTTCCGGTACCTCTGGTAGCCAGATCAATGGCACAGGCACGATCAAAATCCAGTTCGATAGATGCCTTGCGGGCACCAATCAAGGCACCAATGACCAGTTCCACATTACCTCCTGCCAGATAATGAGTGCTTAATTCATCCGCAGACAAAGGAATTCCTGATTTGACGGCCGCAATACGTGAGTTGACGACTAATCCGACCGGGACGCCTCGAAGTCTCAACGCAATCAATTCCAGGAAATCGACGGGAGCACCGGCAACCCATGCTCGGAGCCAGACATTGAAGAAATTTAAGACAACCAGTACCAGAACCAGTGTGATCAGGCCTCCAACGGCAAACAGAGCTTTCCCCAAATTGGAAAGTGCAAAAATCGGCAATATCATTTCAATCGTCATACTATGCATTATGAAGTGAATCAGAGGTTATTCAAATGAAAAAATCCAGTTCAGGAATCAGAGCCATCCCATAGGATTTGATGATAAAACCCCTGTTTATGTAGGGTTTCGGTTGCTTCTCATACCGAAAAATGATCCCACAAGGCCGTTCGATGACAAAAACACCCTGTTTTTGGTGGTTTCATGAAGTTTCCTATGGGATGCCTGTGTTCAGGAATAAGAAGATTCAGGCTGGGGGTTCTGGGTCCAATTTTCTGACGACCACCCTCATGCCTTCCACTTGGACGACTTGTATCGGATCATCACGATCAATCATGGATCCCTCCGTCACGACATCCACCTTTTTCCCGTTGATCAAGGCGGTTCCGGATGGCCGAAGGACGGTATAAGCCTTGCCGGTACGGTGAATTAAATCCCGCTGCTCGACATTCAACCCTCCGATGTGGGATTGCGAAGCAAGTTTTTGTCCCAAACGGCTACCCGGAAAGAATTTCATCCAGAGAAAAACGGAGGTCGTCACTCCGATCACCGTCACCAGCAGAATCACATTTCCGAACAAGGCACTGACCGAATAGCTGTAGGCGACTCCGGCAATCAGGCACAGCGCACCCAATATCCCAGCAATGGCGCCCGGAAGGATCGCTTCCACAAACATCAGAATCACCCCGGCAATGAGTAGTGTAAGCGCTGTTACCATAGTTGAGTCAGTTCGAGATTCTTATCCTTTCCAATCACAATTCACCAAGTCTGAACGCTTCCAACCTACTCCCTGATACGGGATTCCGCAAGGCGATTCAGGTAAAGGCTTAAGGTTTATTTGGACGCATCTTTTGAATCAGCAGACACAATGATGGTTGGGCGTGCTGTCTCAGCGCGCCGGGAATCGATTATCTCAGTGTGCCCCCCCATGACAGAAGGCACAACTTCATGAGCTTGGGGACAGCGCACGCTACAGAAGATGATATCCACAGCGCACGCTACAGAGATGATATCAACAACAGAACGGCGCGCTGGGGACAGCGAGCCCTACCCGGCAAGTTCCTCTCCGAGCGGGCGCCGTTTCAGATGGATCAATTCCTGAATTCTTCTGGAGAGTTCCACAACCTGCTGGGGGGGTAACTCGGGTTCAGAGACCTGTCGTTTCAGATCGGAAATCTGGCGCTCTATATGTTTCTTCCGTAAGAATTGTACACAGTCACGAATTTGTCTCTCGGTTTCAGGCAGTTCAAGATTTTCAACCAGGAGGCGACTCAGATAGCTCCGTTCGGTTTCTCCAAGATCGGAAAAATCATCGATGTTTACCGGTTGGCTTTTGTGATCAAAAAAAGCCTGGATTCTCATTCTGAGAACAAATTTAACGGTCCCGTGGAGGACCCAATCGAGATTCATGTGAGAAGCCAGCCAATCAAGGCCGGCTACATCCTGCAGAAGCACGAGGCGCAGAAGCCAGTTTTCTTTCTCTGAAGGGGGTGAAAACTCGTTTGGCTTTTCCAGATCCGGTTCCCCGGAATGATCTATGGAGGGTCTTTCACGCTGTCGTCGAGAAGGAGATTTTTTAAACTCGTTTCTTACTGCGCCAGGAGAAACCCCAAGGCTCAGAGCAACCTTTCGGGCAAAATCATCCAGAAGTAACAAGTCATTGGCTTTATGAAGAGCCCCCCCCATTTCCCGAACTACAGCCGACTTGCCGACATCTCGAGTCGTGTCGTGCTGTCGGCATAAATACTTCAGGTAAAAGTCGAAAAAACCACTGGCTGAATCCAGTATTTCCCGGAATGCCTCGGCGCCCTTTTCCCGAAGCAAGCTGTCAGGATCGTGAGGAGGAGGCATCACGGCAACACGAATTGAAAGTCCGGAGGCCAGTAAATCATCCATGACTTTCACAACAGCATTCTGCCCGGCCGAGTCCGAATCAAAACAAAGTATCACCTCTTCGACATAACGTTTCAAAGTGCGACAATGATCGGCAGTCAGAGCCGTACCTTGAGGCGCTACAACATTTCGAAACTCAGCCTGGTGGCATGCCATAGTATCCAACTGGCCTTCACAAATAACGGCGTGCTGAGCTTTGAGAATACTCCGTTTTGCTTTGTCCAATCCGAAGAACACCCTACGTTTGGAAAACAGAGGAGTTTCCGGTGAATTAATGTATTTGCCCGATTCTTCATTCGGATTCAAACTTCGCCCACTGAAGGCAATAACCCGGGATTGATCATCGCAGATCGGAATCATCAGACGTCCGCGAAACCGATCGTAATAGTGGTGGGTTCCCTCTTTTCGAATGACCAGGCCCGCCGTCTCCATTACGGAAAGCTCGTAATCCTGTTGTTGTGCCCATTTGACCAAGTCATCCCATTGATCCGGCACATAGCCCAATCGGAATTCGGAGATGGTTTCAGGCGATAGTCCCCGCTGCTTCAAATACTCCCTGACCGGTGGAGCCGAAGGATGACTCTTCAGGTTTTCCTGCCAACGTTTAGCAACTTCCTGATGGATGCTAAGCAGGAGTTCTTTTTGGCGAGGTCGTTCATCCGATGCACCGGATTCCTCAATCTGCAGAACAATACCTGCTCGCTCAGCAAGACGTTTAATGGCTTCGGTGAAGTTTAGACTTTCGTAATCCTGTAGGAATTTGAAGACGTCCCCCCCGTTCTGACAACCGAAGCAATAATACATCTGCCGATGGGGGTTGATGGTGAAACTGGGAGTTTTTTCCTGATGAAATGGACACAGAGCCTTCCATGAGGTTCCGGTCTTTTTCAAGGGGATAAAAGAACCGATGACATCGACGATGTCACTGGCAATGCGCACCTGATCAATCGTAGAAGCTGAAAAAGGACCTGCCATGGAATTCGAGCCCGAAGGTCCTACCGTCTATTTTCCCGGGGTGATATTGATTTTCTTGTTTTTCTTCTTCCCCTTGGCCGGTTCCGGGGACTTGTCGCCTCCGGCAGGGTGCATCAAAAGAAAACTGAAATGTCGTCGGACGAATCTTCCGGTGTTGGATCCCCGGGTCAACGCGTAGTGAATTTCAGCAGGGCTCCTGGACTTCAACACATCCATCACCGTGTTATTGGAGGCCCCACGGGATGATCGGTCTTTCACAGGAAAAATATTCAGC
>DUCD01000243.1:0-12343 GCA_012959985.1 Verrucomicrobiales bacterium | reverse complement strand
TAGTGGAGCCACTAAGCGAGGGGTTTAATCTATACTTCACCACTATATACAGCCATATCGAAACGCCCCTGACACGGTTCCCAGATAATATTCCATACTGCCGAAAAAGTCAGGTCCGAGAATCTTTCCGTCCTTAGTTTTTTTGATGGAATGGAAAATCAGAGCCACGAATCCAGCCGCGAGGAGATAGCTGCCAATATAAAGGTAAAGGATCTTCACCTGGATGTAAGGAGCCACGAAATTGGCGATGGGTTCATAAGTGTTCCCCGCAAAGAGCAGAAGCAACGGCCATTGCACCACATCTATGAATTCGAGGGACATGCCCCTTTTACGTCCATGGAACGCGCCAGCCACCAGAACGAGCAGGATTAGCAGATCAAATATACTGATGGTGTAGGTTCCGAATTTCATAGACGAAGACCGAATTTACCGAGCTCGATAAGGATTCTCAACCTAATCTTTTTTATTATTCAGCACTTTCAGCACCAATCTAAAAGATAATCAACAATTCAGCTCGGGAGAAACCCCGTTTCAGAGAATCTGCGAGCAGATCAATGTTGTGCCAGCCAAAACAGGATTTCCGTTTTCTCAGGGTGCCCGGGCTGAATACGTAGAACTTCACGATATTGGGCGGCAGCTAGGTCCAGACGATTCAGGGCGCCGGCATAAAGATTGGCGAGAGCCAAGTGTGACTTTAGATGATCCACATCTGAATCAACCACCCTGTTCAGTTGCAATGCAGAATCCACATAATACCCAGCTTTCGCAAGGACAAGTGAAAAATTATAGCGGGTTTTATGAGAATCGGCCCGAATGGCCAAGGCCTGTTCAAAAGCGGGAAGAGCGTGGTTCAGTTTTCCGATCCGATAAGCTGTTGCCCCCAGATTGCTGCAAGCTTGAAACAGACTTCCGTCCTGGCGGACGGCCTGTAGATACGATGCCATGGCATCGCTCAGGTCACCCCGTTTTTCACTGGCTCGTCCTTTTTCGAATGCCAACAGCGCTCCTGCTCGATTTCCTCTTTTCGGACGTTCCGGAGCATAATAGCTGTATCGAGAAATCGTTTTGTAATCATTTTCATCGAATCCTTTCGATGATTGTATTTGTGCAGGAGGAGGTTCTGAATCTTCAGTCGAATCCAAAGACCTGGGAATGATTTCCTGATCACCGGACATCGAAAAAGTGATAGGTTGAATGAATATTGAATTATCTGATTCTTGTTCCTTAGGCAGTATGGACTCCTCGATGCCGGGAGACGGAAGGTCGGCGGCGGTTACTGACAAAGAGGATTCCTGATCACTGATGTTTGCCAAAACCCCCTCCACAGATGAGGCTCCGTCGCTTGAAGATGCGGTTTGGTTTTCTGAAAAACCTATCTGGAGAGCCTCCTCTTTCCCAGGTAATTCTGAGGAAATCGATATTTCTTTAGGATTACCGGGATAAGATTCAGTCTTGTTTTCCCTAGGGGGATTCTCCTGGCTCCGGGATGGAGGCTTGTCATTGGAATGACCGGTACCAGATATTATCTCCGGTTTCGAAGGGCTGATTTCCGGAAGCGGCTCGAAACCCGGTGAATCAGAACGAGGAATTTCAGCTTTTGCTAGCAGGATCTTGGGATTGACCCGCGCAGGGTCTTGAATTTCGGTTTCAGCCTGTTCTGGAGACGAAGTGGAATCCGCCTTCTTTTCATTGGCCCCAACAGGATCGTCCGGTCGGGTTTCAAGGGGAACGAGGTTGGGAATCTTTTTTACGGAATTTTTTTTTTCAAGCCGCTGAAGAGCAACTCTGACATCATCCAAGCGCGGTGGTGGCGGTACCAGTTCTAAATCCAAATACTCGCGATACGCCTGCATCGCCTCTTCGTCCCGTCCCTGAATTTTTTCGGAGACCACAGCCAGATTCAGTAGGGCCGGGGCATAGTCGAGGCGCTGATCCAGGGCCTGCCGAAAAAGCACGGCGGCTTCCACATAGTTTTTTTCAATGCGCAGCAATATTCCCAACCCGTTCAATGCCTGAGGAATCAGCGGATCCGTGTCCAAGGCCCGGCTAAAGGCGGCACGGGATTCAATCAGTAGATTGCTCGCTTTCGTATTCTGAATTCTGGAGAGTTCAAGTGTTCCCCAATGAAGACAGGCCGAACCCAATTGAAGCCAGGCAGCCACAAAATCCGTCCCGAGATCCGTCGATTTCCGAAAGGCTTCCACGGCGGGCTCCCATTGCTCTTGCTCATAATAAGCATATCCCAAATTGTAGAACATGACAGAAGGGTCAGCATTGCCATCGGACTCACCGCCTGCGGTATACAGATCGATTGCTTTAAGATAATGACCGACTGCATTGGCCGGATTTCCTGCAGCTTGATCGGCCAAACCGAGGTAATTCCATGCCTGAGGGTGGTTGGGCTTTAATTCCACAGCCCTTTGAAGCTTCTCAAGGGCTTTGGAATAATCGCCGCGGGCCAGGAGTTTTTCTCCCTGCAGCAAAGCGCGATCACCGGGCTTCGAACACCCGCACAGAATGGCGAGTAAACAAGTGATCAACAGAGCGAACCCACCAGGTTGTTTTTTATTTGTCAACACTCTGAATGGAGTTATCATTGGTATCTTAGAGTGTCAAGGCATGCAAGCATAGCGTCAATGAGTAAGGTGAACCATCGGTTCGTCCTGATTGTATTCCTGAGCCTGTGCTGTTCATTCCTTATTGCCTCTAATACGCCGAAGTCACCTTACCCTTTTCCTACTCTGGAACAAGCCAAGTCTCGAGTTTCAGTTGTTTACAGTCCTCGAGCCACGGCTGCCTTTCTGCCCAACCCCGACACCTTGAATCAAATGGTGGAAACGGGATTGACCGACCTTACGGGGCAGGAGGATATTATATCTGCCTGGCATTCTCTCCTGAAAGTTGAGGACATCATCGGCATTAAGGTTTTTTCAGGTCCAGGCCCTGTTACAGGGACAAATCCGCGTGTTATCGAAGCCGTCATTATCAGCCTAATTAAGGCAGGATTCAAGCCCGGTCAGATTATTCTTTGGGATAAACGCATTGAAGATTTGGCCCGATCTGAACTCACTCAATTTCGGTCAACGCTGGGAATTCAGGTACTCGGAGCCAAAGAAGAGGGATGGGATTCCGCAGCTTTTTATGACTCTTCATTGCTGGGCAGACTGGTCTGGGGGGATTGGGAATTTGGAGAAAAGGGCCAGGGAATAGGGAGGCGGTCCTACATCAGCAAACTGCTAACTCAAAAAATCACGAAAATCATCAATATCACGCCCATGTTGAACGATTATCATACGGGAGTATCAGGGAACCTCTACAGTCTGGCAATGGGCTCGGTGGACAATACTATCCGGTTTGACGACAATACAAACCGCCTGGCAACGGCAGTACCTGAAATTTACGCCATCCAGAAATTAGGGGATCGGGTTGTCATGAATATTGTCGATGCACTCGTTTGCCAATTCCAAGGGAACAAGCAGGAAATGCTGCATTATTCGGTGGTCCTGAACGAATTGAGATTCAGCCGCGATCCGGTTGCTCTGGATGTCCTGTCTCTGCAGGAGCTTACAAAACTGAGAAGGCAATTTGCAGATAAGGAATCTTTGTCGGATCAGGAAGGGAATACCCTCGATCAGGATTCTCAGTACGATCTCTACACAAATGCTTCTCTACTTCAGATCGGAGTTTCGAAACAAGAAGACATTTCAGTAAAACGGATCCACCTGGCTCGGTAGACTGCCTGTCCTTGACGGGTGAATTTCTTTTTTACGGCGCCTTGGGGACAGCTCTCCCTACCCATCGATGATTTCTGATTTACGTTTTTCAAGAAACCGGCGAATCCATGAAATCTCTTCCTCTCCGGCAATGGTGTGCTCTTTGTCGAAAATTTTCCACTGGATATTGGCTCCCTGTGACTGGAGCCAATCCACCTGAGACTTCACCTGTGTTGAATCAATCAAGGGATCCCGCGTCCCATGAGTGATGAGAAAATGCTGCTGGAGAGCCACTGCGGAACGCTGTGCCCACAGTTCCTTCGGCTGATGTACATAGCCGCTGATCCCTACCAATCCAGCCATGATTCCAGAGCTGCGGATTCCCACTTCAACCGTCAGAAGGCATCCTTGGGAAAAACCGAAAAGAAACTGGTGTTGGGAGGAAAATCCTTTTTCTTCATAACTAGCCACCAACTTCAGAAGCAATTCGCAACTGCGCTGAATTCCCGGTGAGGGATCTCCCTCAAAATCATACCATGAGTAGCCTCCAAAATAAGAATCCGGAGCATTGACCAATACATAGTTCAGCCAGGGACACCGCAACCATTGAGGTATCTCACGATAACCCTCCATACTGTCGCCAAGTCCATGCAGTACAAACATCAGGAATGGAGATTCCTTGATATCCGAAGCAATGAATTCGCTGGTCAACATGATATTATCAAAAGGTAGGGCAGGCTGTTGCCGCCTGCCGGATTTACAGGCATGATCACCACCGGCCTAAAAACGGCGCCCTGAGACGGCACGCCCCACCCTTTTTGGTTTAGCAGACGAATTACTTTCTGTCGGCAAATTGGGGGGAGTTTTCCAAATAATTGGAAACTGAATCCAAAGTGGCTTTCATGGCCTCTTTACCCTTTTCCCAGTTCGCAGGACAGACTTCACCGTGTTTTTCAAAATGCTGCAAGGTGTCGACCATTCGGAGTGCTTCCTTGATGCTTCTTCCCAAGGGCATGTTGTTGACCAACTGGTGCTGCACGATACCTTCACGATCAATTAGAAAAAGCCCACGGTAGGCGACCAATTCTCCAGCCACAACTACTTGACCCTTCTCATCTTCAACATACTCACCGGCCAGAACATCATAATCAGAGGAGATGGTTTTATTGGTATCGGCAATTAATGGATAAGTGATCCCATTGATGCCACCTTGTTTTCCAGATAATTGGAGCCAGGCAGCATGAGAGTATTCAGTGTCCGTCGAGCAGCCAATCACGGCAACATTCCTTTCCTCGAATTCCTGAAGATGAGTCTGAAAAGCGTGGAGTTCAGTCGGACAGACAAAAGTGAAATCCTTGGGATAGAAGAACAACAGGACGTATTTTTCACCATGGTATTGAGACAAGGAGAAATCATCCACGATTTCATGTCCGTTTATGACTGCTTTAACTTTGAAGTCTGGGGCTTTTTTTCCAACGAGAACTGCCATGATTATGTCTTTTTAATTATTAATACCAATGATTGAGCTTACTCAAATTAGCGGAGGGCGAGTGTATTCGATTCAAGTCAGCAGGCAATCATAACCTTGAAAGAATTTACCGGCGATTCAGGGAGTCGATTCCGGGCGATACCAATCCTCACGCAGCCATTTGACAATCAGCTCAATGGATTTGAGGTCGAGACTCCCCAGTTTCAGAAACGCGGGCATGCGGTCGTTTTTTTCGCCATAAAACCGGGAATGTGTGGGATCGCCGACAAAATCAATCAACCAGGCTTCGGATCCGTAACCGGTCAATACCGGCCCTTCGGTCTCTTCGTCCTCGTTATGGAACAGATGACAATCCATGCAGGACTCTTCCTCATCCAGGATTCGCCGGCCTTCAATGATGATTTCCAAATCATTTTCATCAATCGTCTTTTGCATGGGCAGAGAAGCCTCTGCTGATATGGCAACAATCACTTTTTCCAAAGCTAGTTTTTCTTCAGCATCATAATCCGTTATCTTTGAAACCACGCGCCGCATTTTACCCTTTTCACTGAATTGAGTTCCTCCAAACATTTCTGGACTGTGGAAAGATTCCTCATTAAGAAACCGGGTCAACCATTCGCGGGTCGCAAATCCTTTCAAGTCGGAAGCCGTCTGTGGATCTTTCTCCTCATCCATGACCCGCCCCATTCCATCTTTTCCTCCAAAGCGATGACAACTTGCGCAGTGACGGGCAAACAATCGTGGACCTTGGGTCAAGGGATCATTCCAAAGAAGCGAGACCGCCCCCTCTACGGGAATCCCACTTTCGCTCTGAGCCAATTCCAACACCCGCTCGGCATTCTGATGGGCTTCCTCAATAGCCAATCGTAACTCGGGTTTACTGCGATCCTCCTGAATCGCCAAGCCCGTCAGGACAGCCGCACCTCCAGCCAATACCATCATATAGAGCAAATTGAACCGATGACCCATTTTCCATTTTCCAATGAACGGCATCAGGAACATGAATCCCAGAATTCCCATCGGTATGTAGATGGCCCCCCAGATTTCCTGTCCGCCCTTAAAGTATTTGAGAAACTGAAAAAGGAAGAGGAAATACCATTCCGGTCGGGCGGCGTCGTAGGGTTGAGACGGATCCGCAGGGGCCCCCAACTCAGCGCCCAGAGGGCCTTCAGTATCAAACAAGCGATGCCTGACGATGAGAAGAAGTATGGCTACGAGTACAGCCAGGCAGGCCACAGAATCCTTAAACACCTGTTGCGGCCAGAAATACTCGTCGGGTTTTGTTTTCGGTTCTTTAGGTTTGATCCCATGCCGACGAAAAAGGTAAATGTGAAAGACGACCAGAAGGATGACCAATCCCGGCAGAACGCCGGCGTGCAGAACAAAAAAACGGGTCAATGTCAGATGTCCGTAATCACTCCCGCCCACGACAAGTTTTTGTAGTGAATCCCCCAATACAGGAATCACTCCGAGAAGGCTTGTCGCCACTTTAGTGGCCCAGAACCCTTTTTGATCCCACGGAAGCAGATAGCCAGTCAGTGACAGGGCAAGTGTTAATTGGAGCAGCAATAAACCAAACCAGAAGTTGATTTCCCTGGGCGCTTTATAAGCGCCATCGATCATCACCTGCATCAGGTGAAGAACCAGAAGTATGATCATCAGCTGGGCTGCGTAATGATGAATTCCTCTCAACAGCCAACCGAAATTCATTTCGTATTGGATAAAATAAACACTTTCCCAGGCGTTGTTGGCACCGGGACTGTAACTCATCCACAAAAACAGACCCGTAACCACCTGAAGGAAAAGCGTGAAGGTCAAGGTGCTTCCCCAAACATACCTCCATTGTGATCCACCCGGAATGTTTTCGAATAATGCTTCCCGAATCCACTTACGATGGCCGGTCCGGTGGTCGAGCCAATCAATGAGCCATTTCATGCCGAGGGAATCTTCTCTTCTTTGCCGGGTTGAAAAGTCTGGAAATTCACCCAGATTTCTTCATCGTTTCGAATCTCGACATCCAGTTCATCCATGCCGCGTGGGCTGGGACTGTTTTTGTCATCGATATGGCCATTCAATGCGAAGCGGCTGTTATGACAGGGACACAGAAAATGGTCTTGTGATTTCTGGTATCCGACAAAACATCCGGCATGAGGACACGCCACATTAAAAGCCTGAACTTCGGATTCGGGGATTCTTCTCAGATAAACCGCTCCGATGGGGGATGAGGGATAATGATTCCATGCATCTCTGCGAGAAGCGATCACGGGAAAATACTTGGGAGATCCGTCCGAAGGCAATGAAGATAATGAAGCCACTCTGATCAATCCTCGTCCCGTTTTTTCTCGTCGCCGGATCGGATCCAAAAAGACGGCCAAGCCTGCAGCAAAGGGAAAAATGGAAACGACTCCTCCGATAATGATAGACAGAACACCGGCAAAGAATCCACGCCGATCGGAAGCTGAATTTGATTGTTCGCTAATCATGTATTCTTTGCAATGTCATCGAATTAATCTAATGGTTCGGGATCACCCTGTCATGGGTGGGAAGTCCGATGTGAGCCTCATCTTAGTTTTCAATGGAGAATGGACTCAAGTCAATTTTTCCGATGATACCAGAGGGGACTGAGAGGAACAGTCCTGGGATCATCAAAATAGCATTTCGGCTTCTGTAGCGTGCGCTGTCCTCAGCGCATTTCCACCGGCTTTTTGGGACGTTTTTCGGCTGAGGACAGCCGACGCTACAGTTTCGGCCGAGGACAGCCGACGCTACAGATCACTACATGAGGCAGGGGCTATTGCTGGACCGGCTGTTGATATGAGACTTTCTCAACATTCAACTCCATGATGGGTTGCTGGAGATAATTGGGACGCACGCCGGTCTCAGGCGCCATACTGGAGAAATCCCGTAAATTTGGTTTATGAGTAAGGTGACTTTCCCAGAAGAGTGGATTTGAAGCAGGCATTCCAGATAATTCAGAGCTTGAAGCTGGCTGGAGCTTACTTAAAGGAGAATTCGAAAAAACGGTCAATTCGGAAGCACCATCGTCGGATGAGGAGACCAAAAGACCGAATCCCAGCATGCCCAGTATCGCCAGACCATAAATACCGGCAAGGGCAGGCTTTACTTCCAATTCCAGCAGCATGATTCGCCACCAGGGATTGGAGGGATTGTAATCTTTCTTGAGACGATCCACCACCGAATCAGAGAGTTGATTGAAAAAACCGGGAAAAGGCTTTTCCTGCTGCTTGGTGGCAAGCAGTTTCCTGAGTTCCTCGAAATCTTTAGAATCGCCTGTCATAAATACTCAGGATTTTAGATAATCAGAAAGAAATGTCTGCATTTGCTGACGGGCATAAAACAACCGTGACCTAACCGTTCCCAAGTTGCAGTTAGTGATGCGACTGACTTCTTCATGAGACAATCCCTGAATATCATGTAAAACCATGACCAAACGGTGGTTTTCCGAAAGCTTGAGAAGAGCTTTGCTCAGTTTTTCATGCAATTCCGCTAAATTGACATCACGTCTCGGAGTTTTGTGGGCGATCAAAGAAACCAGATCCGGATCATGCTCCGCATTCAAATCGATATCGTTCAAACTCAGATGACGGTGCTTTTTTCTCTTTTTCAGAAAATTAATCGTCTTGTTAACAGCGATTCGGTAAACCCAAGTATAAAAAGTGGATTTGCCCTTGAATGACGCTAAGGAACGATAGGCTTTGATAAAAGTTTCCTGGACCAAGTCGACCGCATCTTCATGATTCGCCGTCATATGATAGACGGTCGAATAGATTCTTTCCTGATACCGGGTGATTAATTCATCATAGGCTGAAAACACCCCTTCCCTTGACAACTGCACCAAGGTCCGTTCATCCGTGTCCACAACCTGCGATGCAGCTTGTGTCTGGGAAACCATGCTTTTTCCGGTAGTCAATTGAGACATTTTACTGGCCTATCAGCCTATTAATTCAGTTTTTCAGCAACTTCACTGTCTGTTGCCTAATAAAATTCGCCAACTGATCCAATGCTTTGAAACATATTGTATCAGGTAACTGACCCGCACATTCACGGGCTTTGTCGATATACTCAAACACATAGTCCCGAGAAGCATCCTGTGAATTGCTTTTGGACAGGAGATCCTGAAAATCGTTCATTTTTTCCGGGTTCCACTCCTTGATCATTTTCAGAATCCGAACCCGGTCGCTTTCCGTTGCATTCTCTAGAGCCAGGATGACGGGAAGGGTGATTTTCCCTTGGTCAATGTCCTTGCCAAGAGATTTGCCTGTCTGAGGCTCCTTGCCAAAGAAATCCAGACAGTCATCGTAAATCTGATAAGCCGTTCCCAGTGCTAATCCGAATCGACGCAGAATCTGCCGGTATTCCGGAGATGGATTGGTAACCCAAAGCCCCATTTCACAGGATAATGCAAACAATTCGGCGGTTTTCATCTCAACAATCCGAAAATAGTTCTCTCGATCCACCGATTGTGGAGAACGCGTCAGTGTCTGCCGAATTTCACCGGAACAGACAATTTTCGTCGCCGAAGCAACCGTCCGGCAGACTTCAGTTGACGGAAATGCCGAAGCCATTTTAAGAGCATGCGCAAATAGACAATCCCCCAGAAGAACAGCAGATTGGTTGCCGTAACGGCTCGCAAGCGAGGTCTTACCTCGACGAATTGAGGCCTGATCCATGATATCGTCATGTACCAAAGTGGCAATGTGAACCATTTCTACAATCACCGCTATATTCACTAAATCATCAGGAAACTCGTTGTATTCTGCATTTCCGGCCAAAGCGACGAGTGACGGGCGAAATTGTTTACCGACTCCGCTGAGTGCATAGCCTGCCATCTCAGATATCTCGGGATCGAAAGTTTTCACTTGGTCCTCAATTCTTTCAGTGACGGATCCAATAAACGGCTGGATTATCTGTAAGACATCCCTCCACTGGATCTCCGCAACGGCGGTTCCTCCTGGATTCTCTTCAATGGAAATTTCTGTTGAACTAGGTGTTTCAGTGTACATGGCGATCAGTACGTGACCACAAGACGAGTATTCTCGGGCACGCCGGACTGCAAAACTTTAAAACCAATACCTCATTATGGCAAATACTCAATTCAGAATGGTCAGATTGGCATATTTGTCGGACAGATCAGGGGGATTACAGATCCCACGTGATTGTTTCCATTGGAGTTCACGCTTTAGCGTGTCTGTTGAAAACCACGCTAAAGCGTGAACTCCAACAATCTCAACGTTGGAGGCAGCAAAAACCAAGGAGGATGGTTTACTGTTTTCGGCAAGAAACGGATTGGAAAACCGGTGCTCCGTTTATACTGTCCCTTAACCTAATGGCTGTGATGCCGGGCCTCCCAGTGACTGAATAAAGCCATGGGAGTTCTACTTGAAACGTAAAACCCGAGATTTGTCGCCCCTTGAAAATCAGTTGAATCGTCTGGAAGGTCTGAATGCCCTTACCGTTCCGGATATCTGGCAACAGGAAGCTGTTTCCGCACTGCGACAGGGAAGAGACGTCGTCCTTCATGCCCCCACGGGTGCTGGAAAAACCCTGGTTTTTGAACTTTGGTCCAACCATGGGAAAAACCGAGGCCAGGCAATATACACCGTTCCAACCAGAGCGTTAGCGAACGATAAACTGGCGGAATGGCGTTCAAAAGGCTGGGACATTGGCATTGCGACGGGAGATCTCTCTGAAAACCTCGATGCCCCGATCATAGTCGCCACCTTGGAAACCCAAAAGTTCAGACTGATTCAAGGCATAGGACCCACGCTTCTGGTGGTCGACGAATACCAAATGATCGGGGATCAGGACCGTGGATTGAACTATGAACTGGCGATCGCCATGACTCCCCCGACGACTCAACTCCTGATGATGAGTGGAAGCGTGGAGAATGCCCATCATGTGGTTCGGTGGCTGAATTCTCTGGGAAGGGACGCCGTTTTGATTTCCCATCACCACCGTCCTGTGCCTTTGGAAGAATTCGAACCACGCGACCTGAGCTTTCAGCTTCCTTCATCCATCAAGGGCTTGTGGCCTAAAATGATCGCTAAAGTGCTGGCGGAGGATCTCGGCCCGATTCTGGTTTTTACACCACAACGTCAGGCTGCCGAAAAGATGGCTGATGCGCTTTCACGTAATCTCCCGAACCCGCATCCATTGCAACTGAACGCAAGGCAGCAGAAACTGGCCGGAGACCGCCTCTCCAGAATCCTGAAATCCCGAATCGCCTTTCACCACAGTGGATTGAGCTATGAAGTAAGGGCTGGTTTGATCGAACCCCTGTCTAAGGCGGGACAGTTAAGAGTTGTGGTCGCCACCATGGGGCTCGCGACCTGTGGACACCCAGCCGATGACCTTGCTCGGATCGCCGATGCCTTCGAGGGCGCGTCGTGTCTCGGTGTAGACCATCTCATCGAAGAAGGCCTGGGTGTGGCCCTTCTCCAGATCGACGAGGGTGTCGACCCCGGGGATGTGGACACCGGTAAGCAATTCGACGACACGGAAGCAGTCGTTCTCCGTGAGGCTCGGGTTCCAGATCATCAGGCGTTTCACCCAGCGAAAGACGGTGCCATACAGACCATCCATGCCGCGATGCCAGTAGTAGTGTTTTGGAAAGATGAGGTCGAAGTATTTCGTGAGTCCTGTGTAGTCCTGGCCCGTGAGGCCGGAGAACGCCGGTGTGCGAGGAATGCCGCCGAGCAGGATGTCGCCATCGACGCCATCGACCATCACGCTCTCTTCGGGGCGCACGCCGGTGGCCGGGTATTCGATCCAAAGTCCGCCACCAGTAGAGGACATCTTCGTTGATGTCGAGCAACTGCAACCCGCCGAGCATGCCGCCTCCGGCAAAGAAGCGGACGCGATCGGGTGTGAGGTCATGCAGGCGAGCGTGCATATGGCGAATGCCGCGGTGCACGCGATCGATGTCGGCGCCCGCGTGCGCCAGACGCGCGTCGATGCTCTCACTGATCTCCAGTGTTTCGCCACCGTGATGGAAAGCCAGTTCGTAGGAATGTTCACCCGGGCCGTCGCTGATGACACCGGATGTCTGGGGAAAGGCGGCCATGAGATCTTGCATGTGCGCCGTGGATCCGGCGCCTGAAAAGATCAATATCTGCCAGCC
>DUCD01000242.1:2026-3757 GCA_012959985.1 Verrucomicrobiales bacterium | reverse complement strand
GGGTCGACGCCCCCCAGATTCAGGGGGAACCGTCTCCCTTAACCAAATGGCAGTGCAGCGAGCCTTGGCATTTGAGGTTGAAGACAACTTCCGCTACAATTTTTGGGTTTGCTTTTCTTTCGGCCAGGGTTGCTGTATCCAGGACTTGTAGGCCTTCTTTTGAGCGTCGGTAGGATTGGATACCCTTGTTACTTTCAAGCTGCCATTCGGTTTTCGTCCCAGGCGGATTTTTAGTTCCTTGAGCTTGCTTCTGCGAAAGAAAGTGATCTGCATCAGATCTCCCGGGGTATATTTTTTCAAGTGGTCTTCCAGGTTAGAAGGACGCAGGCGTCGTTGATCGATGGCCAGGATTTCATCTCCGGAAGCTAAGCCAGCCAGGAAAGCGGGGCCATCGGATTTTACGGAACTTACGGTGTTTCCATTCAGGGAGAGTCCAAGGAAGGCTTTGAAGGATTCCGTTTCTTCCGGAAGATTTTCATTGGTTTTTCCTGAGTCTTCTTTTGTTTCCGTTTTCCTTTCCAACTGAAGTCCCACCAGATTCAGCCAGAGATCAAAGTCGATCTGTTTCACGCCCGAAACGTAATCCTGAAAGAACTGGGAAAAACTCGAACCGGAGATTTTTTCGACAGCCGACTGGAAATCCGTAGGGGAAAATCCTTCGCCGCTCAAAGGGAATTGCTCGAATAAATTTCTAAGCACAACATCCAGCGATGCTTGGTTTGACGTTTGTTTTCTGATTTCTAGATCCAGAATCATGCTGACGATGGCTCCCTGTGAGTAGAAACTCACGGTGGTATTTGGCGAATGAGGGTTCGGGCGACTGAACTTTATCCAGGAGTCGAAGGAAGACTCCTCGAGGCTTTGCAGCTTGCGCCCTTCATTTTCAAAGTAACGGTTCAACAGTTTTGAGAGGCTTTCCAGATATTGTGTTTCTGTTTTTAATCCGGATCGTGCCAGGACCAGATCGGTATAATACGAGGTGGTGCCTTCGCAGACCCATAACAGTTTGGTGTAATTTTCTTTTTGGTAATCGTAGGGAAGCAGGCCGTCCGGGCGCAGTTGCTTGACGTTCCAGGTATGAAAGAATTCATGAGAGACTAGACCGAGGAAACGATCGTAGAGTTTTGGATCATCCAGAGTTCCGTAGGAAGTCTGCATGATGGTGGAGTTCAAGTGCTCGGTGCCTCCCCTAAGACCATCGGCTGCATGAATCATGAAGACGTATCTCTCGTAGGGAATCCGTCCCCAGATTTCAATTTGTTTTTCGATGATCTTTTTGAAGTCCTGAATCAATTTGGACTCATCATAACGGGGGGCGCCCCAAATCATTATTTCATGGGGTGTGCCCTGCACCTCGAAACGAATGAGGTCATGGACGCCGATTTCTATGGGGGAGTCGACCAGGACATCGTAATCCGGGGCGATCAGAGTATTTTTGTTGGAAGGATGAAAGGCCAGGCCGCTTGAGATTCGCCAGCCTTGAGGCGCTTCGATCTTTACTTCCAATGGAGAATGCCGGCGTTTTTTTTCATAAAGAAAAATAGATGAACCGGATAAAAATGCGTGGGTGTCATCGACATGTCGGGTGCGGTCTGTGATTGAATTGGCATATATTTTATATTCTACACGAATGTCTCTGCTCCCTTCGGTTTTAATTTCCCATGAGGACTTTCCGGATTTCTCAATGAGGAGAGCGGTGTTGGTGGCATTAAAGGCACGCATTTCCTGAAG
>DUCD01000242.1:0-2016 GCA_012959985.1 Verrucomicrobiales bacterium | reverse complement strand
CGAGGTATCGAGGATCAGGTATTTTCCCGGTCTCCAAGTCGGTAGATGAAGTTCCAATGAATCCGCGTCCACCTCTGGAATGTGCATCGAAATTTCGACCATCTGAGTTTGGGGTTCCGGAAGAGAAACCGTGTAATCAACGATGGCTGAGTATTGCTGTGCCTGGATGGTCATAGAGGAAATCATAAGGAAGGCGATGAAGCCACCAACCCATAGATAATAATTACTGGTCGTGTTCATAGATAATCGGCGGATGGGATCCCGTTTATGAATAAGGTAGGGCGCGCTGCACTGTCATTCAGTTAAGGATTTTCTGCAGCAATTCAGGGCCTTGGTGCCTGAAGCTGGGGGCGTTGACCCCGGATCGTGGTAAGGATGAAGGCAATTTTCAACGATCCGGCCTCAGCGCGGCCAGCTTCAGGGGGCACTGAGTTCCTTAACCCAATGGCAGTGGGGCGCGCTGGGACAGCGCGCCCTGCCTTTAATGACTATTGCCGCTGGGTCCTATTTGTCTCCTAATTCCAATTCCTTTAATTTGGCACAAATATCTGCTCCGTGGCTTTTAACACTGACGGATTTGTCGATTTCGCGAACGACGCCTTGCTTGTCTATATAGAAGGTCCAGCGTTCCGGTAATCTACGTAATCCATGAACCACACCATAGGCCTCGGCAACTTTTTTCCCGGGATCACTTAGAATGGGATAATTCAAGTCCAGCTCTTCAGCGAACTCCTTGTTGGTTTCCGCGGAATCACAACTGGCGGTGAAATAGGCAACGTTGAATTTCTTAAGGGCTTTACCGCTTTCACGAAGCGATTTGCATTCAAGCGTTCAGCCTCCGGTCTTGGCCTTGGGGAACCAGGCGATGATAACCGCTTTTTTCCCTTTGAACTGGTCGAGGGTGTAGGTTTTCCCGTCGGAGCCGGGAAGCTTGAATGCCGGAGCTTTGTTGCCGACAGTGGCCGGTTTTGGGTCTTCAGCATGGACGGCACCCGTCAAGGCAAATCCCGTAACCAGGCAATAAAGTAGGTTTTTCATAGGCTTTTTCTATCGGTGAATTCAATGATCTCAAAATACCTGAATTCTAAGTGATCCGTCCAGATGATTCGGACATCGGGCCATTGAAAACAAGGAAAAGTTGATATATAATCCGGAATGCGTTGGGATGGGTTCAACAATACAACGACGCGCTGAGAAACAAACCCTCGGCGCGCCGGGACAGCGAGCCCTAGCAAGGGCTGAAAGGTAGGGCGTGCTGTCCCAGCGCGCCGTTGCCTCGGATAATGGAAGATTTTCATTCGACAGAATATGAACCTGAGTGGTTGCAGTATGTGGACCATACGGCGGATGCGGGCATTGTGGTAACGGCTGACAGCCGGTCACAACTGTTTGAACGGGCGGCAGTGGGTATGTTTACTATTCTTACGGAACCGGAGAAGCTCGGGCAGTTGATCAGGCGAGAAGTTGAAGTCGAAGGCGAGGACTTGGAATCACTGATGTTGAACTGGTTGTCGGAGTTGAATTTTCTGCATATAACTGAGCGGGAACTGTTTGGAAGCTTTAAAATCCGACACCTGGCGGAGACTGTGTTGAATGCAGAAATCGGGGGAGAATTGATGGATCCTGCAAAGCATGTTGTTTACACCGAGATCAAGGCAGTCACTTTCCATGAACTTGAAATTCATCAAGTCGAAGGACAGTGGAGAGCTCAGGTGATTTTTGATTTATGAATGGGACAACCAGGAATGGAAACTGAATCTTTCAAGCAAATCGGTAAGGCCTTATGGGAAATTCCTAAAGCCGGAAAAATGCGGGTGCCGGCGCGGATTTATGCGACAGAGAAGATGTTGAAAAAGATCCTACTGGACAAAGCTCCGGAACAGGCGGTCAACGTTTCTCATCTGCCGGGCATTGTCGATCATTCTCTGGCCATGCCCGACATTCATTGGGGTTACGGATTTCCCATTGGAGGCGTCGCTGCTTTCAGGACGGAATCCAATGGTAATGGAATGGGTG
>DUCD01000241.1:13008-22741 GCA_012959985.1 Verrucomicrobiales bacterium | reverse complement strand
GGATTTTCTCCGTGAAGTTTTCATAGAACAAGGATCAGATCAACTAATGAATAAAGACAGACCAAAATACGGATTCACCTTGATTGAACTGCTAATGGTCATCGGAATAATCGGTATCTTGGTGGGTATGCTGTTACCGGTCATCAACAAAGCCTACCAGAAAGCCAAAAACCTGGAATCCGACGGGGAGGGCCACAAAAAACTGACTCCTTCTGAGTTTTTCCTCAAATTTCACAGTGATATGCACAAACACTACGGTAACAGGAAACAATATCCTTATTATGATCTCAGGGAACTCCAGCAACAAGATATACTGGATCAGGAAATGATGTCCTTTATATTCGGGCCCCCGCCGAACACCCAGATCGAGTTCACTCCATTTTCTTTGGATGACTCCCTCGACCGCAGGGCATTGGAAATCAAAATGCCAGATGGTCGGATCTGGATTCTCAGAAAGCAAAGTATCCTTGCCGGGCCACCGGACAACGCCGAAGCACTCCTTGAAAACAATGTCCCCTGACACGAATGGCACTAAATTAAGGGTGTGGATCGATGGAATTTCCGGGCAATTGAGTCTGGGATTGATATGACCGGAACGATCTCAAATTCGGCCTCATCGCGGCCGGATTCAAGTTTGAAACGGCCCTGGACATGATTTTGTTCCTGAAACCGGGGGCGTCGACCCCGACAATGGAAAACCAATCAGGACGGAACAAAATGCCTTAACTTAGTGCCATTCTCCCCTGACACCACTCAGTAGAATCGAAATTAGTTTAAACCGAGTATGAGCTAAACTATTCTCAGCGGTGTGCCGATAAAATAACCGGTATGAAGGAACACCATTCAGAATCTACAAGCGATCATGCTGAAGCCTTCTGGACGGATGCCTTGAAGCGGTCTTTTCGGCAATTGGATTTATGCGACCGCATTGGCTATAGCCTGATCCCTTTCGTTCTCCTGGGTTCCTCCTTTTTCATCATCAAGCCCTTGGGATTCATCTTCTTCGGAATTTTCTGAATCCCTTCCGACAAGATCTGAGAATTCATTTCAGGATGGTTTTCCGGGTGGGTGTAATTAAGTCCGGGGAGAAGACAGGTAAACGCCGTGAACTGTAGCGTGCGCTGTCCTCAGCGCATTTCCAGTGAAACCAGCGGTATTTTCGGCTGAGGACAGCCGACGCTACAGCAAATCATTCACCGCACTGGTAGTCGCACCCTTTCTGGGTTCCTTGCCTAAAATCCGGTCAACCGATTCAGCCAATTGGGCCAGGGTAAAAGGTTTCGCTAACAATCCATCAACTCCGCTACTTACAGCCGTCCTTTCATCCCATTTGTCAAGGGCACCCGTCACCAGAATCACCGAAATGGATGGATTCAATTTCCTGATTTCCCTGGCAAGTTGAATTCCATTAATATCCGACATAGTAAAGTCTGTTATCAGAAGCTGATAAGCATTCGGTTCGTCTTTAATCTGGGCCCGCAACTCGGTTCCCGATGCGAACATATTTGAATCATAATTCAATTTTTTGAGCAACCATACTGTATTTTCAGAAATCGAAACCTCATCATCGACGACTAGAACTTTCTGGCCCTTGCCTAAAGGAGTAGTTTCAGCGTTTTCTTTTTTCAAGCTCATGGGCCTTTCTGGGAAAGGAAAATATATCCGCAGGGTAGTGCCGTTCCCAATTTCACTTTCAACTCTTACGGCTCCACCGTGAGATTTAATGATACCCATCACCACCGACATCCCCAGCCCCGTCCCCTTTTCCTTGGCCTTGGTCGTAAAAAACGGATCGAACACCTGATCACAGACAGAAGAATCCATTCCCTTGCCATCGTCACAAAACCGAAGCATCGCATGGGGCCCCGGCTTCAGTTCTGGAAAATCCTGTATAGCTTTGGGGGACAGATCGAATCGATCTAAGAAAACCTCAATCGTTCCGGTTTCCTCTGTCATGGCATGTGCTGAATTATACTGCTCGGCATGAAGTTTTCGGAAAATCCCAGGGGCTGAAACTGTCGGACTTGATGCGATTTCCTGAAGCCCGGGCGCTGAACCGGGACCTTTTCATGGAGTATAAACACGTCATTTTCCATGAACGGCCTCAGCGCGGCCACCTTCAGTTACCATGTTCTGCCCGGCATCAAGTTTGTGAAGAATTCCGAGGTTTAAATCCGAAAACTTGATGTGTAAGAGTATAGCATCCAGATTCAAGATGATCAGATTAATCTGCGATGGAGAACCAAAAAACACCGGAAAATCGAGCGAAACCTGATTCTTGATTTTAACGGTTGTCGGCAGTGTCACTCTCAACAATTTCAATGAATCCAAGATGACGTCCGGTAACACCATAGGTTCAAAGGATAAAGTTTCTGTCCGACTGTAGGTTAGGATACGCTGCACCATACTTTTTGCCCGATCGGCAGCCAGCTCGATCCATTCTATATCGCCAAGAAGTTGGGGTTCCAGATTCTCATTCAATTTGATCAGATCCAAATATCCGAATATTCCGGTAAGAATATTATTAAAATCATGGGCAATCCCTCCAGCCAGAGTTCCGATCGCTTCCATTTTCTGAGTTTGACGTCGTCGAATCAGTATCTGTTCCCGTTCCTGGGCCAGGAGTTTTTCGGATTCAGCACTTTCCACCAATTGCCGCATGCGGGAGCGTGAAACGACCCAACCAATACAGATTAAAATCCCGGTGGTTCCCAATAGCAAAGCAGTTTGAAACCACCCAGTTCGCCACCAAGGTGGAATCACAACCAGATTCGGCATGACTCCATTCTCATTCCAAACCCGTTGATCGTTGGATCCATGCACTAGCAGACGATACTTTCCTGGATCAAGATTGGTATAAGTCGCCGCTTGTTCCTTGCCTGCGGTATGCCATTCTTCATCAAAGCCTTCCAGTTTGTATTTGATCTGATTGCGATGGGAGGACTTATAATTCAAGACAGCAAATTGAAATCAAACGATCGCATGATCATAATCCAGACTTAATTCCTCAGTCTCCGTGATGGTTTTCAACAACGGGGAACCCGGGCGCCCCGGAAGGGCTGGTTTAGTTGACAACTCCAATCCCGTGATGACCACAGGAGGCACCTGTTTATTTCGCTTTACCAGATCCGGTTGGAATAGGACAAATCCGTCTACTGTCCCAAACACCAATTCCTGATCACGGGTTTTCCAGGAGGATGAGAACCGATTAAACTGATTACCCGGTAGTCCATCTTCTTTGTCGAAGGTAATAAATGATCCGGTTTCGGGATCGAACCGGGAAAGGCCATTGAAGGTACTGATCCATAAAAAGCCTTGCTGATCTTCAGTAATATCCCAGACAATATCATTACTTATTGAATACGGATCTGACCGATCAGAGGTAAAACGCCGAAACTCAATACCATCATAGCGGTTCAACCCTCCATAGGTGCCGAACCACATGAATCCTCGACGGTCTTGATAAATCGCTTCTACCGGTCCGGAAGTTAGACCGTCATCAGACAGGAACTGCTTGAAATTAATGTGTTCCACGAGCGGAAATCCGGAAACGATGCAGGCACAGGACAAACAGATCAAAAGCACATATTGAATCCAAAATAATCGAATGAACTTGTAGTTACATTGCCACATGTATGGGGACGATCTGGGTTCCAGTAGTTAATCGGGGATTCCCGTAGGATTCATCAATCGACAACTCTACAGTTTAATAAATCGAGTGAAATCCACTGTTATCCGTTCCTTGTTGATGCCTTCTAGTAGAAGGCATAATGGCAGAAATAACAACAAGCACAATAAAAAGCTACCCACTCCTCACCGCTTTCCAGATACACCCATCCTTGTCGCAACGTTCGAAATCTTCTCCAGCTTGATACAAATACGCATCAGAACATGTTGCTCTCAGATTTCGGGCAGGATAGTATCGCCGAAAGTTTCATAATATGAGCCTATTGAGATCCATTTTCGGACCGTCCAAGGATGAAATCTGGTCGAGCATTGCCAAAGATATCGGAGGAAAATACATAGAAGGAGGTTTTTGGAAAAAGGACGTTCTCCGCTACCGTCACCGGGAATGGGAAATTCTATTGGATACATATACTCAATCCTCCGGATCAGGTTCGAACCACAGTTCAACCACTTACACCCGCATGCGCGCACCGTTCGTAAATAAGGACGGACTGTATTTTAAAATTTACCGCAAAGGCATCTTCAGTTCCATCGGTAGATTTTTTGGAATGCAGGACCTGGAAATTGGCGATTCATTTTTTGACGAAAATTTCATCATCAAGGGGAACAACCCCAAACAGATTAAACGATTACTCAACAACGAGCCCATCAAGGATTTGATTCGACAGCAACGTCGGATTCATTTTGAAATAAGAGACGACGAAGGATGGTTTGGAAATTCGTTTCCCGAGGGTGTCGATGAATTGTATTTCCAATGAGTCGGTGTGATTAAAGAAACCGATCAATTGAAAGCGCTGTTTGAATTGTTTTCCTCAACCCTGACGAGACTGGTGCAAATCGACTCTGCCTACCAAAATGATCCAACCATCAGCCTCAAATGAGATAAGATAAATTGTTATTCCACCATTCAAACCACGATGAGCACCCCCGTAAAACCCATCCCCGACAGATACCACGAAATCACTCCTTACCTGATCGTCAAAGGAGCAAGCGAAGCGATTAATTTTTATACTCAAGCCTTTGGCGCCAAAGAGCGCCTTCGATAGGAAAGCCCTGATGGAAGCATCATGCATGCGGAAATGAATATCGGAAAATCGGTTTTCATGATCGCAGACGAATTTCCAGATATGGGGACATTGGGACCAAAAACCGTAGGTGGCACCCCGGTTTCCATTATGATTTACGTTGAGAACGCCGATGAGGTCTATAAAAGATCAGTCGATGCAGGCGCGAAAATCCTGCGACCCATGCAGGATCAATTTTACGGGGATCGTTCCGGAACCCTCGAAGATCCTTTCGGCCACCATTGGGCCATCGCCACTCACATTGAAGACCTGACAGAAGAGGAAATCCGGAAAAGGGCCGCGGCCATGTTTCAGTAGAATTCCTGATATCAATGAATTTCAATCAACTTCAGTCACCTCTTTTTCGAAACATATCTCCCATTCCAAAAGTCATCTATTGTATAGGACTTGCCGGCATCGGATTACTCTTCATAGGAACGGGCACAGCGGCTGAGGTTCTCATTGAAAAACCAGTCACCGAACAATGGCCGCAGTGGCGCGGACCTATGTCTACCGGAGTCTCTGCAACGGCCGATCCTCCAGTGGAATGGAGTGAGAGTAAAAACATCCGATGGAAACTACGCCTTCCAGGGAAAGGGCATTCCACACCGATTGTCTGGGATAGTAATGTGTTTCTTACTGCGGCAGCGCCTTTTGGGAAAGAAAAGGAACCCGTGCACAATAAAGCCGAAGGGGCTCACGATAACTTCCCGGTGAGTCAGGATCATCGCTTCCTGGTCATGGCGGTTGATCGAGCCAACGGCAAGATTCTTTGGCAAACCACCGTAAGGAAGGAGTTCCCTCATGAAGGCGGACATTTCACCGGAAGCCAGGCCTCGAACTCACCGGTCACAGATGGAATTCGAGTCATTGCGTTCTTTGGATCAAGAGGGCTTTACAGCCTGGACATGGAAGGCAATATCCTATGGCAAAAGGATCTGGGAAAACTTCACTCTCGTCATGCACACGGAGAGGGCAGTTCTCCAGCGCTTCATGGAGATACGATAGTCATCAACTGGGATCACCGGAGAGAATCCTTCGTCGCTGCCTTCGATAAACACTCAGGCAAAGAAAAATGGAGAAACTCCCGTAATGAAATCACCTCGTGGTCTTCTCCATTGATCGTTGAACATCAGGGAAAAAACCAGGTAATTATCAGTGCCACCGATCGAATCCGCAGCTACGATCTCGAAACCGGCAGCCTAATCTGGGAATGCGCAGGACTTTCCCGCAATGTAGTTGCCACTCCGGTTGCGGCGTCGGGGCTTGTATTCGCCGGAAACAGCTATGATCACCAGGCTATGCTGGCCATAAAATTGGAAGACGCCAAAGGTGATATCACCGGAACCGACCAGGTGATCTGGACCATGAAACGTCTCACTCCGTATGTCCCTTCCCCATTGCTTTACCAAGGATCATTGTATTTTCTAAGACACAACCAGAACGTAATATCCCGTCTGGATGCGGCCACAGGCAAACCGGGGAAAGGTCCGTTTCGGATGCAAGGACTGCGCACCATTTTCAGTTCTCCGGTAGGGGCAGCCGGAAGAATCTATATCACTGATAGAGAAGGCGTGACTCTGGTTATTTCCAATGGTGATACGCCGAGAGTCCTTGCCCTCAACCGACTCAACGATCACTTCAGCGCTTCAGCGGCCCTGGCCGGTAAGGAGTTCTACCTCCGTGGTGAAGAATATCTTTATTGCATCGCTGAAAATTAAAACAATGTCGAATCCGACCTTCACCCCGAAATGGGTGTAATTAAAAGTAAGGGGAAGAATTTGCGGTAGCGTCGACTGTCCTCAGCGGAGAGAGTCGTTGATTATACTGGAAATGCGCTGGGGACAGCGCACGCTACAGCAAAAAGTGCAGTGACGCATCCCGCCGGTCGAACCGTGGTGCATCAGGCAGCACTTGAAAGAAAGAACGATTCGGACATTTGAGCAATCGAGGGAGGAAATCCAAATCGTTCATGAATGCGTTTTTACATTAGTGTTGATTATTCCAGTCTCCCTTTACTGGAATAATCAACTCTGACCGCTCACAATTTAGAACTTTTAAGTTCCACCTTTTCTGCCCATACCCGATAGGCTTCCTGCATGGCTTCCACTCTTTCCGGATGTGCAACCGAAAGATCCTTTGTCTCACATCGGTCCACACTGAGATTGTATAACTCCCATTTTTTGATCAGCTTATCCCAAACCAGTTTCCAATCTCCCTGGCGAATAGCTTTGTTACCCGACCAGAACCAAGCCAGTTGGTCGTGCCCTTTTCTTGACTGCCCCTTCAGTAGAGAAACCATACTCAAGCCTTCACAAGGAAGAATCTCGTGCCCCTTGTATGTCTTAGGGTATTCCGAGCCTGCCAATTCGAGAAAGGTGGGAAGTAGATCAATAATGTGCGCCGGTTGCCGATTGATGGCTCCGGCTGGCACCTTACCAGGCCACCATGCCACCATCGGTGTCGTAATGCCACCTTCATGCACCCATGACTTGTAACGTCGGAACGGCGCATTCTGAGCCCACCCCCAGGCAGGCCCGACCGCCACATAGTCATCACCCGGTCCAGCGTTTCTCTTGGAAGGATCTCTACCCCCCGGCTCCTCCGAACAGCCACCGTTATCGGACAAAAACAGGATCACGGTGTTATCGATTGCACCCGTTCGATCCAACGTTTTAACCAAACGGCCAATGTTCTGATCCATGGAGTCAATCATCGCGGCATAGACTGCCATACGGTGATTTTCAAAATCCTGATTTGACTCTTCCCATGAATAGGATTTCGAGTCTTCGCCCGTCAGAGTCCAGGATTCATCCACCAGTTTCATCTGCTTCTGGCGTTCCCATCTCTGCTTCCGCATTTCATTCCAACCCATTTTAAAGCGATGGCGGTATTTGGCAATATCCTCGGGTTTGGCGTGCAGAGGATAATGAGGAGCAGTATAGGTGATGTGGACAAAGAAGGGCTGATCCTTACCTGCAGATTGTTCTATAGTTTGAATAGCATGATCGGTGAAGGCATCGGTGGTATAATAATCTTCGGCAAATTCCAGAACAGGTTGACCGTCCAATCCGAAATTGCGGATACGTCCTCCCTTGTATTTCGGATCCGCTTGGAGAGGATTGAAGAAATTACAGCAGCCATCCAATACACCGTAATACCGATCGAAACCACGGTAAAATGGATGTGAGACTTTATCGAAGTCCTTGAACCAGCTACCTGGAGTTTTCTGCTTCTGGGTTTTGGAACGGAGCAAATGCCATTTTCCGGAAAGAGAGGTACGGTAACCAGCCTCTTTCAAGGCTTCTCCAAGAGTTACCATATTGGAGCGCAAGTGTCCGGGTTTTCCAAAACGGGGATACAAACCGGTTAAAATAGAGGCCCGGGTCGTCGTGCATTTGGCATTGTTGTAAAACTGAGTGAAACGCATCCCTTGCGTGGCCAGCTTGTCGATGTTCGGCGTCCGCGCCTGCCCGCCATAACAACCGATGTCGGAAAACCCCATATCATCACACATAATAAGAATAATATTGGGACGAAGAGCATTGGAGTACGCTGTCAATAACCCACCGAACAAGAAACTCATGAAGAGCGCCCGCATGACTCGCCGAAAATACAATCGATTCGTGAAGTTCATGGCCTATTGAACTCCGAATTGGACCAAAAAGGAAATAACATTCTTCGAATGACGAATCCTCCCATAGCGGGAAAGATCTCGCATTAAAATACCGTCAGGTCGGATCCTTTAGAATCTTCCGGATGATGTCTCCGTGGACATTGGTCAACCGCCTCTCTATCCCATTGTGATACAAGGTCAACTTTTCATGGTCGATGCCGAGAAGATGCAGGACGGTGGCATGGAAATCATGCCATGCGACAGGATTCTCAACCGATTTCCATCCCACCTCATCAGTATTGCCATAAGCCATGCCGGCACGAAGTCCGGCACCTGCCATCCACACTGAAAACCCATACATGTTATGGTCCCTTCCGGTCCCGACCTTATCGGCAGCTGATTCACTAAAAGGGGTTCGCCCAAATTCCGAAGTAAAGAGAACCAGGGTATCTTCCAACAGTCCCCTCTGCTTTAAATCACGAATCAATGCGGCAATCGGTTGGTCTACACGAAATGCCTCCCGGGTATGGTTTTTAAGCATGTCCTCATGTCCATCCCAATTAATACGCGGAGAACCGAAGGAACCGCCACCGAAAATCTGAACAAATCGGACTCCTTTTTCGAGCATTCGCCTGGCAAGGAGGCAGCGCTTTCCGAAGTCCTTCGTCTCTTCGTGATTGAATCCGTAACTCTGCAAAGTTGCTGGAGTTTCTTTTGACAGGTCCGTCACATCCGGAACGGAGAGTTGCATCCGCGCGGCCAATTCATAACTCCGAAGCCGTGCGATTAACAGATCTTCAGCCCCAATCCTTTCAAGATGTCTTTCATTCATCTTCTTAAGGAATCGTCGAGACTCCCGGTCGGCTTTCATGGAAGCCGCACGGGAGGGAAACAAATCGCGGATGGCCGGGCCTTTGCTTTGAAAGGCCACACCCTGATGCTGCGCAGGCAGAAATCCGTTGGACCAATTGATAGTACCTGCTGCAGGGAGTCCACGAATGTCGGGCAGACTACATACGCCGGAAGGTCCTCAGTTTCACAACCGAGACCATAGGATATCCAAGCTCCCATAACAGGAAATCCGTTCAATCGAAACCCGGTATTCTGTTGAAAGGTAGCGGGCGTATGGTTTGCGGTATCGGCAACCATAGACCGGATCACAGTCAACTCATCAGCCACGCTCGAAATATGCGGAAACAGTTCCGATATCCACAATCCACTTTGCCCACGCTTTTGAAATGACCAGTCATTTTTTCTCAGGAGTCCCACCTTACCGAAAAAAGTTTCCGGTGTTTCATCCGTTGGAAGGGATTTGCCATGGAACCGAGTCAATTCAGGTTTGTAATCAAACGTATCAATGTGGCTC
>DUCD01000241.1:11668-12998 GCA_012959985.1 Verrucomicrobiales bacterium | reverse complement strand
ACAGGCATACGATCCCGCCCTTGCCAAACTGATCGAGGAAGTGTTCGGCAAACGGGAATGGGTCTACCGCAAGCCATCAGAGCGCAAGCCCGCATCCCCCCATATGAAAGGCTTCGACATTGGCAAGAAATCCACCTGACTTCAATAGGGAGAGAACCGCCGTTGCACCGATCCCATGAGAAGCCCAGTTAAGGAAGTCACGCCGCGTGAGAGAGGGCTTTGTCGCGTACGCAGTCAGAGTGGGTTTTGAATTCATGGAATCATCAGAAATTCATTGCTATTGAAGATCACACGACAAAAAGCGGCAAGCTCCAATGATTCGACAAAGCCCATCGCATCGGAGGATTCCTCAGCATCAGGATCCCTTCCATAGGCTGTCTTGAAAGCCTGCTCCACTTGTAATCTGATGTCGGATCCTACGTTAACTTTGATGAGGGAAGCCCAATGATCTGCCATCAGAAAAACCAACTCATTGTTCATCAGAGCAAGCGCCTGCAGAGGTGTCGTGGTTTCTCCTCTAACCGGAGACATCGTGGAAGGATCGGGACAATCAAAGGTATCGAGAAAGGGGTTGCGACCTCCGCGCGGAGAAAACCGGTAGAGAGTCCGTCGATGTCCAGGCTGGTCGGAAGGAGTGAGAGGATCATAAAACTGGGTCCCTTTAAAAAAGTAAGATCTCACATCCCGGTACCCTTCCCCCCCGACTTCTCGGTCCAACTGTCCGGCAACCGTCAGAAGGGTGTCCCGCAGAGTTTCCGCATCCAGACGCCTGAGTGGAAATCTCCATAGGTAGCGATTGTCTCCATCTTTTTGCATTCCCGTCTTATTGCGAATCGAACTTTGTCGGTAGGTTGAGGAGGTAACAATCAATCGATGAACGGCTTTGAGACTCCACTGATGTCGAATGAATTCAGAGGCCAACCAATCCAACAATTCCGGATGAGTGGGCCGTCCGCCACTGAACCCAAAATCGTTCGGCGTATCGACGATCCCCGTTCCGAAATGATAATGCCAAAGTCGATTAACCATGACCCGGGCGAACAGTGGATTAGAACGGTTTGTTATCCAGTCCGACAATCGGCGGCGACGGTCGGCATCCGATGCATCCGCTTTCAGGCCGAAACTGACTGGAATTGCCTGAATCACCTGCCATCCGCCGGGGGGCACAACCGGCCCCGGACTGGATGCATTTCCGCGCAACAGGAGATGAGTCGGTTCGGGGTCCACAGGTTTTACCGTATATACCTTGGCACCCCCGATTTCTTTTTCTCCATGCCTCACTCCTATTATCTTTATCTCTGAGTCAGAAGAAAAAATATTTTTCAAAGCC
>DUCD01000241.1:9750-11658 GCA_012959985.1 Verrucomicrobiales bacterium | reverse complement strand
GAAACGGCAGCCGTAAATCGATAGTAATCCTTCTGTAGTAGAGGATCAAACTTATGGTCATGGCATCGGGCGCAGTTAATGGTCATACCGAGAAAAGTCTGCCCGATACTTCCGACGAGGTCTTCCAACTCATCCTGCTTCATAGTCGCTTTCATCAGTTCGCTATTTGGCAGTACGGTATCATGGGGCCCGGCCACTAGAAAACCCGTTGCAGCGGCCATCTCGAACGAATGTGGCTGTTGAATATCGCCGGCAATTTGACGGCTTACAAATCGATCATAAGGAAGATCTCGATTTAAAGCCCCAATGAGCCAGTTTCGGTAGGGCCAAGCATGATCCCTGGGTAGATCCCTTTCAAAGCCGTTGCTTTCTCCGTAACGCACAACATCCAGCCAGTGACGTGCCCAACGTTCTCCGTAATGCGGTGAGTTGAGCAGGCGGTCCACCAGACGCTCATAGGCATCAGGGGACTCATCGCGACAAAAGTCATCTATAGTCTCGGGTAATGGCGGCAAGCCTGTCAGGTCAAAAGACAGTCTTCGAATCAGATTACGCTTATCTGCAGGTGGAGAAAAAGTTAGCCCACGAGGCTTGTGAGCAGCAGCAATGAATGCATCGATGGGATTGTGTCCGACATTCGAATTTGAGTATTCAGGAACACGGGAAGAGATCACTGGTTGAAGTGCCCACCAATCAGAACCCGCCGAAGACGGACTCAGTTGAGATGAACGAGATGGGGAGGAAGTCTTCACCGAGGACTTGTCTGAAGCAAATGAGTGAACTCCGAGGAAACCAATCCAGAAAACGATTATCAAGCTTATTTCAAGAATGGATTTGTTCATTTCAGATCCTGTTTCCGGCATCCGGAGAATTACTCTTCTTTCGGTGAAATGAGTTTAAGATTGGGAAAATAGGTTCGATACCGCGCCCCACTACCATTCGGTTAAGGAATCAGGCACCCCTGAAGCTGGGGGCGTCGACCCCGGATCATTGAAATCGGCATTCATTTCTTCCATATTCCGGCCTCGGCGCGGCCAGCTTCAGGGCTGTCGCGGAGTCAAAGGCCGGTGCCAGTTCTGCATAAATGATGGGATTGATAAACACCTGATCCTCCTGTGCAGCCGCACGGAATTGTCGGGTAGACCAATCCAACCACTTCGGGTCGGCCGTTACCATATCCAGCAAGACGTTGGAGTCCACGATTCGCCCCATTACTTTTCTCCGCGAGTGAGTTTCATGATCTTTGCTGTTGTCGTCATTCCCTGAGCAATTCCGGTTGCTTCAGTCACGAAATCGACATGCGTACCGGGTTTTAATCCAAACTCATTCCGAACCAGCAGAGGAACCGTCACCTGACCTTTGCTGGTGATTTTCATGAATAAGTAATACTTCATGAAGTATTACTTATCAACAGTCAAAATGACCTCAGAAGGAGAAGGGAAGCAATTAAAAGAGGGGATTAGGCAAATTTGCACTTTGTCTTGTAGCGTGCGCTGTCGCAGCGCATTTCCAGAACAATCAACCACCCTCTCGGCTGAGGACAGCCGACGCTACAGCAAATCCTTCCCCTCACTTTTAATCACACCCAAAGAGAAGTATGAAAGGGATGACAAATGAATCCTTAATTGCTAAGATGCTTATTCGGGAGTCGCAGAAACAGATCCTTATGCTCTTTGACGGGGTAATGTAAACTATGTCACAAGTCGATCAATTTGAGAGTGTATTTCGATCCGCCATTCGGGATTCTTTCCACTATGAGAAAATCGCATTCAGCTCGGCCCGGATCATCACGGATCTGGAACCTGCGGCGGCGGAACCCTTCGTCAATCGTTTGAAGGAATTCCTCGCACCCTTGGGAAACTTCGAATCCTGGACGGTGCTCCATAACGGGGATTATGCAACCACCAC
>DUCD01000241.1:0-9740 GCA_012959985.1 Verrucomicrobiales bacterium | reverse complement strand
ATCAGTGCCCTTCGGGATGTAAACCACCACCGACCTGTTGAACCTAGTCGCTGAGAATCCTAAGGAATTACTTGTTACCTACCGAAATCTTCACAGTCAGGCCTGGCGCTACCCACACAGCCTTGGGGAACATCTGGATGTCCTCACCCAGAAAACACCCAATCCCGTACTGGTGGTCCCCCACCCTGAGGCCGAGTACGCCTCTGACCACGCCTTGTCAAACACGGATCGGGTCATGGCGGTTACCGATCACCTATCCGAAGATCAGAGCTTGGTGAATTACGCAGTGAGCATGACCCAAACGGGTGGTAAACTGTACCTGATGCATATTGAAGACCAGAAGAATTTCGACCGCATCATCGATTCCATTTCGAAAATTCCCTCCATCGATACCGAGGACGCGAGAACAGCCATTTCAGAGCAATTACTGAAAGGCCCCAGAGATTTCACCAACAGCTGCCGGGAACATTTAGCGACCTCCGAAATACAAATCGAACTGGAAGGAATTGTTGAGTTCGGACATTTCCTCAAAGCATACCAATCCCGTATCGACTCACTTGAGATTGATCTACTGGTCATCAACACCAAGGAAGACGATCAGTTGGCCATGCACGGCCTAGCTTACCCCTTAGCGGTTGAGTTGAGACAGATCCCCATCCTGATGATATAAATGCAGACGATCATGACATGGCACCCCATCCTGGCAGCGGCCGAACAGGCTGAACACACAACGGCCCCCGTTTCTTCGGGAGTGACCACGCTGTTTACGTTGATTCTCGTGGCCATGATTCTTTCTCTGGCATTCGAGGAAAAACTTCATGCCAAGAAATCTCTTATCGTAGGCCTTTTCGGCGTGCTCTGTCTCCTGATTGGGCCGATGTTTCATATAATTCCATTCGGTATGGTCACGTTGCCCGGTGAACACTTACTGGAAATGCCGGTCTATATTCCGGCGGTGGATTGGGGAGTGATGGCTATTATCCTCGGATCCAGCATTTTTGTGGATGTGACTTCAAAGTCGGGTTTATTCACCTGGGTGGCGATTCGACTCACCAAAGCTTCCCGCGGAGATCCTCTGAAACTGTTGTGGTATTACGGCCTGATGACAGTCGTTTTTTCCGCGGTGCTCAATAATGTGACCGCCATGATTATCATGGGGTCTCTGACCGGCGTCTCTTTGACCAAACTGAATCGCCGGAACCAACTGCTTGGCTTTCTGTTGATTGAAGGACTACTTACAAATATCGGCGGATTACTGACCTTAATCAGTTCGGTTCCAAACATCATCGTCGGAAACGCGGCCGGGATCAGCTTTGTGACCTTCTTTGTGAAAGCCAGCCCTTATGTGGTCGTCTCCACAGTATTCACTCTCTACCTGGGAGCCCGGTTATTCGGAATCAAGCGCCTGATCAATGCCGACGAAAAGGGTGTTGCTGCAGAACTGGTGGATGGGTTTGACGAAAATGACGGGATCCAGAGTTGGGCATTTTTTAAATTCGGTGTGGTGATGCTCATCCTGTTTATCCTGACGATTGCAACGACTTCCATCATGCCGGTCATCCGAGATCTGGGCATGGGTTTTGTCGCCATGGCCTTTGCCCTGGTGATGCTGACTCGCTTCAAATCCGAAGTTGATCAATTTTACCGCACGGTAGACTGGGATTTACTGGGTTTCTTCGCAGGCTTGTTCATCGTCATCAATGTCATGGAACATGCCCAGGTATTACAATTGATCGGGAAAGGAATCTCCATGATCATTGGGTCGCAGGAAAACCCGATGGGAACGGGAGCTCTTCTGGTTTCCGCTGCCGCGTTCAGTTCCGTCACCGACAACATACCCTTGTCCGCAATGCTGGCAAAAATCCTAGTCGCGAGCGACACCCCTGGAAGTTCTCCTCTTTGGTGGTCGGTAGTCTTCGGCGCTAATCTTGGAGGCAACCTGACCCCGATAGGAAGCGCCTCAACTTTGGTTGCGGTCACCATCATTCACAAAAACAAACTTCCGATCTCGTTTATTGGATTCGTCAAAATAGCGATCCCCTACGCGACCATGCAGATCGCCCTGGCCACTGCGTATGTGCTGATCTTTCTAAGATGAAGAGGCAAGACTGCTCAGTGCTCCCAGCACTCCATTCACCAACGCCTCAACTCGGGTATCCAACGGAAAATCGGACGGAGATTCCAGAGTATAACTGATGTGCGTCTTTTCAGTGAAAATATAAAACGCTTCAGGCCATTCCGGACGTTGAAGTGGTATTTTCACAGGATGGATGACTCCATTGGAGGCTGGCATTCCTTCAATCTCGGAGGCTGAATCGATGGGACAGACTTTCCGGACTTCTTCAATGATAGTTGCAGCAAGAGAAAGCACTCCATCTCCCTGTAATTCGTATAAGTAAAACCCAGTTGACTCCCAATCCTCATGCAGGCAGATCGCCAGATCAAATGAAGGCTGACGACTCATCCAATCCAAATGAACCTGAGTTTCAGTTGTTGAAGGATTCCTATAATCTCGATTTAGATCATGTCCATCGACATTTTCGCGGCGGTTCAATCGGAATCCAATGGGGTTGAGGCAGGGACAGACATACAAATCCATTCCTTCAGGCCATAATCGGTTTTCGAACAGATGGAGCAATGCGCGAGGACCTGCCGGTTCATCTCCATGAATACCGGTGGAAATATATATACTTCGGGAGCTTGCTCCATTCCCTTGAAGACGCTTCAACCCATGAAATACATGACCCTCCCGGACCGGGATGGATTCCAAGGTCCAGCCATCCCTCTCAGCAAATCCAATCAGACGCTCCATCGCCTGAGCGATATCAATTCTCTCCCCGCAATAACCTTCTTGATTAAGCCCGAGTTTCTCCATCAGCCCGGACTGTCAGCAACTTGCCGTCAATTGCAGTCACATGGTTTTTCAAGACTGCATTCAGTCGATTCGGAATCGGCCTCCTGATCCTGGAAATTATGATTTCCCCAGTCGGGATCCAGCCCCAGATCCTTAAGCATCTGCAGGTCCTGTTCGACGGTTTGATTCAAGGTTGTCAAATAATTCCCCACCATCAAGGCGCTGGCGCCGGCCATGAAGATCATGCTTTGAAGATCTCTCAGATTGACAGCCCGCCCCCCGGCAATCATGATTTCCTGTCGGGGAAGAATCAAACGGAAACAGGCGATACACTTCAAGGCTTCCATCGGGTCGATATTCGGCCGCTCACTCAAAGGAGTCCCCTCAACCGGGTTCAGAAGATTGATGGGCACCACATTGACTTTAAGATCCTTCAGACGAAAGGCCATATCGCACCGATCTGAAAGGGTTTCACCCATTCCAAAAATACCACCCGAGCAAATTTTAATTCCGGCATTTTTGAGGTATTGAATCGTTTCAATGCGCTCTTCAAAGGAGTGAGTGGAGCAGACTTCTGGAAAGAACCGCTCGGAGGTCTCCAAGTTATGGTTGTAACACTGAAGCCCTGATTTCTTCAGTCGGTCCGCCACAACCTGATCCTTGATCAAGCCAAGTGAAGCGTCCGGTCGCACGGTTCCGCTCTTGGCCAATTTTTCGATTTGGTTGCAGACTTCGTCCAAAACCGGTCCTTCGGATAAGCCCTTCCAAGCCGCTACCAGTCCCAATGCGGTAACCTGATTATCTTTAGCTTCTTCCGCCGCCTGGCGAACCGGCTCAGAGTCCACAAATTCATATTTGGGTGACTCTGTGGTATAAGCCGCTGATTGGGAACAGAATTTACAGTTCTCACTGCACCCGCCTGCTTTGGTATTGACGATGGAACAGAGATGAATCTTATTACCTTTGTAGTGCTCTCGAATTCGGTTAGACCAACTCAACAGGTCATAGATATCGACCTGGTTCTCAAGTTGGAAAAGCCATTCTGCCTCATTACGGGAAATTTCTCCCTCATTTAAAACCCGCTGTCCCAATTCAGTGATCTTCTCGTGATTGGAAATGTCAACCCATTCAACACTCATGGTTGACATTGTAAAAAACCTCACAAAAATGGCAAGTTTTCATTCTGTTAAGCATTTTAACGGGTAGGACTCGCTGCCCTCTGCACGACGAGTGATTGATTCCGTTGGCTGATTCGTGGCGCGCAGGGGACCGCGAACCCTTAAGAGGTCTGTAGATACAGTCTTGGACCCTGCCCGGGCTGGAATGGGTTCACTTTGAGCTCTCCTTTTTCCAAAAGAGTCAACCACCGCTCAACTAAATCCAGCACGCCCTTTACATCCAAATCAGCATGTTCATCGGGGTATTTTCTGAGATTATCTCGGGTCAGCCGAAATAAGGCAGACGCCGGTCTCAGACGATTCTTCTGTAAATGCACGAAAGCACCCGCTAATTGGATCAATCCTTTGTAAAATGAATAATCGGAACTGGATTTGTCCTTAAGCCAAAGCTCTTCCAATACATCGTGCGCTTCAAAATAGAGTTCCTGATTGAAACATTCAAAAAAGCCCAGATAATACGCTGACTGCGATTCCCCCTGTAGCTCACTGATTAATTTTGCAATTCCTTCGCTTTTTCGACTCATCGGATTCATCCAAGGGTCTAAAGAACCCTTCAAGGCGATTTTCCATAAGCCCCATCGAGTCGCAAATCAATTTTTAAAAAACAATTTTGACAATAATTGACAGCTTGAGCCAATGTTGTGCCCATGGCTAAACAGGCACTTGGTCGAGGACTGGAAGCATTGCTGGGAAAAAAACCTTCTTCCGGCAATACATATCCGACGCCCGATACCGGAACGAATTCTACCTTGTCTACAGTTGGGGATACTGAATCGATCCTACATATCGATATCGATCAAATCAGCCTCTGCTCTTTTCAACCCAGAAGGAAATTCGACGAATCTGCCATTGCAGAACTGGCAGATTCCATCTCAGAACATGGAATCATGCAGCCATTGTTGGTGAGGAGAATCGATGGCGGATTTGAATTGATAGCCGGAGAACGGCGAATGCGTGCCGCAAAAAAGGCTGAACTGGCAAAAGTCCCGGTCATCATTCGCAACTTGGAGCCCCAAACAATCCTGGAATGGGCGCTGATTGAAAACCTGCAACGGGAAGACCTCAATCCTCTGGAGGAGGCCTTGGGATACCGGAGATTGGTAAAGGAATTCGATATGAAGCAGGAGGCGGTTGCCAAACGAATCGGAAAAAGTCGGGCATCCGTAGCGAATTCTCTAAGATTACTGAACTTGGCCGAGGAAATCCAAAACTACATCCGCGATGGTATTCTCTCCGTTGGTCACGCTAAAGTCATTCTGGGATTGCCCCAAATGGACGATCAGATCGTCGCGGCCCGCAAAATTATCCGTTCACGCTTGAATGTCCGCCAAAGTGAGGAATTTGTCAGAGCCATTCAACAGAGTGCTCCTGGAGCCAAGCGAAGCAAAAAGTCAAAAGCTGGTACCAGTGGTCTTCAGGACACGACGGTCACAAAGATTGAAAGCAATTTGCAGGAAAAGTTGGGAACCAAAGTCAACCTGCGCTACCGTGCAGGAAAAGGGACCTTGGAGGTCAAGTTCTTCAATGATGGAGACTTGGAAAGGATTCTTAATATACTCGGCATTTCGGCAGATTAATAGGCATGATGGATCAAATCGATTTTGAATCACTGAGGACTTCCTGTATCGAAAAGCTATCGGGATCGCAGGGACGGGTTTCTGAATTATCCGGCTTCCTGGGTTTTGATGGTTTCATTGACGAAATCATCCATGTGGTCGACAAGAGGGAAAACGCAAAAGATTACACCCGGCTGGGAACCATCGAGGAATTCGCGAAACGAGTCCTTGGAGCGGCGGGTAGAAGTTCTAACATCGAACTGGTGACCCAACGCACCAAGATTGGAGGCAATGGCCCGATCATGGCCAATGCCCTGGCTACCTTCGGTGTAAATGTCACTTACATCGGAGCATTGGGATACCCCGATCTGCAGCCCGTATTTCATCAATTCGCAAAAAATGTAACTACTCATTCCATCGCAGAGGCTGCCCATACCGACGCCTATGAATTTAATGATGGAAAAATCCTTTTCGGTCGCCTGACCCTGCTGGAAGCAGTGAATTGGACGAATATCAAGGACCGTTTCGGCACCACAGAATTCATGAAAAACCTGTCCGGTTCGGATCTGATAGGTTTCGTCAATTGGACCATGATTCCTCACATGAGCGAAATATGGTCATCCATTAAAAGTGAGCTCTGTCACACACTCACGGGTCCGAAACGAACACTTTTTTTTGATCTATGCGATCCCGCAAAACGATTGGATGAGGACATCAAGAGAGCTGTGGAACTGATACTTGAATTTGAACCTTATTTCAATGTGATCCTGGGACTCAATGAGAAGGAGGCTTATGAAATCGGCCGCACTTTGGGATTGCAGACAGACCAAAGAAACGAAGATTCCCTGATTTCGTTAGCCTCTGAAATCCACCGCTGCCTTCCGGTAAGCACCTTGGTGGTTCACCCGGTTTCGTTTGCCCTGACTGTCTCCAAAGGATCCGTTTGTCGGGTGGCTGCCCCCATTACGCTCACCCCAAAAATATCAACGGGAGCGGGAGACCATTTCAACGCGGGATTCTGTCTCGGAAAGCTTCTGGGGTTTGACAATTCCTTAAGCCTACTCACAGGAATCAGTTCCAGCGGATTCTATGTCAGAAATGCGAAGAGTCCCGAACTCCACGATTTAATTAAACAGTTGCAATCCTGGGAGAGTGTTTCCCCTTAATTCTTTCGAGTAGTTGTTCAGTCTATGATTCTCAACATTGTCCAATACGGAAACCCGATTCTCCGCAAACCCGGTCGCAAAGTGGATTCCATCACGCCGGAAATCTTGGCTATGGTGGATGACATGTTTGAAACCATGCACGAAGCAAGAGGAATCGGATTGGCGGCCCAACAAATCGGCCAGGCAATTCGCCTCACGGTCATTGATATCACGGGAGTCACCGAGCGAGCTTCCACCGCGAAAATCGATAAAAAGGAAGTTGATCCGAATGAACTCATGCCGCTTGTTCTCATCAATCCGGAAGTCACGGGAATCGCCGAAGAAATTATTGGACCGGAAGGATGCCTCAGTTTTCCTGAGATTTATGGCGACATTTCCCGCCCCGAAGCGGTCAAGGTTACTGCACTGGATAGAAATGGAGAAAAGATTGAGTTTGAATGCGGAGGGTTACTGGCAAAAGCAGTCCAACACGAAAACGATCATCTCAAAGGCATCCTCTATATTGACAGGATGAGCTCAGAGACCAAACAGGAGCTTCAACCTGACTTGGATACTCTGCAGAATCAGACCAAGAAGGAGTTGAAGAAGAAGGATCCTTAATAAACTTTACGAAGATTGGACGGAAGAATATTCAATTCTGACCGGTATTTGGCAACTGTCCGCCGGGCAATCTTGATCCCTTTTTCTTTCAGCATTTGGACGATTTCCTGGTCGGACAAAGGTTTCGAGGTGTTTTCCACTCGAAACATTTCAGCGATCATACCCTTAACGCTGGTATTGGACATGCCCGCACCACTGTCGGTCTGAATTCCAGAGGTAAAGAAATACTTCATTTCATAGACACCCTGAGGTGTCTGAATGTATTTCCCTGAGACCGCCCTACTGACGGTCGTTTCATGCACTCCAACCTCCTCAGCGACCTGAATCATGGTCATCGGTTTAAGCTGCGACACTCCATTCTCCATAAACTCGGCCTGCCGTTTTACGATCTCATTGGCGATGTTCAGAATGGTCTGCTGCCTTTGATGCAAGCTCTTGATCAGAAATTTACCCGCCCGGATTTTTTCCCGAATGTAATCTCGAACTTCCGAATTCGAATCCCCACCGGACATCAGGTCTTTGTAAAGATTACTGATGCGCAGGCGTGGTGTCTGCCCGTCATTACCGGTCACAACGAAGCCTTCATTTTTCTTTTCAACGAAGACCTCTGGAACGATATATTGTTGATTGCTCGGTAGGAATTCACGACCTGGTCTGGGTTCCATGCGACCAATACGTTCTACAGCATTCTGAATCTGGTCCACGGTAACCCCCAAACCCCGGGCGATTTCCGGTAGTCTCCGTTTGCCGAGGGCTTTCATGGAATCCCGGACAATTCGGTATTCCAGTGTTCCGTCTTTTTCGTTTCTCTCCATTTGGAGCATCAGACATTCCCGCAGATCCCGCGCACCGATTCCGACGGGATCGAATGTTTGGATCAGTTTCAGGACTTCCTCAATCAGCTCCGCCGAAACATTGGTTGAAAATGCCAGTTCATCCACTGAACCCTGCAGGTAGCCATAGTCATCGATGTTTCCGATCAACATCTCAGCGACCGGCATTTTTTCATTTTCGAGATCGGAAAGTCTTAATTGCTCGAGCAGGTTTTCTTGAAGAGAAGTTTCCGCAACGATACTGTCAAACATGAACTGCCGTTTTTCCTGATCTTCTCTCGATCTCTTGATCGGAAGATTGGTCTGAGAAAAATGGTCCCTCCACTCCTGATCCACCTGAGCCAGTTTTTCGAACTCTGCCTGAAAATCATCCACGGGCTCATCGGATGGCTTTTCAGTCGCCGGATCATACTTAACATCACTGGGCGGTTCGCTCAGATCAAGTTTTTCCTTTGAGTCAGGAATCTCTTCCTTGACCTCGCCTTCGGAATCAAGCTCCAGGGCGGGCAGTTCCTCTAGCACGGGATTCTGTTGAAGTTGCTGCTGGACCAAGGCATGCAGCTCAAGTGTGGGGGCCTGAAGCAATTCCAGAGACTGTTGAAGCTGGGGCGCCAACACCTGTGAAAGCGCCATCTTCTGGGACATGTATAAACCCTGTGCCATCCTGTTTCCCATAGTAAATTCAGGCACCAAAAAGAACAAGCCTATTCGGCATCAATTTTGCTTTTCAGGTCTTATGCCAACCCGTTGTTTTTATTTCCTCGTGTTTTTTTGAGTAGCGAATTGATTTATTCATTGAGCTTGGATTCCTCTATTTTCTATGGTGGCTGCATGTCAGGAATATTTACGGTATTAGGGAGTGGCTCCAGTGGTAACTGCTCCTATCTGGAAGTAGGCGAAACGCGCCTTTTGATCGATGCGGGTTTAAGCGGCCTCCAGATTCGAAAACGTCTGGCATCAATCGGACGTAGCACAGAGTCCCTGACAGGGATTCTTATAACCCATGAACACTCCGATCATTCACAAGGGCTTTCCTCTCTCTGCCGTTACCTCAATGCACCGGTTTATTGCAATCGTCTTACCCGGGAAGCCTTGGAGACAAGGTTGAAAAACCAGCCCCAATTCCGAATTTTCACTACCGGTTCCCGATTTGATTTAGAAGATGTCAGCGTCGACAATTTCTCCATCCCCCATGATGCCAACGACCCCGTCGGATTCATGCTGGAAACAGAATGCGGACGATTCGGATTCCTGACGGATCTGGGGCACACCAACCGTATGGTGGTGGATCGAATACGCAAGGCGGACGTGCTTTTGTTGGAATCCAATTACGATCTCCGCCTGCTTCAAGAAGATACACGGCGGCCCTGGAGCCTGAAACAGAGAATCATCAGCCGTCATGGGCACCTATCCAATGATGACGCTGCGGATCTGGTCGAACAGATCGCCGGAGAAGGTCTGAAAAATCTTTACCTCGGGCACTTGAGCAGGGATTGCAATCGCCCGGAACTCGCAGAAAAAGCGGTTTATAATCGTCTGAAGAAACTTGGAAT
>DUCD01000240.1 GCA_012959985.1 Verrucomicrobiales bacterium | reverse complement strand
ATTGATAGCCCCCTGACCAAAAATTGTTGTCACAGAGTTCGTTGCAACACCATTGGAAACAGCGACACTGGAGCTTCCACTGGTGTTTCCTTCATCAGGTGTAGAGGGGCGAATAGTCTGCGTAAGAGCCTCAGCAAAATCTACGCGCCCGCCCTTAAAACCGACGGTGTTCAGGTTGGCCAGATTATTCGCTATTACATCCAGGCTGGTTTGGAAATTTCTAATTCCACCGACGCCGGTATTGAGTGATCGTATCATTTTAGTTTTTTGTTATTTTCCTAAACTTTTTTGAGCCCTCTAATTTGAGCCCTCCTTTTTGAGGGACTCCTCCGAAATACTTAATGAATTTTTGACAGCGACTACCTTGTCAAGCGCGTAAGGATACCCCTCCACAACCAGTTTGGGGCCATCAGAATCAATCAACACCTTACTCACTTTCCCGAATATTACCCCGTCATCCCCTGATAGCAGTTCGACTTCTTTTCCGATCATGGAGATGGCCTCCTGATTCGCGCTTTGCTGCCTGATTAACGAAATTTCAGACTGAGTTTCCTTGGCGTTCTCCAAGGATGCGAATTCAGCCATTTGGGAGATAAAGGCGGTGTCCGTCACTGGATTTAGCGGATCTTGAGTCGAAAATTGAGTAATAAGCAACTTGAGGAAATCATCCTGGTTCAGGACTTTTTTGGCAGAGCTATATTCTATTTGCATCCCTGTTTCAAGGGTACTGTACCTGACGTCACTGTTGGGGCTAAGTCCTGGAATCATTTGTTAAGCCCAACTCTCGAAGGTTGCATCCGCCATCCTTGGTTTTCGATTTGTGCGCTTAGCCTTCCGTGGCTGTTGCGCCTCTTTTTCAAATTCTGCCATCAATTCACCGAGTTCATCGGAAAACCAAGATTCAGTTCCCCGCTGCGATTCATCGGATTGCCGCCCATTCTTCCCGTTGAACAAGGTATCGCTATTCTCTTTTTGACCGTTGGTGATTAACGATTTCAAGTCTACATCCTTTTCCGCCAATGAAGCCTGCAACTCACTCCACCCGCTGCTCAATAGGGCCTGACTCCCACGATCCAACCGAGCTTGCACGACAAGTTGAGAATTCGTCATACGCAGATCCAACTGAATCCGCAGACTGTCAAAAGGTTCAATGGTCATCGCCCATCGAGCGTTATTCATGCCGCGAAACGCCTCGACCGCGCTCATTATTTCCCGATACACAATCGCTCTTGCAGCAGCTTGTCCTTTCGGTTGATTCGACTTGGTTTGAACGGTCTGTAAGTCAACTTCCATCTGATTCAGTCGATTGGCCAAATCGTTGCGAACTGCGACATCCTTGATGTGACTCAAGTCCGATCGTCCAGCTTCAAGCATTTCGGCCGCTATGGACGCATGACTCTTGGCCCCATCGGATACAAAAGATTCCCCAAGAGGCAGGTTCTGCCTCAGGACATCGTTTGAAAGCTCCGTTTTACCGGTCAAGTTCATCTCGGATTTCAAAAAAGCAGCTTCTATGCCACCGGAAGCGGACTTGATTTCAACGTTGCCGGTTCTTTGTGTTTTCTTCGAGGATGCTATGGACTGCTCCAGCCTGCGTTGAGTTGGTCGAGTTTGAGTTCCAGCGCTGAGTTGGGGGTTTTTAGACTTTATCACCGCCCCTAACGTCTGTGTCACAAACGATTGATTAATAGTCGCTTGAGGTTTTTTATTGTTAGGGTTTTTCAGCTTTACCCCATCGGTCAGAGGGTGGGTGGTTGATGGAGTTTGAGCCTTCTGTATTCGCTGAATCAGAGATGACTGATGACTCAGTCCTCGATTGTTAAATTTGGCTGGACTGACTGTGTTTGCGGCTTGTGTTATCGATTGTAATACAGAAACCAGCTTTGAAACCTCACCCGTTTTAGACTTTGGTGATGAAGCAACCACTGTGGATACAATGTCCTGATTTGTGCCATTACCCTGATAACGAGGCAGTTGTCTAATTGTCTCCTTTTCAGAGTCTGCATCGGAAACAGAATTGGCTTGAAACCCCAAGTGACGCGCAATGGGCTTCGGTGCCGACCGGTTTAATTCGATTCCATTCTTTTCGCTGGCGTTATCCCCTTCCACCGCTACCCCGGCTGTCGTCAAAGTCTTGTACTTGGCTGCCTCAACTCCTTCACTCTTCCCATTCAGTTCTCCAGCGGATGAAGTCGAGACGCGATCTGAATGCGCCTTATAATTGACCTTTGTTTTCTGAGATACCGCAGGCTTCAGCAGGCTTCCGGACTTCTCCCCTTTTGTCTCCGGACTCACGGCCACATTAACTGATGCACCCTTTGAAACCCTCAAGCCAGTTTCAGATGTCAACCCGTTGCTTCGCGCTTGGCCAAGCGGATCTATTTTAATATTCGCAAAAGGTTGATGAGTATTAGACGGATGTGCAGCTTGCAGTTTTGAAACTGCTACGTGCTTGGGCTTGAGTGTTGAAGGCGGGTTGACATTACCGCTGTTTTGGCTCTTTACCGCAACTGGTTCTGATGTGTTATTTTGAACTTGAAGCTCCTGTCTCGAAGGACGGCTCTTTTTAGTGGCAGTCAAAGATGGGGGCTGAACAAGCGTTAAATTTGATTTGGAAGCATTGAGGGCGACCTTGTTGAGCGGCATCCGCATGCCCCTTTGTGCAACAGCACGTCCTTCCTTCAGCGTAAATGACTTTAGCCTGACTTGAACCGTGACGGGTTTAACGGCAGTAGCGACCTTCGGAGCACCTTGTGACGCTGACACTCTTGGAGCATTCTCTCCGCTTAACCTCTCCTGCTTTATTCGATGTTGAACTGTTTTTGTGCTCCCTACTCCCCGCGCATCAATTACGTTTACGGTTGTCGGTGCAGACCTCCTCCCATGGTCTATAATCTCTTTGGGCCTAATTCCCCGCCCCTTGGGTCGAGACAGGTCGATTGACTCTGCCGGTTTATTATTTCCGGCCGTGCCTGCCTCAGCCAGGTTCTTCGCTCCACCTGCATTAAATTTTCTAGATCCACCCCCACCTAAACCCTCTTTCGCCGCCAGTGAGTTGTTGCTGCTATCAACCGCTGTCTTAATTGGTTTCGTAAAACTCTGTGGTTCAATTTTCGAGGAGATTTTTGCTGCTGGAACCGTTGAGGTTTTAACTGGTTTCACATGACCATTTGCAGTTCCCTTAATCGACTTTGTTAACTTTCCCGCTTGCTTTTTTAAGCTGGCTTCATGTGGCTTTAATTGGCCATCAGCCGTTGTGCTTTCTAATATGTTTAAATTCTTGGGCCTACCCGCCAATGAAACCTTTGCCGCCAGCTGTGTTGCAACCTGTTGTTGCGCTTGGCCAAGCGCTGCAACAGGGCCTCCCCTGTCATCTGGCACATTAGATTTCCTTTTGGTTACGGCGGCGTGTTTTGACGCCATGCCGGCAGGCTTGGCTTCCGCTTGGCCTGGCCTATTTTTCGAGCGAACGACTGAGGAGCGGCTTGGCTTGGTTCCGTTCAGAACTCCTTTTGCTGTGCCTTGAGAACCGCTGACTGATTGTGCATCCGTTGCGGTCAGCCGGCTCTTCGGGTCTTTCTTTGGGCGCAGGAACTCCAGGAATTTGGCTTTATCGCCAAGTTTGCCGCTACCGCGTCCGAGATTCGGCAAACCGGATTCAGACTTGGCGTTAGCCTTGATCTGAGGAGGTTGTATGTTTACCGATACCACTTGACTCTATTTTATTGGGGCCGACTCCAGCCCAATTCTATTGAATTCCTTTAAAATGTCAGA
>DUCD01000239.1:296-3867 GCA_012959985.1 Verrucomicrobiales bacterium | reverse complement strand
CGAATATCGTCAAAGGATTTAAAAAAGAAATCGAAGAATCGTCTGACACCATTGGCGCTGGTGAATACAAGCCAATCGTAGGAATTCAAGCTGAGGAGTACATCGACAATTCCCTGTCGGTTAAGGGGAATCTCGATTCGGATAGTGGGGATTTCCAGGACCTGTGCGCCGGAATCCCTCAACAACATGGAGAATCCGTCGGCCTGATTTCGGCTCCGTGTCACCACTATGCGTTTTCCAATCAGGGGAAGTTTTTCAAACCAGCTCAACTGCTTGTGAAATTTCACGACCTCACCGATGACGATCACCGCCGGAGCCTCGAACCCTTCAGTCTCCACTCGTTCAGCAATACTTGAGAGAGTGGCTTTAAGGGATTTCTGTCGCCCTATGGTGCCCCATTGAATCAACGCAGCTGGCGTTTCGGGGTTCCTACCATATTTGATCAGTGAAGCTGCGATGGATCGAATTCGTTTTACCCCCATTAGAATGACAAGAGTTCCGCGAAACTTGGCCAAGGCCTGCCAGTCTACAGGCTCTTCCTTTTTGGATGAATCTTCATGGCCGGTAACAACAGCATAGCCGGATGCCGAACCGCGATGGGTCAATGGGATACCCGCATAGGCGGGCACAGCAATCGCCGAAGAAACACCGGGGATGATTTCGAAATCAATGCCCGCATCCGCCAAGGCGGCTGCTTCTTCACCGCCCCGTCCCAGGCAAAAAGGATCCCCACCTTTCAGGCGAACGACCACTTTCCCTTTTTTAGCCTCTTTGATCAGCAATTCATTGAGTTTCTCCTGAGAAACCGCATGCTGGTTGGATCGTTTGCCAACAAAATGAACAGAGGCTTCCGGAGAAACCAGATCCAGAAGATCCCTTTGGACCAAAGCGTCATAAATAACAACGTCAGCTGTTTCCAACCTTTGGGCTCCCTTGCGGGTAAGGAGCCCGGAATCTCCAGGACCAGCACCTATTAGGATCGCCTTACCTTTTTTTCTCATGAATTCACAAAATAAACGAACCTGACACTTCCTTACTGGATATTAAACTTAATCACCAATTCCGGATCCGCTGCCGACTTGAACACCCTGTCAATCCTGAGTGTTCCATTATCAGAATTCTCCAATCTCAATCGATAAAACTGATTCGATTGAGGAAGATCCAATGTGAATGTTCCCGCATTGGAATCTAACAGTGCATCTGTTTGATCCTGATATCCTCCTGCTGGATTGGTTGATGATTCCAGAACGACCACCGGATCCGAGGATGCAACAGACGGAATAAAGAGCAGGTAGTTCAAATAGGCTGTGGTCCGGAATTTATAGTCCTGTGCCTCGCCACCAAGAGTCATCCGGAGCGTTTCTGTCCCCGAAAGAGAAATGCTCAGAACTTTTCCGGACTCATCCGTTAAAGGAAAAAACCGACTGACTAACGGAGTGATGGTATTTTGCATTTGAATGACACCGATCGGTTCCTTGGTCTGATTTTCCACGGTGCGATCACCTGTGATTCGGTCAAAATGAATGGTTTGAGGAACTCGACAAGCGGCTCGAAGATAAACAAGGTAAGTTTGTTCTTCAAAATCCCGGGTATAATTGAGCCATTCCCCGGCTTGCGTCTGCCAGACTTGATACTCCGGCACTCCTGTGCTTTCGTACTTGGCTCGCAACACGTCGAACATAATCGGTGGCGGTGAGGGGGCAATATCTTCCCCACCCAACTCGCTCTGAGTAGAGACTAAATCTTCAAGTCGGTAGGAAGTTCCTCCGGCCGGCGGTGTTTCCTCATAATCAAAATAGTCAATTCCATTAATACCGGGGAGATCCAGGTATCCGACTCCGTTGCCGTTTATTTGCACAAATTCGAAAGTGAACCCCGATGGTGGAGGATTGTTCTGAAACTGACCGGCCTGGTAGTTGAAGTCCTCAACCTCAATCACCGTCACCTCTTCTCCATCGATAAATTCCTGAGTGAAGGTATCAAAATACCATTGATGCACGGCAGGAACTCCCTGCCTGCTTTCCATCTCAACTCGTGCGTGATACACCTGATTCACCTCCAAGCCGTCATAGGCAACCTTGATTCGTGGATCCGTGTCATCAATGGATAATTGAGAAGTAACATCTCGGCCGTTCAGAAGCATCTTGACGGCATCGGCCGCCACACCTGAATCGGTCAGAGTACCGAGACTAAATTGAATTCCATCTTCTGCCGGATGAAAGGCTGCATTGGAAACCGGGGTGCGAGCGAACACCTGAGGGGTAGCAGGGACTCCATGAGGAGCCGCCGGCGCCGAAACGTCAACCGGAGGTGCATCCAATGCAACAAAATTATCCCAGGTAATATCGGGAATCCCGATGGGATCGGTTGAGTCATCCCTATAAAAATTAAACAATCCGACGACACCGGTAGTGTAAGTGGTTGCCCGATCATCCTCACCGCCTGCAGTAATCGTTACAATCGGCTGAGTCAGGTCTTCAAGATCATAGACCGAGGCGGTAAAGGAAGGGCCCACTCCGGTAAAGACAAATCGGAAATTGCGATCCGGCGTCAAGTTAATGCCAGCCCTTGCCAAGGTGCCGCTGGCCGCCTCGTCGGTAACCCGGTTGATTTGAAACTCCCCTCCTGGACGACCGCCTCGTTGATTAGGGTCATAGTTACAGATATATCCGGTGGTTTGGCCAAGACCCACATTTTCAGTCCGGGCAAAAATGCCAAAAGCCTGATTAATATTATTATTCCAATCCAAAACATCAACCGCGATGTAGAAATCGGAAAACTCCTGATCCTCGCGGAAGGCAAAGGTGCGTGCCGGTCCGGCATCGCCAATTGCCGGGGGGAAAGAAACCATCCGATAGGCACCATCCGGAAAAGTAAATTCAGATTCCGGAGCGATGCCCAATCCTGCGACCGGATCGAACCGCGTCCACCCAGAATCGTCTCCATCATTGAAATCATCAACGAAAGCGTGAGAATCGTTTACAATGCTGATCAGAAAGCCGATCGACAATAGAACTGTACCACATAGTTTTGATATCATGACTCGTCCTTTTTTAGTTACTTTTCAATTTCGGCCGTAAAACTTCCGCGTCGGTACTCAGGGAGAAGACAATCGACCCCATGAATTTGCCGCAGAATGATAACTGGTGGCCTGAACTGCTTTGAAAATAGCTGAAATTAAATTATTCTTCAACCTTGGGTTTCCTAAGATCCAATGCCAGCCTAAAACCCAAATCGACAGGATTGTTGGGATCCCCATACGATTCTCCCTCTTGAACCATGTCATCCAGAAACGAAATTGCCTTCAAGTGGATTTGATGTCCGACTATTCTAGCGTAAGCGGCAACCGGACTTTGGCATCCTCCCCCCATTTGTTCCAGGAAGGCACGTTCCGCTGAAACACATTTCCAAGTGTTGGCATGGTTTAATTTGTCACATATTTTTCGGCAGGATTCAAGACAAAATGAAAACGGGGTGCCTGGCGCCCGAGGTTTATTGATGTTTTTTCGCAGTTTGCATACGTATACGACGTTTTGGGCGTCCTTAAGTGGGTGCAGGGCCTCTGGCCATG
>DUCD01000239.1:0-286 GCA_012959985.1 Verrucomicrobiales bacterium | reverse complement strand
ATCAGGTTGCATCCGCGTTGCCGTGAGGTGCTCACAATCGGCTGTACCTTTCAACCGTCCGTCCGACATCAGCCGAATATTCAACCGCTTCATTCCTGCAGCCGCCAGGATGGTCAAATCCATCTCGGGATTCTCTTTCAGTTTTCGTAACCGTGTCCCGACATTTCCCCGAATCGGGATCACCTTGAAATCCGGCCTCAAGTGTCTGATCTGGGCACTGCGTCGATTACTGTTGGTCGCCACTACCAATCCGGAAGGAAGATCCGATAGGGAAGCACCCGGTTTG
>DUCD01000238.1 GCA_012959985.1 Verrucomicrobiales bacterium | reverse complement strand
GAGAATCTTTTCTTCCACCGTACCGCGGGCGATCATTTTATAGCTGGTAACCACCCGGGTCTGTCCGATCCTGTGAACCCGGTCCGTTGCCTGGTTTTCCACGGCCGGGTTCCACCATGGATCAAAATGAATCACGGTATCGGCGGCAGTCAGATTGAGCCCTAATCCACCTGCTTTGAGACTGATTAGAAACACGGGGATATCCGATCGACCTTGAAACACATCCACTACAGCTTTGCGATTTCCGGTCTGGCCATCCAAATAGCTGTAAGGCACTCCCCGCTCCTCGAGCCTTGTCCGGATGAGATGCAGCATCTTGACAAACTGACTGAAGACCAGAACCCGATGCCCTCCATCCAGGATTTCCTCAAGCAGTTCCTCGAACAATTCCAGTTTTCCTGAAGGATTCTTCGTTTTGAGGTCAGGCAGCTTCAACAGGCGCAAATCGCAACAGATCTGACGAAGGCGGAGCAAGGTTTGAAGGACCATCATTCGGTTCTTGGGATTTGAACCGTCTCCTGAAGCTTGACCAATCTGGGATTGACCGGTTTCAAGAATCTGTTGATACAAAGCCTTCTGGTCTTTACTCAATTCACAGAAACTGATCTGTTCGATTTTCTCCGGCAAATCAGCCGCCACTTCGGATTTCTCTCTTCTGAGCAGGAACGGTCTGATGCGTCGGGCCAAGCGCCGCCGTGTGTTACCGTCCTTTTCATGAGTGATCGCCAACTCAAAACGTTCCTTGAAATCCTTGGCCGTACTAAGATATCCGGGCATGAGAAAATCGAAGATGGACCACAAATCCAGAACGGAATTCTCAAGTGGCGTTCCGGTCAACACCAGACGGTGCCCGGCACGGATCGATTTCACGGCCTGCGCGTTCCGGGTTTCCCGGTTTTTAATGTGCTGTGCTTCATCGAGAATGAGAGTATCAAACGAAAGTTCGGCATATTTCGGTAGATCTCTTCGGATCAGTGCATAACTGGTAATGACCAGATCGGCTTCGGGAATTTGACAGAACAAGCGATGTCGATTTGTGCCGTTGAGAGCCAGAACCGTCAACTCGGGTGTGAATTTTTCCGCCTCCGCCTGCCAGTTGAAAACGAGGCTGGTAGGACACACCACCAAAGAAGGCAGATGTGTTTCCTTCGATGACATTTTTTTAACAACTGCCAGAAAGGCCAGAGCCTGCAGTGTTTTCCCCAGTCCCATTTCATCCGCAAGTATGCCACCGAACCCATTGGATCTCAAAAAATTCATCCAACCGATGCCGTTTTTCTGGTAAGGCCTGGCGACATCATTCAGTTTGCCCAGATCCGGAACATCAGGTTGGATTTCACCTGATTGAATCAATGCCCGATTTTTCCAGTCTGCGGAGGCATCCAGACGCCAAGCCTGATTCTCCTTGAGACTATTGTAAAGAAATCCCGCCTGGGCATTACTGAATCGATAGGTTCCGTCCTTCTGCATTGGGGCGCTGTCACGAAGGACTTCCTGAAATTCTTCAACCGCCCCGGTATCGATCATCGCCATCCGACCGTCATTCATTGGCCGATAACCTTTTCCACTTCGAAGCAGATCCTGAACTTCCACCTGACTGAACGTCTGCCCGTCCGAGGAAACATAACGGATATCCATCTCAAACCATTGCTCGCCGGAGGCTCTGATTTCAAACCTCGGTTCAATGGACACGATGTTCTTCTCCGTGCTGCGATGCAGTCTTTCTTCAAGACTCACTTCCCATTCACGGCACATGCGCCCATACTCTCCGGCAAAAAAACTCAATACAGTAGGTCGACCTAACATCTCAAATTCACTCTGGGCGTCGGGGGCGCTGAATCCTACTCGCCTCAACCGCTCCATGGCTCTCTTCTCGCAGGAAAGGTTTCGGGTGGAATAGACGGTGGGCGAATCCGGATCGGGAAACCAGGCAGAAGAATCCTCGGCATTCTTTCCGGATTGAAACACGCGTGAACCATAGACAAATTGAATACTTCCGGCCAACTGAGCCAATCCGCCTTTCAACTCCAATACGATCTTCGGCTCCATAGGGTTCCAGTCAAATTGGTCCAATTCAAAATCTGAAGTCAGCGAAAACTCGTTCTTCAAACGGTTGTAATCTCCATTGAGAAAAGCAGGCACTTCGTATCGCGGGATGACCTGTTCTCCGGAAAGCAGATCGGATAGAGAATCCGGAACGGGCAAACGCAGAAAGGAATAATCCTGAAGCATCCATAAGTTACTACCACGGATCAGCAATGGATCCTCAAGAAAACCTCTGATCGAAAGTTTGATTTCGCCGTTATCACAAAGCCCGGCATGCAAAGACAACTCAGGACAATCCAAACTCACCTGGACTGCTTTGGTTTTCCCGCTGGTAACACGAGGATGGCCGGCAAGCGTATCCAGCAGATCGGCCAAAAGAGCATCAACATTCCCGGAGTGACTCCATCCGCCATCTTCTCGATGGTTTTCAGCAATCGTTCATCCTCCTCCGATACCGAATACTCCTTGTCCTTGGGAAGGACATTCAACGGTAATCGTTTTGCGGGAGTTTCTCCCTCCAGACAGACAAGCATTTTTCCTTTGCTGACCGCGATCCGTAGATTCGGTGGCAGGATGACATGAATCTTCATGGCAAGCCCCCCCCCACCCGCTTCCTGAAGTGTCGTTTTCAGGCAATTCCTCCCTGGCGCTGAATCCACTTTGGAAGAAGATTTACCGGATGTGCCGCCTTCTCCGGATGTGAGGGATGAGACACTGACATATTTAGCAGACTCTTCGACTTTCTCACGACGCAGAAAATGCAATCCAAGTGCAACTGAATGTGCACAAATCGTGCCCCATTCCCTCGAATCGCGACAAGGACAGATATTCTCGATATTGATGCGGTCCTTGATCTTCAAGCCGGCCCGAAATGTTCGGGACTCAATACGAACCACACCCGTCAATAGTGGCTCCTTCCACTCTGATCGGATAACTTGACCGTTGGTCAGTAATCCACGGGCACGTTTCATTACCTGCCATCCGGCAGCTTCAGCAAAAAATTCGTCAGTGAGAATCAGCTCACTCATATTCTGTTTCCAATTTGAACTTTATTTAAAAAACCGAATCATTAATCCACACGAACCCAAAGGGTTTTCAGATTTGCCGGTTCGTTCCTCGTGGAATGATAATCCGGAGGTTGTCCGAAAAAACGGGAACCGGTTGATTTTCTCCCTGCATCGGTGATGGCAGTTTGCACCGCCTCAACAAAACTAGTTGGCTCCCACTCTGCGGCGTTACTGCAGGCCAATAGGATCCCTCCTGGTTTCAGAACATTCAAACACAGGCTCACTAACTCAGGATAGCCTTTCCTCACCTGATGGTGCCCCTTTTTCCGAGCCCTCGAAAAGGTTGGAGGATCCAGAACGATCAACGAAAACAACAATTTCTTTCGACCAAATCGACCCAACCAATCGGATGCATCCCCGAAGATGAACTCATGAGAGTCAGGATCCAAACCATTAAGGCGAAAATTTTCACGCCCCCAGTTCAAGTAGTTCCTGGAGAGATCCACATTGAAGGTGCGCCATCCAATGCTTGCGGCACAAACCGAAAAACTACAGGTATAGGAAAACAGATTTAAAATCGGCAGGGTCGATGGATCAGAAGGCTTTGGAGTAATCCGGTCACCAAGACCTGAATCATTTCGAAGCAAACGGGCTCGGTTCTGCCGTTGGTCGGGAAACAGTCCCACTGAATATCCGGCATCAAATCGAATTCCATAAGTCAGTCCATTTTCCTCAACTGTGAAGAGTGACGAGACCTCTCTGCCACCGGAGTGGACAGGAGAACCTTTCTCTGGAGATTTGGATTTCGAATCCTTGACC
>DUCD01000237.1:22553-23390 GCA_012959985.1 Verrucomicrobiales bacterium | reverse complement strand
CGGCCAGGAAATCCAACGGTTCGAAAATCTGGAAGTTACGCCTGGGACCGGCCAACAGATCCTCACCGGCCAGATCGGGGAATTGATGACCGGTTTTAAACCAGTCAATTCGACCGGCCCCTGAATCCAAGAACTTTCCGGTAGAACGTTTTCCTTTCAACAACCGTGTGGCAGTCGGTTTGGCGGAGACTCGCGATACTACCAATTGAGGGTGAAGGTCAGATCATATTCCCGATTCGAGGACCGAACAGTTTTCTTTTTTACAGCGCGCGATATACCCTGATTATCCTTCAGATCCATTCCGACACTGTAGACGACAAAACCCGTGTCTCGTCGAATCCGAAATTGAATCGGAGAGCCGGTAAAAGGATTTTCAGGAATGGATTTCAGGAAATCAGGCACAAGATCCTTCATTTTCCGGGGGAACTGGTTGTTGTTTTTCAATCGGTATTGTTGCACTGCCATGGCAGTGCTGGAAACCTCCAACGCGGCGATTGATTCCAGATCCTTTCCAATGGCGTTCCCCAATGCCGGCAGGACCCTTCGTGAAATCAGCAGCAGTCTTTTTGAGCAGCTCGAATCCCCCATTGTTCGCTCGAGCTTATCACTTGACTCGTTGGCCATTTCAAATCGTTCCAGATAGGAAAGTCCGATGCTATCCGTCGTTAGTTTCATCTGCGAAAGATAGAACAAGCAGTCGTTCTGCAACAATCCAGAGCCTCGGTAAAGACTCATGCCAATTCTTACCATCGGAATCGTTCTGACCCCACTACCATAGGCGTTCAGTTGATTCTGCCCTGAAGAATTGAGCAACAACTCAAGTCCAATTGCCATTTC
>DUCD01000237.1:8465-22519 GCA_012959985.1 Verrucomicrobiales bacterium | reverse complement strand
GATCACAGCATCCGGATAAATTCCATCGGCAAACGCCTGTTTCAATTGCTCCAACTGATCCATGGTAAAACCGGAACCGCGATTGATGATCTGGTCCGCGGTAGAAACAGAAATAACCTGAATGGCGATGCAAACCAGTTGGGAAATAATGATGGGTTCTTTTCTCAGAGTCCTGGCGAGAATCAGTGACTTGAGAACTGAATCGACTGCCTGCTGATTGTTTTTGGATTCAATTTGATAAATAGCATTCACCTTGAATAGTTGAGCGGCGGATTTTATCCCAGCCAAATGCGGCAGCTTTGTATCGGGTCCCTTACTGAGATCGATGGGGTATCGGGCGATATGAGGATTGGACTCAAGAACTTTGATCAATCCGCTCAGGGCTTCCTGATTGGCAGCCAGATACCGCTTCATTTCCGCCATCTGATTTTCAGGAATCGGTTGATCGCTCTCCGGTAGTTTGGTCCGACCCACGACCGGCATATTGGTGGAATTCCATTTGACCTGCGACCTTAGAGAAATGGCTTCCAGTATTGCTGATGCTGGATTCTTCATACCGGAATCGATTCGGTACCAGGCATCCAACTCCTCCGCATTCGTTGGAAAACCCGCGACTTTGAGTTTTTGTATTTCCCTATCAATCTGATTATTCTTACTACTTCGGTTGATGCCCAGAAAAATCGCGAACAACAGAAATACAAAGGCAAAGAAGAGAGAGACTCTTCTGAAAAACTTAGTCGGGCTCATAAAATCAATTATTCAGGAATTCGTGATCCGATCACTATATCCAACATCTTTTGAGGATACCCAGTCGGAATATTCACGAAAAATCCAAAGGGAATCAGGACAAGATACCGTAATGTCCCAAAAGTTGAATACAACCATTTTTCATGCGACTGTTCGGTGATAGTAGTTCAACATTCCGCCCAGTAGGCTCCGGCCTTCGATTACTCCCTCACAATCCTGTTATTCAGCATTGGATTGGATGATCTTGTTTCCAATCCAACCATCCGTAGCGTAATCCGCGAGGACCATCGATTTTGACCCTGCGGAGACATCGTCAATTCCAATCTCGGGAAAGGGCCTCTATCCGTTGATTGGGATTGACAAGCGGAGTTTCCTCTATAGAACTCTTAAGAGCCTTAAATCCATCAACATGAGAAAACTCCAAATCCAGATTTTATCCGGATCCACTCGTTTGATTGTGATAGCGTTCGCCCTTTCAATTTCAGCTGTCTCAATCCTTGCTCAGGAAGTCAGCCTTGAAAAAACGGTTTTTGATGCCGGTGAAGACATCGTTGTAACCTTCAGCAATGGCCCCTCAAATACCAAGGATTGGGTCGGACTGTATGGGGAGGGAACTGCGAATTCGCCTTCCATCGTCTGGCTTTATGTGGACGGAACTCAATCCGGGGCGGATGGCCTATCAGCCGGCACTCTAACCTTTGTCGGGGGACTTCCCGAAGGGGGCAACTACGATGTCCGTTTTTTCGAAAACGACGGCTACACCTTGCTTGCCAACATCGCCTTCAGCGTGGGGGAACCCGGCCCGTCTGTCTCCACGGATAAAAGTATTTATGATCTGGGAGAACCCATCGTGGTCAACTTCAATAACGGACCGGCCAATCTCCTGGACTGGGTCGCTATTTTCCCGGAAGGGGTGTCCAGTGATGAATGGGCCACCAATCCGTATCTCTATGTCGATGGGACCCAGGATGGGGAAATTGCTCTGGCATCGGGGGCGGTCACTTTCGCCGATGGCTTGACCAAAGAAGGCAACTATGATGTCCGTTTTTTAGAAAACGACGACTACACGCTACTGGCGGTCACGACCTTGCGCGTCGTCGATTTATCCAGTTCGACGGTTTTCACAGACAAAAACACCTATGTTCCGGGAGACCCCATCCTGGTCACTTTCAACCAAGGACCGGCGAACCCCAAGGATTGGGTCGGACTTTATGCGGCAGGGTCTCCCAATTCCCCTTCCATCATCTGGCAGTACGTAGACGGGACCCAGTCCGGGAATGAAGGCCTGGCATCCGGCACCCTCAATTTTGAAGCTGGCTTGCCCGAGAATGGCAATTACGAAGCTCGTTTCTTTGAGAATGATGGCTATACCGTACTGGCAACCGTTGCCTTCTCCATTGATGCCGATTCCATTATTTTGCCGGACCCGATCTATTTCGAGAATTTTGACAGCGTGGCTGAGTTTTCTCTACCGGAAGGCTGGTCAGTCGTTGATTACTCAGTGGAATTGAATTTCGAGGCAGCTCCGGATGACTTTACCTCCAGTTTGTACGAAGGCTGGGTGAACGTCTCCCTGGACCGTTGGCAGTCGAGTGACTACTGGGTGGGGGACAAGGAATTCGGCCCCAGTCCGAAAGTCTTAGTCAATGGCGTCAATCAATTTCTGTCAGGCAACTTTCTGGTGGCGGACTCCGCTTCGCGCAATGCGGATTTTATTTCCTTTCTACAAACAGCCGACATCGACCTGAGCGGTCACCAGAACATACATCTCGCCTTCTACAGCCACTACCAACAGAATCAGGACAGTTTCGGATCTGTGGAATACTCCGTGGACGCGGGGCAGACCTGGCTGCCGGTGGTCTACCTGATGGATGCAGTCGACATTGTCACCGATGAGGACGGGAATGTCGATGCAGTTGAAACCTTTTTTGCCCAACATACCGATATTGCGGTCGGTTTTGATGATGCGACGTTTGTGGAGTATGGATTTGATTTTGCGAGTTATATCGGAGCAGTAGTGTCTCCGGAACTCGCCCCCTTCATCAGCGGCCGCGTCGACGACAACTCAACCGAGTCCAAACGATTTGAAATGTTCCGTATTCCGGGAGCCGACAACAATCAGGTGCGGTTCCGCATTGCCAAAACCGGTACCTGGAGCTGGTACTGGGCGATCGACAATTTCGGACTCTATAGTATTGCACCGGGCGGAGTGCCCACGGTCATTGAAGCCTCCGTACCGCCAGGTGACATCAACATCCATCCGCAACCGCTTCTGGAATTCACCATCAAGTCAGGGGAGACTTCATTGAAACCCGATACAGTTCGCTTGGAACTGGATGGTGAGCCGGTCGAAGGCGTCAGGGTGGAGCAAGTAACTTTAGGAGCGGAATCAGGGCATGAAGTCAGCTATCAGGTTACGGGTGTGCTGGAGCCCGCCTCGACTCACAACTACCAGCTGAGTTTCATGGACAATGCTTCTCCGCCCAATGACGTGAGTTATGAAGGCTCCTTCACCGTTCAGGATTACACGTCGATCGATCTTCCGGATCCGCTGTATTACGAAAACTTCGACAATCTAGACGAATTCATGCTTCCGGAAGGCTGGACGCGTCAGAACTACATCGATCCCAATGATCCCATCCAGTACGTCGATGACCCCGAAGACTGGTTTTCCACCCTTTATGCCGGTTGGGCAAACGTCACCCTGGAAAGATGGCAGACCAGCCCTTACTGGACTGACAAGGCCCCGGGCTCCGACCCGACCGTGGTCGTCAACGGCACCGTTCAATACCCTTCAGGAAAATTCCTAATTGCGGATTCAGCGGCGCGCGACGCCCAATTCGCGACCACCCTCCAGACAAGGGATTATGACCTGAGCAATCAATCCGACATTCACTTGGGTTTTTACAGTCATTACGAGCAGAATCAGGACAATTCCGCCAGTCTTGAATACTCCATCGACGGAGGCCAAACCTGGCTCCCAGTGCTGTACTTGATGGACGCTGTAGACATCGTGACGGATGGTCAGGGAAATGTGGATGCCGTCGCCACCTTCAATGCGGAGCATGATGACGTTGCCGTGGCCTACGACGAAGAAACCTTCCAGACGGAAGTCGGGAGAACGTTCGGTTCCTTTATCGGGGCGGAAGTGAGTCAGAATCTCGCGCCATTCATCAGCGGAAGAATTGATGACAACGATGTCGCGTCCAAACGATACGAACTCTTTCGACTGGAGCAGGCGGACAACCAGGCGCGGGTCCGATTCCGCGTTGCCATGAATGGGACCTTTAGCTGGTACTGGGCGGTTGACAACTTCGGAATCTACAGTATCGATGAGTCAGTCAGCGAGCCCGTCCCACTCAGCATTTCGAAATCAGGTGGTGAAGTCACTTTATCGTGGCAAGGAGGCGCCGGCATCCGCCTACAGCAAACAGAGCGCTTGAATAACCCGGATTGGCAGAACCTCGGGGATGCCGGTCAGAGTTCAACCACTCAACCAGCGGATCAGAAAGAATCCTACTACCGATTAATCAAAGATTAATCTCCGGAGATCGAAGAGCACTGAACCCGCAGGCCAAAACATAAAGACGCCTACTGGATAGGTTCCCTACCCTCCTTCAGAGTAACATTCAACGAATAAGGTGAAGCTATGAAACCGGATCGAGAAACCGGATTTACGCTGATCGAACTGTTGGTCGTGATCAGCATTATAGCCATTCTGGCATCGATGCTTCTTCCGGCTTTAGGCAAGGCCAAGGCCAAGGGGCAGCAAATCTTTTGTACCAACAATCAGAAGCAACTGGCCCTAGCCGTTCAGATGTACACCGATGATTACGACAACTGGTTTCCCCCCATGCAGGCCCAGGAGACAATTCCCGGTCGGCGCGCCACCATCGAGTCGAGTTGGCGACCCTATCTTTTCACCATCGTCGGGAAAAACGCCAGGGTCTATGATTGCCCTTCCGAAAAAACGGATATTTATTCCAATGGAAATCCCAATCGAATTGGAAAATTCATCAATGGGGAAATTATGATATCCAGTGGAATCGGGGCCGTGAACGTGCATTGGGTACGCGGAGGAGCCCAACCTCCTTTCGGCCGTCCCTTGGGTTACGAAAATAACCAATGCCGATGGTCCAAGGTCCAATCGGCGGCCCAGATGATTCTATTTGGAGACGGCCATAGCGATTTCGGCCCTTGGCCCAACGATCGTTGGTGGATCTGGAAAGAAATTGGCGGCGCCAACAATCCCGGATTTAACCGTGTTCTCCAAAATGACCCGGGAGCTCAAAGACACAATGGCAAATCCAACTATGCCTTTGCAGATGGCAGTGTTCGACTTCAGGATCCCGCCAAAATCCCATGCCATGAAGAAAAATGCTTCTGGTCGGCAGCGATCGATCCCCATTGATTCCGCCATCTACCTGCCGACATCCGGAAAGACTAAAAGCTAATAACCCCCAATCATTGACGGATGCACCGTCTTTTATTTCCTAACGATCCATGTCCGACCCGTTGCCGAAATCCGATATCATCAAACTGGTCTCTGCTCTGGTGCTTTTATGCATGGCCGCTTTTTCTTTTTCATCTTATTTCCAAGATTCGAAAGACCGGGAACCTCAGTCTTATTTTTACGATCTGAGTGAAGCTGAGCTGTTCGTGGCATCCAAATCATTGTTCCCCCCCATTCAGGGTATGAACGATGAACAATTGGATGGCGTCCGCGCCATTGTCATTGCCCCGGAAGGAGAGTGCGGTAATCCGGAATCCAGGAAAATCGCCTACCTTCAAAAGTATTCGCCTCAACTGAAAAAACAAATGGAGGCCATACAAACCGCTTTGAAGAACCAAGAGGAAAAACCCGCCAACATTGGGAGAGGCACCGTTCAGTCTTATACTTTTGTCAGTCGCTCTGACATAATAGAATGGCACACAATGGACAGTCCGGAAGCAACCCATATTGTCGGAGAATGGAGAGTAAAAAGTGCCGGAGGATCCTACCCGGTTATCTGCACTCCGGATTCAAAATAAAAACAGGGAGTAGCAAGTAGGCTTGGGATTGGGCTGGACGAACGCTGCCCCGGCGGGAAGTGATTAGGCTGAACTTTAGGACTCGGAATTTTCGTAACGAATCATCCCCGTCCGGACCGGATTTCCCCCGATCCCATCTAATCCAAAGCGGCGACTTTGTCGCACACAGTCCATAACCTGCCGAAGATTCATCAGAGCGCGTTGGATAAACGCGGCAGCGGTCTGGACTGCGGTGAAGTGCCTGGGCGATTCCCCGCTTTCGTTCTGCCATCGATTCAAGGTACTGGAAAAATAAACCCCTCTTGAAAAAGAATTGGGCCACAGTGACCCGGCTCATGACCGGTTCGGCAATGGGCATGCTAGATGAATGGTTCGAAAGCGAAGAACTGAAAGTCACTCTGGCAACGGACGCCGTCATCGGAGTCAATGCCGGTCTGGCAACTCCCGGGACCGCCTACGTTCTATTTCATCATGTTATGGGTGAATGCAACGGAGTCCGAGGAGTCAGGGGCTACATGAAAGGGGGCATGGGAGGCTTGTCCAACAGTATTGCATCCTCCAGCAAATCGATGGCAGTCGATATTTTCACCAGCAGCGGTATTGCAAAAATCAAGGTCAAGGATGGACGTGCTCAGGGAGTGGTGACCGAAGCAGGGGACGACTATGAATGCCGGATACTTACTACGGGCGTAGACTGTAATATTATTTTCACCAAGTTAATGGATAAAAACGGCTGGAAGAGCGGACGGGGTTTTCCCCCTGCTTTATTGGCAGGTATTTTTCTACTGTTTTGGCTTATCCAGGAAAGGGACACCGTATTTGATCCAGTCTGAGGCGGGTTTGCCCATCAGGTAATGATCAAAGTAGTCGAGCATACGCTGGGTCAGATCGATTCGATTGGCACGCTTGGAAAGACCGTGTCCTTCGTCAGGATAGGACAACAGGATGACATTCTTCCCATGAAATCGCATGGCATTACACATTTCAACGGCTTCGATCCAGGCCACGGTGCTGTCGGCCTCACCCTGCAGAAGTAAAAGCGGGGTGGTCATTTTTTCTACATGGGTAACGGGAGATTGGTTTCGGTAGAGTTCGAAATCCCGAAAAGGATCCGTTCCCATTCTTCCCTGTCCATACTGGTCATATTGATGGGCGTTATTTCCTGAGCCTTTCTTGGTTTCCACCAAGTAGCCCCAAAGGTGATTGAAATCACTTGGCAAATCCATCACACCGGCCCCGGCAATAACCCCCGCGAACTTTTTGGACCGGGCCGCAATATAGGCCGCTCCGTAACCACTGAAACTGAAACCGCACAGTCCAATGCGTCCGGGATCGGCATAGCCCAGTTCGACCGCTTTGTCGACCGCAGCTTCGATGCATTCGAGCATGTCATCCCCCGTCGCCCCAGTTCTGAAGTGGATATCCGGTGATAGGAGCAGGTAGCCTTTGCTGACCGTCTCCATCAGGTGACTGGCAGAGGTCCGGGCATAACGGGGTCTTTCATAGACATGCATATACTGCGAGGTTTTTTCATAGAAGCTGACGATCATCGGCAGTCGTTGATCCGGCTTTCGGCTTTCGGGAACCGCAAGCGCCCCCTGGAGACGCACACCGTCTTTATTGGCGTAATCAAACAGAACTCGCTTCCCCCAGCGGTACTTTGCCTGCTGTGGATTGGCATCTGTAATGCACCGTGGGTTGGAAAAGGTGCCTTCCGCGACGTAATAATCCGGGGAATCAGCGAAGGATTGGATCGTGACCAGGTACTGATCTGCCTGTTTGGCCTTGGTCAAGCGTCCAAATGATTTATCCTTGAATATCAGTGGTTGGGGCTCGTTGCCGGATCCACTTCCTTCCTCGCCGATATCGAGCTGGTAAAAGCCGGATTTCTTGGTCCATTGTCCCTAAGCAGAAAGGATGATGGGCTTGGACAGGTCAATAAATTTCTCGTCGCGATCAAGTCTGACCGGGCGCAGACGAATTTCACCTTCGGAGCCCACACCGCCGGTCAGGTTCTTTGCCGGTTCGCCATTGAGTGGCTGCAGCCACAGGTCGTATCGATGATTAAGGATGACCGCTTTGCCGTCTTTGGTCCAGCCATTCAGGCCATAGGATGCCTTTTCGTCAGGGTGGTCATATTCCTGATCGACAAAACTGACGGGGGCGTCCTTGGTTAAATTAAGGGTCTTTCCGGAATCAAGATGATAGACCCAGACGTTTGCATCTTTCCAATAGGCAAAGTGTTTACTGTCTGGGGACAGGCCCAGTGACCGCCTCAAAGCGGTCAGCATTGGACAGCGCTCGCCGGTCTTGGTATCCACGCGGAAATAATCCGACTTCAACGCCTTCCAATCGTGAATGTACTGTCTCTCGTCGCGGCCCACACCCCATTTTCCATCACGTGTGATGCTGATTTTCTTCATGGTTTCATCCGTCAACCGGACGAACTGTTTCAGCTCAAGATGATAGACTGAGCGATCCGTGAAGTCCCTTTCCCGTTTTGACCGAGCTCGTTGCACAGATTGGATGCGAACATCGTTCCAATGCCAGACGTCGAGATCCGAGGACGGGGATTTCTTACTCCCTTTTTTGTTGCCCACGTCACGGTCTTTTTCAGACTCTTTCTTTGTAGGATCCGGCTCCTGCTTCTTGATTCCAAAAAAGATCTTCGTAGTGCCTGTATTCCAGGAAAGCTGCCCCTTTTCACTGATGACCATGTCCCTGGGGAAATCGAGGTTTTCTGTCGGATTGAGTTCGTGGCTCACTGAGGAGCCTTCGGTCAGGGCGGTAAAGGCGATCAGACGATTTTCTTTTTCGAGAAATCCCTCTTTTGTTTTCCCTTTGAGGGCGGCGAGGGCCGTGCCGTTTTCATCCCAGGTCATTTGGCTATAGGTTGCGGCATCCTGGTCCAGAGGAATCCGAAGTCCGGACTCGAGATTCAGGACATAGAGACCGTTGGCGGTCTTGTCGGCTGCGTCCCGCGTGTAGGCCAGAAGGGTGCCGGATTTATTGAATCGATAGCTGGAAACGCTGCCGAAATGGTGATCGAGGCTGCTCTTGAGATCATGAAGGATGAGATCACTTCCAGCGTGCTCAGCACCTTTCGTTTTCGGTTTCCGAATAGCCAAACCTGTTGAGTTTTTTGAAAAGGTGAAAGAGGTGACATTGTCCCACGTGACTTTGTCACCGGATTTGAGATGGAGCAGTTCGACTTTCTGTCGGACCGGCTTTTTCTGATCTTTGAGCTTTTTCGCTTCCTGGCGATCCAGATCAATTTTGCAGGCCACCCAACTCGAATCATCCGAAAAAGCCGGGGAGATGGCAAAGGGGATTTGGTAAACTTGATCTGAAGTGAGATGTTTGATCTGCAGTTTTCGTTCATCGGGCGCATCCTCGTCGGCTTCAGGCTTGCGGTAGTCGTAGGTCATCCAGCTGCCATCGTCACTGAGTTGCGTCGAAGAAACGACGCGCCAGAGACCGTAATCATCCATCGTGATCACCTTTCTCTCCGGTTCTGCCTGCAGCGACGGAGCGACCGCTACCGTGAGGATTGATACCAGAATGGGAACGAGGGAATTGAGGAGAGGTGTCATGTTGGGAACTTGTGCTAATGAATTAGTTCAAGGCAAACCGAAGAGGCGTAAATCGTTTTAGGCGCAGATTACAGAAGATTTAAAGTCATAATGAGATTCCCAAACCCGCATAATCGTCTTCCCTGGACCTGCCCCGGTAAACCCCGTTGCCTCACACTTCATCTTATGGATTGCAAACCACCGGATACTTTCCGTTGGAATCCTTCACTCGCCATTCCCCGATGATCTTGATCGCCTCGGGGGAGGTCCTCGGATACCATTGCGCGTCCGTGAGGCGGCGGACAAAGGTGTGTGCCTGAGCGGCACCTCGACCTATCTTGCGAGTGCCCACCACGGGTATCTCTCCCCGTCTCTTGGCTTCAACCTGTTGCTTGAACTGATCGGAGTATTTCTCTATATAGGCGATTATGCGACCGGATTTGTCTGAGGAATCACCGCTGAAGGAAATGACCATTGCTCGAAAACCATCCCGCTCCAGATCATTAATCCCTTGAATCGGCGGGATCGCGACCAGAGGGCCCGCGAAGAGTTCTTCTTCGCTAAGATCGTAGAAATACGTTTTTTCAGCGGGCGGGTGCTGATGGTTCCAATGGGAGAGCAGCACGCATCCCGCAATCAAAATCGCCACACAGGAGAGGATCACTACCACTTTCGAATTCATCGATCACCTATGTGGATCCGCCGCGACAGACCACCAGCACTTATCCTCGTTACACGGGATTCCATTCGGGTCCAATAGGGTGGCGTGCCCGTCCGCGAAGCCGTAATTGGACCGATTGTTGTGACGCCTGGAGCCTGGATCCTGATCATCAATCCGGTTAAACCCTGCCCTGTTCGGCGAGTTCTCTTTCCAAATCCACCATCGATATTCACCCCAGAGACCGAAACCGTCACTGTTGCCATCTCCAAAGAGAATCGTTTCCAAGGGGTTTTCCACCAAAGATCGTCTGCCGCTTTTGGCGACACTCCTCCAGCCGAATGGGGGCTGGGCGCCCCCCCTTTCCCAGTGGACGTTAACCGCTCCAATGCCACTGCCCCATTTTCTATCGTCTCGAACGCCCGCATATCGCCTCGGAGCGTCCGCGTAACGATCCTCACGCTCAGAAGGGCAGTCGTAGACTTGTAGCGAGGATGCCACGTACTTGAAGAGTAAAACGCGCCAGGTAGTCCTCGTGGAATCTTCTATCAGTGGAAAGGTGTCGTCTTTCTGGTCGTCGGCATACATCTGGGTCGCGAATAGCAACTGCTTGATGTTGCTCAGACAGCTGATCTGTCTTCCTTTGCCTTTCGCGGTGGCGAGGGAGGGCAGGAGCATGGAGGCCAGGATAGCGATAATGGCGATTACGACCAATAGCTCAATGAGGGTGAAGGCGCCTGCAATCCTGGATTTAGCCGAACAGTGGCTGCGAAGCCTCGAGTGATGATGCCCTTTTTGCCCTAGTTGGTTCATAAGGTCTATGTAAGAAAATCATGGATTTTCGGTTGAGGCAGACGATCAGGCTGGACGTTCAACGATTTTTTTCAAGAAAAAAAGCCCTCTAAGCAATATGAGCTGCTGGAAACACTCCTGATGCACTGTGGACCGAAGCATGGGTTTGGAAATTGGTGACCCGGCAGCTATTCATTCAGCGCCTGATCCAATACTTTCAAGTCTGTGCTTTCAGTCAAGCATGCATGATCGATGTGACTGAGGCGGCTCAGGCGCTCTACAAAAGCAGCCACAACCCGATGAGCCGATTTCCCGAAGCCGACGGCGAGGATCTATTGGCGTGTTCCAAGCGCCACTTTCAGGTTTATGAACCCTTGGACTTCCTGGCCGAGGTGACTCAGCCTATTCCTGAGGTGAGTGAAGGCTGTATTTCTTAATTCAACAATTTTCAACGCCCATGTTCACAAAATGCCTGACAAGCAAATTCCTATTAACAACAAGAGGGCCTCTTGTCTCTTAAAGGTCGTCTGTTTTGCGAATGAACAACGCAATTAGGGCAGCTTTGGTATACATGACTTGGCAAAGGTTGGCCAGATGGTGATAATGGAATCACACGGGAGATTTATCTGATGATCAAAATTTATAAATGTATTGCGATTGTTTTATCATTGGTTTTTGTGTGCAGCGGAATATTGGCACAGGAAGTTCCTCAGGCAGGTGACCGGCGCATCGCAAAAATTCTGGTTCAGATGATCGTAAAACATGATGTGCCTGCTTTGGCGGGTGTTATAGTGACGAGCGATGGAAAAACCATTTCAGCTGTTGCAGGTTATCGCAAAAAAGGTGAAACGGTTGGCGTCACATTACAGGACAAATGGCATCTGGGGTCTGACACCAAATCAATGACGGCGATGTTGATCGGTATGCTGGTTGATGCCGACAAGCTTAAATGGGAAACGACATTGGAAGAAGTCTTTCCGCAGCGCAGCAGGAAGTGGCATGCTCAGGTTAAGAAAATCACGATGTTGCAATTACTCTCGCACCGAGCCGGGTTGAAGGCAAACCTGAGTTATGGTTTGTATCCAGGGACTGATGTTAAAGCGATACGAGAGCTTACTATGAAATGTGAACTCTCAGTCAAACCTGACACGAAGCCGGGTTCCACGTATTTGTATTCCAACTGGGGCTATATTATCGCTGGAGGTGTGATTGAAAAGATAACCGGCAAGTCATGGAATAATGTCATACAAGCGAAGTTGTTCAAGCCCCTTGGTATGAGCAGTGCAGGCTTTGGCGGTTTGGGGACGCTTGGTCAAATTGATCAGCCCTGGCCGCATGGGGAAAATGGCAAGCCGATTGGCAGTAATGGTCCGTTGGTTGACAATCCACCTGTTCTGGGTCCTGCGGGTCGAGTGCATTGCACCATGGAAGATTGGGCGAAGTTCATTGCTGATCAACTGCGCGGTGTCAATGGTCAGAAGGCCCTGATTAAACAAGCGACTTATCAAAACCTGCATACGCCGCCGTTTGAAGGCAACTATGCAATGGGATGGAAATCATTGGACCGTCCATGGGGTGGCGGTGGTAAAGTCTTGACGCACAGTGGCAGCAATACGATGAATTACTGCACCGTCTGGATAGTGCCGAAGCGTGACTTTGCGGTGCTGATTGCATGCAACCAGGGTGGCGCAGCAGCGGCCAAGGCTTGTGATGATGTGGCCGGGGGATTGATACGGATGTATGACGCGCGTAATAAATAGGGCACAATGATTAGCGGTTCTGTGTAAATGCCGCAGGCGAGTTCATCACCGGTGTACCGCCGCGTAACATTAGCCGCCAAGCACTTCAAGCACACCCTTCATAAATTCCGGCAGATCATCGGGGCGACGGCTTGATACAAAATGACGATCAACAACGACCGGGGCATCTTCCCATTTGGCGCCGGCATTTATCAAATCGTCTTTGATGCCGGGGGAACCTGTCTGACCGACATCTTTCATCACACCTGCAGAAATGGGAATCCAACCGCCGTGGCAGATTGCCGGGAGGAGTTTACCTTCGTCTGCAAAATGTTTAGTGATCGATAGAACGTTGGGATCGCGACGCAGTTTGTCAGGCATCCAGCCACCGGGAACGATCAAGCCGTCGAAGTTTGTGGGATCAATCGATTCGAAGGTGAGGTCTGCCAACTGGGGGTAACCATATTTACCTTTGTAAGTGGCACCGGCTTTTTCGCCAGCAACGACCACGGCAATACCGGCTTCCAGAAGACGATACTTGGGGTATTGCAATCCCTGTCTTCGTAATCGTTGCCAACGAAAATCAAAACCTTTTTACCTGATAAGTCAGTCACTTCATACACTCCATTAGAAAAGGAAAACGGCGGATCGATGCCGCGAGGAACAGTGTGTACTCGTTAAGCGTCGGTGGGACCCCCCAGTCTGCTCCGTCCATCTTCCTGAATGATAGTCAGTTGCTTTTACCATCGTCGCGGATTTTCAATCGATTAAGTACGAACCGAATTTATACACTACGGGATTCAGCGTGGATGAATTCTCCGGACCTTCAAAACCGGTTGATCGGGCAATTTAGTCCGGCCTCGATGAATATTTGTCATCCGAAAAATCATGGAATTTCGATCAATTTTTTCAAGGTGATTTTCGCCGGATATCTTCTTTCCATTTTCATCGATTCCCACCCATTTACGCACAAATTTACCCCCTTGTTTTTTAAAATCACCTTCGAATCTGCGTCCACTTGAATTAAATGAAATAGCGGATATTTTTTTACTTTCAGGCTTAAAATAAAAGATTTCCGTACTTTGAGAGATGAGATCGCTTCCGGCAAACACTTTAAGATCACCCTTCAGTATGTGCCCTGCCGCAGCCGGTTGAATGGATATTTCAAACCTATAGGCAGTTGATTCCACCTCAATTTCAGCCACCCATTCACCCACTGAAAAAGCAAGATTACTTAAGTTTTCATGGACCTCAACATCAGCATTCACCCCAAGGATTGGAATGAATAAAACAGCGAATGCAAAGGCTTCACACAGAAAATATTTTTTAGCACGCAGCATGACGAAAGGACTTAATCGGGAAATGAGAATGTGTCAACTAACAAGCGTCACCCTCGAAAATCAGCCAAACCAACAGATTCCAAATAGTAAGCGACTTTTGGCACTTTACGGGAATATAAGTCCCGGCGATTTCCTGAAGCCCGGGGCGCTGAACCGGGACCTTTTCATGGAGTAT
>DUCD01000237.1:435-8422 GCA_012959985.1 Verrucomicrobiales bacterium | reverse complement strand
TACCCTGTTCTGCCCGGCATCAAGTTTGTGAAGAATTCCGAGGTTTAAATCCGAAAACTTGATGCGTAAGAGTATATCAGCAAACGCAAAGTTCGATCCACCGGTGTCCTTTTTGCCTCGGGAGCCATGCCGTCCATATTCAATTTCCTCCAGATCATTGCCCTTGCCCTGTGAAAAATCCATATGAACATGGACTGACTCCGATTTTTTTTCGCCAAAAATGACAGTTTCGGTGGCGTTCGGAATGGAAGAGACCTTCATTCCCGATGGCCATTTCCAACTTAAGTAAGTTTGGTAATCCTTTTCTGAAAGATGATTTTCAAAATAATCGTTCCAGCCATTGATCAAATAGCTTCTGTCGGAGAAGAAACGATCTGAAGGACATTTGAGGATTCCGGCATTTTGATAATAGGGCTTTAGTTTACCGGTCCAATTATCTTGACCACTGATCCGTGGGGGAAATTGTTCTTCGAAATCATCGGAATACAAAGTCATGGACAAACCCAACTGGCGAAGATTACTGACACATTTAATTCCGTTGGCTTTTCCTTTGGCTGAAGAAAGCGCGGGCATCAGCAAACCCGCCAGGATGGCAATGATGGCAATCACCACCAGCAATTCAATCAGGGTAAACCCGCGTGTTCTTTCTGATTTCTCTAAACTCTGCTTTTTTAGAATCGGCATCTCAGGGATAAGAATAGCACAATTCTCAGAATCCGCTTCTTTCAGACCTGATATTTGAGCTTGAAATCAATTTTTGGAATAGCGGGTGGAGATCAATTTGGTTGCCAATTTCGGTTAATCATCCTAGAATTCATTCATTTACTCCGAGTGGGGGGAATAGTGGCTATTAGTGAGATTCAAGAAAAACAGTGGAGATAATACGCAACCGACTGAGGATTCAAGTTCTCCATCATTGCGGGAAACATTCGGGATCAATTCCTATCACTTTTCAAAATGGAAGGTTGTGCTTCTTTCCATTGCCTGTCTGATGACATTGGGTGGTGGTTTTCTTGAATACCAATCCCGGGGGGTAAGCGCCTCTACCCTTTCCGAAAAAGGTAAGAGTTCCATCAAAGGGTTACCGGGAATGTCCTTCGCCCAGGAAGACATCGAGGAATCCAATCAGTCCAATTCAACCAGCATTGTCGGGAAGAATTCAAAGTCTTACAAGTTCGATTCTAAATCTCTGCACGGTTACGCCCCCTTCATGTTGAAAGGTGGTTTCGGATTCTTTGTCGGGTTTACAATGGGCTTTGCCGTCCGCTCTTTCATCAAATTGGCATTGGTTATCTGCGGCTTTTACTTCATTACTCTCGCCATGTTTTCCTACACCGGCTGGGTTGAAGTTCACTGGGACGTGATTCAAAGCCAGTTTGAAATCTGGTCTGGGCAGGTACAGGAAGAAATCGTCTCCTTCAAGAGCTTCATGACAGGCACCATCCCCGCGACCGGCATGTTAGCCGCAGGACTAGCCACCGGACTTAAAAAGAAGTAGAAAAAAACTCAATTCAGTGCCATACTACTTGGTAATGGTTGGACCGACATCATGACAGTATTATGGCACATATTACTCCAGGCGATCGCCATTTTTGTGGTGGCTCAAGTTCTGCCCGGAATCAAACTGAAAGGCTTTGGAACGGCCATTGTGGTTTCATTGGTATTGAGCACTCTTGATTTTTTTCTGTTCTGGCTCCTTGCTTTTCTATCCATGCCTTTAATTTTTCTCACTGCCGGACTCTTTATATTTGTTCTCAATGCCGTAATCCTTTTCATCACCGACAAGATGATTGAAGACTTTGAGATCAAGGATGTCACCACCACTTTTTTTGCCGCCTTTCTGATTTCGGCATGTAATGTAATTCTGCGGTGGGTTTTCTGATGAGCCTATTATTGCGAATTCAGGTTCCAGTCGTAATCAGTATAGATCACCTTGATTTCCCCTTCTGAAGGAACCAATCTCCGCTTCTGGTCATCACTGTAGAACTGCATGACGTAATTGATCACTTCCGTTTTGTTTTCACCAAAATCCTCTTGATACCAATCAAATATTTTCGAGAGGTAAATGGTGTTTTTTTTGTCCACCGCAATGCGGTTTTTGGAAACATCAGCCATGAAGGCTTCGCCCTGTTCGAACAGTTGCTGTTTCAGGTTATTCCCCGTATAGGCTTCCTTGCGAAGTACGGGACATCCAATAGAAGCACAGACCAGAGCAAAATGAATTTCCGGAACTTCAAATCCCTCTCGAATCCATGTATTTTCCAGTTCTTTCAGGCTGATTTTTTTACCAAAAACTCGAACAATTGTCTTTTTCCAGGCTGCCAACGGAAAAAAGCCGATTTTACGGATACTTTTGATCGGGTAATGATCAACGATCAGCCCCAAGGTTGCCGCGTTGTAGAGATTGATCAGAAAAGCCAACTGCTGATCTCGATTCCATCCCTCGTAATCGGAACGGCTGACGGCAGCCAACTTCGCGAGATATCCGGCAAGGGCATAGGGAGATTTCAGGAGACCGGCATAATTCACTTTCCCCTCTTCGACGAATGTCCTCAGTATATTACTGAACGAGGCATGCCGATGGTCGAAATTCTCTCCAACTCGGCTTGAGACAGTTTGTGTCATCATCAGAGACAGGATAATCAGGGGCAAGAGGTTCCATTTGTATTTCATACTGTTGTGATAAATTAGAAATCCGGATTATTCCCCTGTTTTCCATTCATTCTCCTACCAGAGGATCCCTCAAAAATACATTCATCATTGGGCAGGAGGTGTTTTTGAGTGGTTCCTAAGCTGAACATTACTTTTTTGTAATGCTCAGGAAAGGAACGGGAGAGGTTGTGGTGTTACAGTCATTTCAAATCGAACATTCAACGATGCCACATATAACAAAAGAAATTATCATGAAAAGTCAATTGCTCAAAATCTTACCCAGAGCACCCCTGGTGGTGTTATGCCTAGCCATGATCGTGGCCGGTTCCACTCAGGCATTCGATGCCTTGGTTAAACTGACAGGTCTCGATAAACGTCCTCAGGTCAACGTAACGATTAATGAAACACCACTGGATCGTGTCGGAAAAGGTCTGAACAGTTTCTCTGCAGTAGTCAAAAAGGTTTCCCCGAGCGTTGTGATGGTTTACACCGAAACAAAATCAAAGAGGATTCATCAATGGGAGATGCCATTCAAGAGAGCCCCTTCCCTACGACAGTTTTTTGGAAATTCGCACCCGGGAAGACGTGGAATGCCGGAACTCCGGACCCCTGAATCAAAAGGATTAGGATCTGGTGTCATCGTCTCGCCAGAAGGTTACATTCTAACAAACAATCATGTGATCGACGGAGCCGACGTCATCCATGTTTCTCTGACGGGGCGAAAGAAACAATATCGAGCTGAAGTCGTAGGGAAAGACCCCAAAACGGATATCGCCGTATTAAAGATCAACGCGGAGGATTTACCCCACATCACCCTTGCTGACAGCGATCAGACCCGAGTGGGCGACATAGTGCTCGCCGTAGGCAATCCCTTTGGTATTGGGCAAACGGTCACCATGGGTATGGTTAGTGCCATGGGTCGCTCGGCATCCCTTGGCATGGAATATGAGGATTTCATTCAAACGGATGCGGCGATCAATCCCGGCAATTCCGGGGGAGCCCTGGTGGATGCTGAAGGACGACTTATCGGAATCAATACCGCCATTCTAAGCCGATCGGGTGGCAACAATGGGATCGGCTTTGCTGTACCGGTTAATCTGGCACGGAATGTGATGGAAAGCCTGGTTGAAAACGGCGAAGTCATTCGCGGTTACCTAGGAGTTTATATACAGAATGTCACTGAGAACCTCGCCGAAATGTTTGACCTTGAGGAATCGAGCGGAGCATTAGTTTCCCAAGTAATAGTAAACAGCCCGGCCGACCGGGCTGGAATCCTATCCGGGGACATCATTCAGAAGTACAATGGGAAAACGATCGAGGGCAACCGTGAGCTGCAACTGAAAATAGCCCAGACAAGTCCCCATGATTCCATTGAGCTAACGATCATTAGGGAAGGTAAGATTCAAACCGTCAAGGTCGACCTAGCTGTCAAGACAGATGATCAAGGCATAGCCCAGCAGAGCAGAACCGGGAGAGACTCCCGGGACTCACTTTCGGGTGTCACTATAGACGACCTCAGTTTGAGATTTCGCAGACAATTCGGCACACCGAGGAATCTGGAGGGAGCCGTCGTCGTGGAAGTAGACCGTGATTCTCCCGCATTCGCAGCTGGACTGCGTCCCGGTGATGTCATCCAATCCATAAACCGCCAATTAGTGGAAAACGCTGAGGATGCAGTAACAATCAGTGAAAAAATGGGAACGCCAAAGATTCTTCTGAAAATCTGGAGCCAAGGAGGATCTAAGTATTTAGTAGTCGCTGATCTTGATGTTGGATGATCTCAACGTCATGGACCCTCCTTCGGATCTGTATTCGAAGGAGGGATTTCCTTTTACAGTCCTCCTCTTTTCGCGCATTTTCAAAATACAGGTAATGTGTTGTTATACGGTGTGCTGAGACATATTTACAATATGCGGCACGCTGGGACAGCCGGCCCTACCGTAGAGCAGAGACAGGATCTCATGAGAATTCTCGTTGTTGAAGATGACGCCAAAATTGCTTCCTTTGTCACAAAAGGATTGAAGCAAAGCGGATTTGCCGTGGATCGATGCCAGGATGGAGAGGAGGGTCTCGATTTCATACGAAGCTTCGATTATGATGCAGCCGTGTTGGACATTATGCTCCCGAAATTGAATGGACTCGATCTCCTGAGCAAGGTTCGCAATGAAGGATACAAAATGCCGGTAATCATTCTCAGCGCCAAAGCGTCTGTGGAAGACCGGGTCAGAGGGCTTCAAGCGGGGGGTGACGATTACCTCACCAAACCGTTTGCTTTTTCAGAATTGCTCGCACGGATTCAAGCATTGATCCGTCGGTCCTCTCAAACAAGCGAACCGAGCGGACTTCAGGTAGGCGACCTCAGTCTGAATCTTCTTACCCGTGAAGTAACGCGCGGAGATCAAAGCATTGAACTTCAGAATCGAGAGTATTCTCTGTTGGAATATCTAATGAGAAATGCCGGGCGGGTGGTCACCAAGACCTTGATTCTGGAACACGTATGGGATTACAGTTTCGACCCCCAGACCAATGTGGTTGATGTACTGATCCATCGCCTCCGTTCCAAAATTGACAAAGGTTTCACTACGCGTTTAATCCATACCCTCCGCGGAATCGGATATGTCCTCAAGCTTCCTCAAAAACCTTAGAAGGAACATTAGCTACCGTCTCGGATTCCGATTGGCTGCATGGTATGCCTCCCTTTTTGCCATCGCCTCCATGGTTCTTTACTTCACGATTTACGCGATGCTTTATCGAAGCGTCATCGCCAAAGATCAGGAAATCGTAGAGCTGCAGAGCAGGGAATATGAGATGATCTATCAGATTGGTGGTATTCAGGAGTTGAGACGATGGATAACCCGTGAAGAACAAATCGACCCGGATCGTCGTTATTACCTACGTTTGGTCAGTACAAGGAACTCTGTGATTCTCGCCAAGGTTCCCGAGGATTGGTTGGACTTCGATGGTTCGGATAAGAAACTTTTCGACTTCACGGGAAAAGAACAATTCCTCCGCATCCCCAAAAACGACGAAATTGATTTTGCATTGACGACGAGACGATTGGCAGATGGTTCCATCCTCCAAGTGGGGCGGTCTGCCAACAATAAGGAAACTCTTCTCCAACCCTTTCGCCGAACTTTTTTCACCACTCTACTGACCGTTCTTCTAGTGGGATTCGTTGGAGGGGCCATCTCAGCCTACAGAGAGATGCGACCTCTACGCGAAATGGTAACAACCGCCGGCTCCATCATCGACACCGGAAACCTGAACGCCCGGGTGCCTTTAGGGCAGACCGACAATGAAATGGAGGAATTGGCGCGGTTGTTTAACCGGACGCTGGATAAAAACCAGGCCTTGATCCGAGGAATGACCGAATCTCTTGATAATGTCGCTCATGACCTACGAACTCCACTGACACGATTGAGAGGCGTCGCCGAATTAGCTCTTTCCGGCAGCATGAACCCCGAAGAACTCAAAGAGGCCCTTGCCGACTGTGTCGAAGAGTCCGATCGGGTATTGACCATGTTGAAAACACTAATGGATATTACCGAAGCGGAGATCGGAGTCATGAAACCGATTCTACAAAAATACCGAATCAACGAACTTGTCCAGGATGTAATGGAAGTTTACCAGTATGTCGCCGAGGAGAAAGGCATGCGGATTCAAATGAATTCAGAAAGCCCGGTGACCGTTGAAGTCGATCCCGCCAGAATGAGACAAGTCTTTGGAAATCTTCTCGATAATGCTCTGAAGTATTCACCAAACGGTAGCAAGGTTGTTTTTTCCATCCAGCAGTCTGGTCGCGATTGTGCCATATCAATTCAGGATTCAGGTATCGGAATTCCCCCGGAAGAACACGTGAAAATCTGGCAGAGGCTCTATCGAGCTGACAAGAGCCGCTCTCAGAAAGGTTTGGGATTGGGATTGAGCTTGGTCCAAGCCATCGTCTCAGCCCATGAAGGTCGAATTGAACTCGAAAGTGAACCGGGAAATGGCTCGGTTTTCACTGTTTTTCTGCCGATTTCTGAAAGCCGGCCTGACACAGAAAACAACCCGGATGTCTAGCTAATCTTCCTCTGTTCGACACTCTCAAGGAACTTGCGGTATCTCAATAATCAAGTCATATTGATGTACACAAATCGGCAGCAATCCATCCTTACCAGAGATTGAAATGATCAGGAAAATAATTGCCATCCACAATCCGGCTCGTCAATTGCCGACCGGATTGAAAGAGATCGTGGAAAGCACCTGTATTTCTAATTCCATTGAGTTCGAATGGCGCCACACCTTCGATTCCAGCCGACCTGATATTCTGGAGCGCCTAAATGATCTGAATGAAACCAATGCCGACCTGATTATCGCTTGCGGAGGAGATGGAACGGTTCTCCAAACGGCCCACCGCGCCCGCCGCTCTAAAGTTCCCATTCTTGGAATCAACACCGGAAATCTTGGATTTCTCACCTGCCTATCTCCAATGGATTTAAATGAGAATCTGCCTCGAGTCCTTCAAGGTGAGTTCCGCGTCGAAGAACGCACTGCCATCGATGTCTCGGTTTATAAAGACAACCAGGTCATCGCCCATGGTTGGGCATTGAATGAAGTCCTGATTGAGAGACGGACAAATCGCATCCTTCATCTGGCCACCTCAGTCGGTGAAATGGCACTGACGGAATATCAGGCCGATGGCCTTATCATGGCAACTCCCACCGGTTCCACGGCCTACAACCTGTCTGCCGGAGGACCGCTCATCAGTCCGGAAGCCAAAGTACTCACCCTGACTCCGATCTGTCCTCACACTCTGACCAACTGCTCTCTGGTAATGGATGCCGAACAACGCTTGAGTTTCCGTTTAAACCGAACCCACGATCAAGCAGTCGCTCGAGTTGACGGAATGGAGTTATGTTTATTGAGCTACGGGATGGAAGTGATCACCCATCGCGCGCCGAACTCTGTACCTTTGGCTTTCCTGAAAGGCACCAATTATTTTGCCCAGGTCAGAGATACATTAGGCTGGAATAAGAACACCATTCCCGATATTCAGACAGACTGAACAACACAAAGGATAAATGCACTTTCACTCAGGGACGACTCAAAAACAACTTCATCATTTGCTGGAGGCAAATTGGATTTCCGGCAAGGCGCGACAAAGGAGCAAAGCCAAAGCTCTGTGACTGAGGAGCAAAAAAACCAGAATCCAAATCCCCCCCAACCCGAAGGGGCGGGCCGGCGACATGCCGCCTGCGGCGTTACTCGTCGATTGTATCCCCATGAGGGGATGGGATACATCCTCCTCGTGCCTTGCATCCGACAAGACGGCGCTTCCGCCAAATGGTGAATT
>DUCD01000237.1:0-257 GCA_012959985.1 Verrucomicrobiales bacterium | reverse complement strand
CATCATGGTTGTTCCATTGGTTCGGGAAAAAGGAGAAACCCGAATTCTTTTAATACGCGAATTCAGGGTTCCCGTCGGAGATTATGAGTATAGTTTTCCGGCCGGGCTCATGGACTCCGGAGAAAACATGGAATCCTGTGCCGATCGTGAATTGCTGGAGGAAACCGGATACGGTATCGATCGGATTCTGATTCGAAGTCCCAGAAGACTCTACACATCGGCCGGATTGAGCGATGAAACGGTGCAAACTGTCATTG
>DUCD01000236.1:8764-23473 GCA_012959985.1 Verrucomicrobiales bacterium | reverse complement strand
CTTATATTCCAGCCCATCAAGTCCGACAATTTCAGCCCCTGGGATTTTCCGAAAACTTGATGCCGATCAGTATATCATTGGATAAATCAGCGGGGCGCTGAAACAGAACGCTCCAACTTTATTGGGGTACGGGCTGCCGCCCTTTGGTTTCCACCGAAAAAACGGCGAAATCCGCGACCTGTTTCGATTTGTTTGATTACACCGAATACTTGTTCTCCAAACAAAGAGATCAATTCAGGGCTAACACCCTTGGTGAGCTCGGTGTGATAATATCATTATAACCGACATCCACTTCTGCAACCCGACCCAGAAAATCCATCAGGACACGGATCCTCATTTTTTCTGGATAGACTCTTTTTACCAAGGCCGAAAATCCCTGAAAGGGACCTTGTGTAATTTCCACTTGCTGCTCAGGCACTGGATCATTCGGCACTTCAAAGATATTTTGAGTTCCCAAGTGGTTGATTAGATCGTCGACCACCTGATCGGGTATTTCCGGGAAAAGTCTCCCAAAATGAACAACGCAGGCAACCCCTGCGCAATACTGAATTCGGACTGATAACGAAGCACGGTCGAATCGGGCAAGCAGGTAGTTTGGAAACAGGGATTGCACCACCCATTGAGCTCCCTTTGATGTTGCCCGTCGAAAACGAATTCTCGGTGCGAAAACCTCAACATTTTCGATGAGCTTTAAATGGGCCGCAGCGACATGCTCATGTTTCGGTTGGGTCTGGATGCAGTACCAAGCGGGGTCAGAGACGATCGGTGTGGATTGTAATATCTCGTTCCCTGATTCCATGTCTTTTTCTTCGTTTAATGTCCGGTATGAGTCCCCTGAATCTAGATGGACTAGCATGTTTGCCTATTGGTCAAAAGTGGTGTCGAGCCACCGTACTAAAAGGCGATGCTGTTGCAATGCAACTCGTGTTTTTACCCTTTCCACAACCACGTAATGTACCCATCGGCATATTTTTGGTTTTCCTAAGTCGCATTTTAGCAACGTGTTTCAGAAAATCAAATGTGAATCGGTTAAAATTAAGCTATATAGATGCCAAGGTAGGGGGTAATCGATAACCCATTCAATTATCTCAGAAGGAGATACACTAAGAACAATTGGATTAATGTCATGAAAGTGATGATTCCAGAAGAAATGAGTTCCTTAATTCGGTTTCCTTTCCGGATGGGGGTACTTATCCAGAACTGGAGAGTTGTTTCACCGATGGATATTTTTTGCCCGTTATTCAGGCGGATATTTTGAAACGACTGACCTTTGTCATCCATTGCTATGGCTTGCCCGATCACCTGACAATGGAGGTAGCCTTCCGGAATTAAATCTATTCGAAGATGCTGATCCCAAACACCTTGATCCCTTAGAATCAACTCCGACTCGGAAGAACGTCCGATCAGGAACGGAAAATGGCGGACTTCCAACTGGGAGTCCGCCATTTCACCGGAAAGAATTTTACATAGAAGCATTCGATTAAAAAAATCTTCGCTTTACGGTAATGGTATCGCCCGGCCATACCGAGACGTCATAGGAACTGTCTATCAGTGCCTGTTTGCAATCCACTTCAATTCTGTGTCCACCTTTGCGAGTCAGGATGATTTTGTTCTTACGAGCGAAATTCGTGAAACCTCCAGCAGTGGCAATCACCTGAGTTACTGTCATTTCGGTAATGTATTGATATCGGTTGGGCAGAACCACTTCACCATGGACATAGATATATCGATTTTCAGAAGTAACAGTCACTGTCAGTCGCTTGTACATACTGGGAACATAAAGATCCCAGACAGCTCTCTCCAATTTCTGAGGAGTGAGCCCGGCGGCTTGAATGGACTTCTTCTCGGCGGAAAGCCCCGGTAAAGAAATGGTGCCATCTTCCTTGATGTTTTCTCGATGATAATCCGGAGGATGAGGGACGTCCGTGAATTGAATGGTGACCGAATCACCGATTTTCAAAATATCACCAATCGGAGGTGGCGCGTCATTTACCACTGGGAGCGGAGTTGTTTCACATCCAATTAATGCGAATAGAATAAAACAGGCAAAACCAAACTTACAGAATTTCAAAATCATCTTCATGAAAATGGATAGGAGCTATACAACTAACAAGGTGGACAAACCAACAAGAGAATCCATTCAATGAATTTATCAGTATTTCGTTTTCAGATTCACCGCGGTCTCTCCTTTGGCGGAACTGGCTTTTTTCGAGTCACCTGACCTTTTCAAGTTCCCGGATTTTTTCCGGGATTTTTTTGAATCATCGGAATCATCATCATCTCTTCGTGAATAGTAATAATCGTAATAATATCCACTGTAATAGTAGTAATTCTCATCCTGAGAGATATTGATGTTGTTCAACACCACACCCAGGAGGTTGCCCCCGACTTTCTCAACCATCTGCTTGGCACGGATGGTCATCGCTTGCGGATACTTGCGATATTGAATGACCTGAATAGCAAGATCCACTTCACTGGCTAGAATAGACGCATCGCTGACACCCATGATCGGTGGAGAATCAAACAAAACGAAATCATATCTAGCTTTCACGCTCTTGATGAGTTCCTTCATCTGAGGTGAATTCAAGATACCCATGGAACTGCTTGGAAGTTTACCACTGGGCATAAAATCCATGAAAGGGTTGATCGAAGTTTGAATCACTTCCTCCAGGGTATTCTGACCTAAGAGGTAGTTTGTAAGGCCGATGGAATTGGTAACATGCATCATTTTATGGATGCTGGGTCGTCGAAGATCGGAATCCACGATGAGCACCTTCTGGCCCTCCTGGGCAAATACCACCGCCAAGTTGAAAAGAGTGGTTGATTTGCCTTCTCCGGCTCCCCCACTGACTACAGTCAATGAATTCTTGGTGGGATCCTTGCGACTGAATGTCATATTTGTCCGCAACACTCGGTAAGCTTCCGCGTGTGGACTATCGGGTCCCTCATCCAGTAATGAACCGACATTCTGTGGAATGACTCCCAGCACCGGCGCCTGCAGAGCTGCCTCGACATCATCAATGGTTTTCACACTGGTATCCAGATACTCAATGAAGAATGCCAATCCTACTCCGACAACCAGTCCGAAAACAATTCCGAGTGCAAGATTCAATGGAATATTGGGTCGATCGGGTTTAAGGCTCTTCACAGCTGGATCGATGATATCCACAATGGCTGCTGTGGGGATATTGACATCAACCTGCTCTGCAAGCAGACGAATATGAAGAGAGGCCTTGATTTTCTTCAGTTCATCCAGTTTTTCCTTGGCCCGGCTGTATGGGCGATATTTGGTGGTTGCTTTCCGCTCCTCTTTTTTGACCTCATCCAGTCTAATCTGCAAAGCCTCGGAGTGGTCCAATGCAATGGCGGCCATACTTGCATAACCTTGAATCATTTTTCTCACATGATCCCTGATTTGCTGATTCACCTTGTCCAGCAGCGCGTTGGCATTTTGAACATCGGTATTTTCCGGTCCGTAGAACACTTCAAGGGAAGTTAACTCCTGTTGTGCCTGATATTTTTCCGCCAGCAAGGTTTCCAGGTTCGGGTCGGCTTGAATCGTTAAGAGCACGACCTCCAAATCCTCAGGGGTTTTATTAATCAAGAGATTCAGCCTTGCTTTGGCAAATTCGTATTCCAGCTGGGCACGGGTTTTGGCACCCTCCATTTGTTTGACATTCTCCGGTTCAAGAAAGGCATAACTGGGGATTCCCTCGATGGAGACATCCGTGATTTTCAGTTCATCTCTGAGTTGATCAACCGCAGTCTGCTGGGAGTCGATCTGATTTTCAATGATCGTGAGTTCCTCTCGCAATTTGATAAGAGCTCCCTCAATCAAATGGGTCCGGGTAATCTTTCGAAGATCTTTGTATTCATCCGCAATCAGTTGCGCCAACTCGGCGGCTTCCTCAGGCTTGTCGCTGTATACTTTAATCTCGATCAGACTGGTATTTCGGGTAGGAGAAGTATCTATCTTGGACTTGAGGATCTGATAGGTTTGTTCGGTGGTTAGCGTTCTTCCGGCATTGTATTTTTCCGACCATCTATTCGGAAGATTGACAACCTGATTTGAAACGACCCGATGAAGCACCTGTCGAGACTTGATGCGTTCGAACTGAGTTTGGATCCAATAGGGATCATGGTTATCACTTCTCTGCTGGGCAACCATGCCCGGAATGTCCGTGGCATCTTTGGCTACACTGATTCTAACGGTACTGGAATAGGTTTTTGGTAGAATCAGGGTGATAGCGGTCGTGCTGAGCAGCACCAGAAGAAATACGGCAATGATGACCATCTTCCGGATACGGATAATTCTCCAGTAATCCAGAAAATGAAGTTTGGATGCAGGTCGGTTAATTTGTTGATTGTTCGATGAATTTGACAGTTCCATAAGTTAAAAAAAGGAGGCCAGATTTCTATTCCAGCCTCCCTTTACGAACAAAAATCGTAATTGTTTATTTAATAAGTTGCTCTAAGTCCAAGATAAACTCGGCTTCGGTTGTAACCACGTTTGGTTTGATCTGAATTCAGTTTATCGTAATTGTATCCTGTCTCAGCCGTCAGGAACTGATTGATATCATAAGAGAGATTTAATCCGGCAAGGAAAAGTTCATCTTCATCCCCATCGGCTGCCCCTCCGTTAAACTCGGAATTTTGGTACTGTCCGATGAGATTAGCAGACAGTTTTGCCGTGATCTGGTGATTTACGGTTGAATATAAAACCGTGCTTTCCTGGTCAAGGGTCAATTGACCGGTGGGGCTCAGAGCAACATCGGTCTGGTTTCTGGCGACTCTAGTTCCAAAGGTCAGATAACTTTCGGACCGGTATGCCCATCTCAGGAAGTTATCGATATAAGGATTCCACTCGTCATCTCCAATCTCATCATAATCGGTATATTGAGCTCCGACTCTCATATGAGCACTGAAATTACCACCGAATTGTCGATCCATACCGACAAAGATGAAGTGGGAATCACTGTCACGGGTATCAGCATCGACAGTATCCCCAGCATCGAGACCATCATCACTTGTGTAGTGGATATTTCCATACTGGTAACCGAGCACAGCAACGGTTTCATCTACGACCTGCCATCGGAGGTCCAGTCCCACCAAATGTTGCATACGGTCTAGAATAGCCGATCGACTTCCGACACCGGACTCGTCATAATTGTAAATTCGATTGGAGTATCGGATTTCTGAGCCGAGTTTATCACTGAAATCGTAGGAACCTGAAATTTCTGCCGTATTGCGTATGTTGTCACCGTTGGTTCGAGTAGGAACGGTAGTAATGGTATTTCCATCAATAACTTCCGGCTCCTGAGCAATGACAAACGAGTCAGACATTGAAACTTGGAAACGCTCGCTGAAAGCATGATCCAACCCGGCAACAAATTCATGGGAATGGTCCGCAGAGTTTTTCGCGCGACTTTCATACCATTTCATATCATATTGATAACTGAAACCAACATGCGTCTGGCTCCATGCCTTCTGAAACTTTACGGAAGGGCTTATATGAACTCCCCAGCTCTCATCTTCAAGAGAACTGATTGCCGTTGTTGGATTCGAGTCATAAAACCCACGTAAAGAACCCGAAATAGTCCAGAATCTGGACTGCTCTAACTCGGTCATCCCTGAAGACATGGTTTGACCATTTAGGCTGGCTATTCCAAGTGCGGCAAGACCTACGGTTGAAATAATTCTTCTCATAATTAAAAACTTCCTAATTTTACGAATTTCAGTCCTTGGGTCAAGGAGTTACTTAGAGCACGGTCTTTCTACGACTTAAGTTCTTTGATGTCAATCAATTATTCCTACAAATATTGACCGGAAATCGTTGAATTTCATCATAAATCACAAATCTTCCAAGTACTCGTCATCCCCCCATCTAGGGCGATCAGTCAGAAACAACTGAGCTCTGAGATATAGCGGAAAAAAGTCCGGAGGGGAAAATGACAGGGGAAAACCGGCCGGCAGGCGGCCTTCCTTCTTGTTAATGACACCACCGAGAATTTTCATGAGGAATCCCCCCCAAGCCTGATCCCGCCCTTTAACAATATCACTGAACAATTTTCCGTCGAGTGTAAGACTGGTCAAATAAAGCGCTGTAATTGTTTTATACTCGTCATTAATCTCAAAGAATTCTTTTTCACTGTCAGCAGTGGCCCAAATGGTTTGGCGGTTCCCGTACCAGGCAACGGCCCAGGGCATATCGCTCATCATGGTTTCATCCTGGTGCATCCAGCGGGCAACATGCTGAATAACAGGTGGGTGATAAGGAGGATACATGACCGGATATTTTTTGGGTGGGAGAAGGGTTAATATTAAAGGTGCCGAAAACAGCAGAACGAGCCCAGTGATGAGGAATCTTCTAAGTTCCGGAACCGGAAGGTCCAGATGATCAATGAGAATAAAAACCATACCAGTGCCGAACATGAACACCAATGGGCTAAGGATTACCAATAGATTCTCCGAATGCACCTGAGGATCAAAATCACTGAGGTAAGTCACCCCTAATGCCTGGGCAACAAAAAGAACCGGGATGGATATCAGGATAAACAGGCGGAGTCTGGACAGACTGGAACGACTGAACGGAATCAACAGTCCGGTAAAGAAAAACGCTGAAATCCAGTTCCCTCCAAGGTTTAACAGATGGTTTTCAAAGATTTCCTTACCATTTTCCAGCAGTTTTTTGAGCCATTGACTGAATCCGACTCGACCTACGCCATACTCGAATTCTTCCCGATCAAAGGTTCTTTCCAACTGGTTCTCCGGAAAATGATCAGTATCCTGGTACAAGGCATAACCAGCGGTTCCGAAAAAATTCCCGCTAATCTGATGATTGCGCATCAACCAGGGAACCATGACGAGAGCAAAAGACAATAACGTCAAACCGAGGGCAACACCTCGCCGCTCTTTAAAAAACAAGCCGAGGTAAAAAACTACAGGGACAACCAGAAATCCAAAGGAATATCTGGTGAGACCACCGATCCCGAGTAAAACTCCCAACAAAAGGGACATGCCAGCAAACCAGCCGATGCTCCTTGGGGGAATCGGATCAGACTCGTCAGTTTCTGCTGTTTCCAGTGAAGACTCCATTTTGGACAGCAAGGAGATAATCCCGAGGAAGAGGAAGATCAGGAAATGGGTGGACAGGCCGGAAATACTGAATTTCCAAAGCAAATCAGTCCCGAGAAAAATCAGAACCGATACCCATGCCACGCCGGAATCGAAAAGGCGTCGGGCCAGAAAAAACAACATCAGCGCAGACCCGAAAAACAAGCACTGATTTAATACCGCAATCCAGACCTCAGGATTGTATTTGGTGAATGCCAACTTGAGATCGATCTCGAATTCGACGGGAAGCACTTTCATGAGAGCGGCAAGAATCAGAGGATAAACCGGCGGATTTGCGAGGTCGGGATGACCGGAATCGAGGAGGAGATCTCCATCTTCCCGGTGATTCTGAACCATATGCAAGCTGATCGGTCGCACAAAGCGGGTTACAAAACCTTCTCCTGAAGCAATATTGCGGGCGAGTTGCGCCGAATCCATAGAATCGGGCAATGTGAAATTTTCGAACTCCCGTGTATTGTAAAAAATGGTCAACACAAGGAGACCGAGGTAAAAGGCGGCATATTTGACGAAGCCGCGCCCTCCACCAACCTCCAGTATATGGATAAATTCCTGTAATCGCATTTTCTGCATAGAAAAATAGTATTATTTAGTCCCTTGAATGTTGTAGGTGTGCAGTTTTCGGTGAAGGGTGCGTCGACTCATGCCGAGTCTTTTGGCAGCAAGAGTCCGGTTCTCGTTTGCGTCTTTCAATGCTTGAATAATTAAATGTTTTTCCGCTTCCTGAACCGTCAACCCTTGGGAAAGCCCATCATTTGAGGCTTGCGGACGATTCCTGCGAGGCCCACCCCGCAGATTTGCGGGAAGATTTCCAGGCAGAATACGGTCCTGATCCGGCCGACAGAATACAACCGAATGTTGCACAGCCGTACGTAATTCGCGAACATTGCCCCGCCATTCATAATCCATTAACAGGTCCAACGCTTCCTCGTCAAATGCCTTGATTTTCCGTCCTTCCTGGCGGGCAAACTCCTTCAGAAATTTCTGGGCAAGCAACGGGATATCCGATTTGCGCTCTCGGAGCGGGGGCATCCATAGCTCAACCACTTTCAATCTGAAATACAAATCTTCCCGAAATTCCCCAGACCGGGACATCTCTTCCAAGTTTCGGTTTGTAGCGGCAATCAATCTCACGTCGGACTTAAGGACTTTACTGGATCCGACTCGGCTAAATTCCCTTTCCCCCAGGAACCGAAGCAATTTGACCTGAGTCACGGGTTCAATTTCCCCGATTTCATCGAGAAAGAAAGAACCTCCATTCGCCTGTTCGATGTAACCGATTCTTCGTTCATGAGCACCGGTGAAGGCACCTTTTTCGTGGCCGCACAATTCACTTTCAAGGAGAGAAGGATTCAACCCTGCGCAGTGGACCGTCACCAAAGGAAACTGTGAACGATTGCTTAGCTGATGAATCGCCTTGGCGATCAATTCTTTACCGGTTCCACTTTCCCCCTGGATCAAAACGGAAGCCGTACTTTGAGCCACCTGTCGAACTACGTCGAAAATTTCACGCATTTGAGGAGATTCGCCGATGATATTTTCCAATCCGAACTTGTGCTGAATCTGTTTCTTCAGATTGGTGTTTTCCGTTTCCAGGTTCTGTTGACGCAATGCCTTGGCGATCCGCATTTCCAGCTCATCAATCTGAAGTCGCCCCTTGGCTATGTAATCGTCGGCGCCCTGCTTCATCGCATCCACAGCTACTTCTTCAGAACCATAGGCTGTCATCAGAATACAGATCGGTGCCTTGGACAATGATTTTGCCCGTTTGATCAAACTAATACCGTCTTCCATCGGCAATCGCAGATCGGTCAACATAATCTGGAAAGGTTCGGATTCCAGAAGATTCATAGCAGAGGGAGCGTCTTCGGCCAGGTAGATATCATAGTGATCCTCCAAAGCATCCCGTAGACCTTCCCGGGTGGTTTTTTCGTCGTCGACGATGAGTAGAGTGGGTTTCATGAAGTCAAAGGGGCTTCCAGCAATCGGGGTTTGGGCTCCTTAAGTGGCAACCATATTCGGAATGAAGTCCCTTTCCCGACGTCACTTTTCAATTCGATACGCCCGGCATGATCCTGAATGATCCGCTGCACCACCATTAATCCCAACCCCGATCCCTTTTCTTTTGTGGTGTAGAAGGGTTCGAATATTCGGTTGATTTTTTCACTGGCAATACCTCCTCCCGTATCGGATATGTTGATCCAGACAGACTCTGGGCGGGAACCGGTTTCAATCAACAGAATGCCTCCGACCGTCATCGCCTGCATCGCGTTCTTTATTAGATTTACAAGAACCTGCTTGATCTGGGAGGTATCCATTGGAGCTTCCGGCAACTGCTTGTCCAATCGGGTCCGGAATTTCAGTTTGCGATTCTTCAGCTCAGGTCCGAGCACTTCGAGTGTTTCCCGAATGGCATTGTTTAAAGAGGCTGACTGAAATTTCGGTTGAGTCGATCGAATCGACTGAAGAAACTGCGTAATGATATAGTCCAGTCGCTTTATTTCGCCTTTGGCAATGGAAAGGTAATTCTCAAGCTTATAGGACGGAGTTTTCCCGGAAGAACCCGAATCCCGCTTACTGGAAGAAGTTTTTTTCCGTGTCGTCCTTTTCTTGGCAGAAAAGGCATTGGTTTCCGACGATACCAACTTACGGACTTCACGTTCCATGAGCTGAAGGTGAATATGCAAGGCATTAAGAGGGTTGCCGATTTCGTGCGCCACACTGGCAGCCAGGAGACTCAGGGCCTGACTCCTCTCACTTTCAATGGCTTCAAATGTTTTTCTTCTGGCTTCGGTGGCATCATGTAGAAATAAGGTCGCCCCCTTGTCTTCTCCATTCTCACCGGGAAGAGGCTTGGAATACATGCGAATGAATCGGGGCCTTGGATAATTCACCTCAAATTCATGATGAATGGAGGTATTCCCCTTATTGTTCTCAAAATCCGTCTGTGAAAAATGATAATCCGGAATCCATTCAGAAACAGGCTTACCAACCGCAGTTTGAGGATTCAACCCCAACAATCTGGTAACGCCTTCATTGCCCCACACGATCCTATCCTGATCATCGATGACGATCACTCCATCTTCAATGGAATTCAGCAGCGTTTCAAAAAAAAGCCTTTCCTTACTGAACCGCTTAAGCAGCACCTGGATTCCCTGCGAATCCAATCGGTCGAGCCTACCAAGGACTTTATCTAGAAAACTGGATTTTCGATCAGCCATTCTGCAAGGTCAGAGCCATTCCAAAATGGCCGATCAGGCATGAGCCAAAAAGGTCTGGATTGAATCTCCGCTTTCGGACGCAGCACCAACTGCGTCAAGATGACTCAAAATTGAGAATTCAGCCATGATATGGCAAGAAAAAAATTCGAGCAAAGATAAGGGACCGCTCAAAAATAAATTCACCATTGGGAGAGAGCACCGTCTTGTCGGATGCAAGGCACGAGGAGGACGTATTCCCTCATGGGGATTCAACCGACGAGTAACACCGCAGGCGGCATGACGCCACCCCACCGACTTCGTTGCTCCTCAGTCACAGAGCATTGGCTATGCTCCTTTGTCGCGCCTTGCCGGAAACCCAATTCGCTTCCAGAAAATGGAGAATTTAATTTTGAGTGGTCCCTAAGCAGAAAAGCTGATGGAGTGCTGTGCGCAGAGACCCACTGCCATTCAGTTAACGAAAAGATAGAGGCATAGGGACAGCCCTGAATGGCACTAAGTTAAGGATGTGGATCGATGGAATTTCCGGGCAATTGGGTCTGGGATTGACATGACCTGAACGATGTTAAATCCGGCCTCACCGCGGCCGGCTTCAAACTTGAAAAGGCCCTGGACATGATATTATTCCTGAAGCCGGGGGCGTCGACCCCGGACAATGGAAAACCAATCAGGACGGAACAAAATGCCTTAACTTAATGCCATTCGAGACAGCCCTGAAGCCCGGTGCGCTGAACCGGGATAGTTGAAATCGGAATACAATTCTTCCATGTTCCGGCCTCGGCGCGACCAACTTCAGGGACGATCGCGTAAATAATTCCAAATATCCGGCAAGTTTTGGACTGTGCGAGACGAAGTCGCCGCTTTGGATTGGGAGGGGTCGAAGGAAAAACCAGAACCCTTAAACTAATGGCAATGCAGCGAGTCCTACTAAAGGAAACAGCGCACGATACGGCCTTGTTAAGGGGATCCTGAATGAGTCATGTTGGCTCGAATTGAATTTGACATCGATTTAGAAAGATAAATAACGCATTAATTTGAAATCAAGCATTGAAAATCCTCTTTGAACAATCCAAGAATCCCTGAGTCGAATAATCTGAGAAATGAAAAACCTTCTTTTAGTTCCATTGTTGATCTTCACAGCCTTGAGTTGGATACCAACAGCAGAAGCAGAAACGCCTAAAAACCTTTTAGTGGTCACCGTTACGAAGGGGTTCCGTCACAGCTCCATCCCGACTGCAGAAAGAATCCTGGAGAAAATCGGCAAGGAATCCGGAGACTTCAAAGTTGATTATGTGCGGAACGATTCAGATATGGCATCCAAGATGACTGTTTCCTCTCTTGAGAAGTATGACGGCGTCTTTTTTGCCAACACCACTGGAGATCTTCCCCTGCCCTCGCCCGATGCCTTCATGAATTGGATAAAATCAGGCAAAGGTTTTATGGGAGCCCATTCCGCTACGGACACTTTCCATGGTTACCTACCCTTTATCGATATGATCGGAGGCGAATTCCTAACTCATGGACGACAAGCCGAAGTAGAAGCTCTGATTGAGGATTCCAAACACCCTGCCTGTTCTCATTTGGGAAAATCCTGGAAGCTGAAAGACGAAATTTACATTTTGAAAAGTTTCCACAAAGAGACCGTTCACGGGATATTGACCTTGGACAAATACCCGATGGACGGCAGTAAACGTCAGGGACTTCCAGGAAACCACCCGATTGCCTGGTCAAAAAACTATGGAAATGGTCGAGTTTTCTACACGTCCTTCGGACACCGGGAAGATGTATGGGAAAATCCGATTTATCAGAAGCATCTGCTGGGTGGAATCCGGTGGGCTCTTGGCATGGTGGAGGCTGACGCGGCTCCTCAGGATCGATCGGCTTTTACCACCCCTCTGGAAACGGAAGAAGGATTCCAGCCATTATTCAACGGTATCGACCTCGATGGATGGGTTTTGAGAAATCCGGACGGAAAAAAAAGTTGGCGCACCGAAAGTGGAATGCTGGTGAACGATATTCATCCTGAGATCGAGGGATATCATGGCACCGATTTAGTCAGCAAAGAATCCTTCCGCGATTTTGTTATTCGCTATGATTACATGGTATCCAAGGGTAGCAACAGTGGCATGTATCTAAGGGGCCGGCATGAAATCCAAATCCTTGGGGACTATGCCAGCGGCAAAAAATCAGACGGAGGTAACGGGGGGATTTACAGCGTTGCGGCACCCGACCACTTTGTATCGAGGCGTCCCGGCCAATGGCAGGAAGCGGAAGCTTCCATTCGGGGAAACCGTATTACGGTCCGATTAAATGGGGTCTTGATTCATGACAACCGCTTGGTGGATCACGCAACTGGAGGGCAGATCGACGATCATGTCGATGCCCCGGGGCCAATTATGCTACAGGGAGATCATGGGTCCATCGCATTCCGCAACATTCGTATTAAAACACTGTAATTGAAGAAAAGGTAAGAGACAGGTAGAACTGCTGACTCGATTGAATGATTCGAATGCTGCTCGTATTGGTATTCCCAGCTAAAACCTGGGAATACCTGATGGATTCAAAACAAGGAACAATTTATCATCTATTGTTCGGACTACTTCCTGTCTTGGCGCTGTGCGGCGCCATAGAAGGTTGGGCCTTTCATACCTTCGGAACTCAGAGAGGATATTTCGGAACCACCATCATGATGGATTGGGACAGTGTTTTGAAATTCCAAACCATCCACCTCAGTATATTGTCATCCACTGTGATCCTGGGGGCACTTCTGATCAGACTAATCGGACTCGGCGCCCACTTGAATCCAGATCTACGCACTTGCTTTATTGTCTCAATTTACGGATTGAGTCCGTTGATCTGGGTCAAAATACTGGATGGGGTTCCTTTTATGCATACTTGGCTTTGCTGGAGCATGGGGGCTTCGGGAATCTTTTATCTACTCTATAGCGGAATCCCTGTCTGCCTTCGGCCGGATCCCACCAAAGCATTCGGGTTATTTCTCATGGGATGCCTGCAGTTTATAGGGCTGAGCGGATTCGCGCATTGGAGCACGCTGACCTTAGCCCTGCGTTGAGAATTCGAAATTACGGGATCCCCGATCGATCAAACAACCCCGAGACATTCCTTAAGTTTGGCGGAAGCGTAATTTCGATTCAGCCGTGCGATCATGTCGGCGGATATTTCCTTGGGACAGACCGCTTCGCAGGAATAGGTATTGGAACAAGCCCCAAAACCCTCTTCATCCATGGTTGCCACCATGTCCAGGACCCTGCGATCCTGTTCGACTTTGCCTTGTGGAAGAAGCCCAAGATGAGAAACTTTCGCTCCCAGAAAGAGCATTGCAGAGGCGTTTTTACAGGCGGCGACGCAGGCGCCACATCCGATACAGGCAGCGGCATCCATGGCCAGGTCACTTTCCTTCTTGGGAATGGGAATCAGATTTGCATCCGGAGTGCCACCGGTTGATACGGATACATATCCTCCTGCCTGAATAATTCGATCGAGCCCACCTCGATCAACTACCAAATCGCGAATGACAGGGAAGGGCTTGGCTCTCCATGGTTCAACCGTAATGATGTCACCGTCACTGAAAGATCGCATGTGAAGTTGACAGGCGGTGCCTCAGCGGCCCCACGAGTGCCCTCACCGGGTGCGGGCCATGACGAATACCATTGATGACCAGAGAACAGGTCCCGCAGATTCCCTCACGACAGTCAGAATCAAACGCGATCGGGTCCTGCCCCGTCATTAGAAGGTCTTCATTGACTACGTCCAGCAACTCCAGAAAAGAAATATCCCCCGGAATATCCCTAGCCTTATAATCTTCGAAGCCTCCTTCTGATTCTCCGTCTTTCTGCCGCCAGGCTTTTATCGTCAGGTTCATTATTTGTAACTCCTTTGGGACATTTTAACTTCCTGGTATTTCAATGGTTCTTTCCTGACCAAAGGCGGTTTACCTTCGCCCTTGAAGGAGAATTTTTCATCATCCCGGAGAGCTTCTCCATCTTGGGTCTGATGCTCTTCCCGAAAATGCCCACCGCATGATTCCTCTCTCTGCAAAGCATCGCGGCAGAGAATCTCGGCAAATTCCATATAGTCGGCAACCCGCCCTCCCGCTTCCAGAGTCTGATTGAATTCTTCGTTGCCACCACTGATTTTGACCTGTTCCCAGAATTCCTCACGCAGCTCGGGGATCCTTTTCAAGGCTTTCTGCAAACCCTTCTTATTACGAGCCATACCGCATTTATCCCACAGCAGCTTTCCAAGCTCACGATGAAACGAAAGCACGGTTCGAGTCCCTTTTCCGGAAAGCAGTTTATTTGTCCTGGAGGCAACGGAATTCTCCGCTTCCTTGAAAGAA
>DUCD01000236.1:7727-8727 GCA_012959985.1 Verrucomicrobiales bacterium | reverse complement strand
CTGTAGAAGGACGGTTTGGGGGAGATCCGGCAAAATAGTTGGATAAAGTATAGGGTAGCACGAAATATCCATCCGCCAATCCCTGCATCAACGCACTGGCCCCCAGACGATTGGCCCCATGATCGGAAAAATTCGCTTCACCAAGGACAAAAAGACCGGGCACATTGCTCATCAACTCATAATCGACCCACAGTCCGCCCATGGTATAGTGAACGGCGGGAAAGATCCTCATGGGAACCTTGTAGGCATTCTCTCCGGTAATCGTCTCATACATTTGAAACAAGTTCCCATAGCGTTCTCGAACACCTGATTCTCCGTGCCGGTTAATGGCATCCGCAAAATCCAGATAAACTCCCAACCCGGTGGCACCAACTCCCCGCCCTTCATCACAGGCTTCCTTCGCCGCTCTCGAGGAAATATCGCGTGGGGCTAAGTTTCCGAAACTCGGGTATTTCCTCTCAAGGTAATAATCCCTTTCACCCTCGGGGATTTCATGCGGACGCCGATCATCCCCCTGCTTTTTCGGCACCCAGACACGACCGTCATTTCTCAATGATTCGGACATCAGCGTAAGCTTGGACTGGCTATCGCTACTGACCGGAATGCAAGTCGGGTGGATTTGAGTATAACAGGGATTTGCAAACAAGGCTCCCCGTTTATAGGCTCGAAATGCAGCCGTCACATTGGAGCCTTTCGCATTGGTCGAAAGAAAAAACGCATTACCATAACCACCGGTGGCAATCACTACCGCATCTCCGGAGTATCGATGAATGGAACCGTCAACCAAGTCACGGATTATGATTCCCTTGGCAACGCCGTCTACAAGCACCACATCCAGCATCTCTGTTCTGGGAAACATTTTAACCATTCCCGCATGGACCTGTCGGCTCAACGCGGAATAAGCACCCAAGAGCAATTGCTGGCCCGTCTGACCCCGGGCATAAAAAGTTCGACTGACCTGTGCTCCCCCGAAAGAACGATTGGCAAGGAGGCCACCATA
>DUCD01000236.1:4085-7584 GCA_012959985.1 Verrucomicrobiales bacterium | reverse complement strand
CGCCCTGAGCCACGCATTGATCGATGATGTCGACACTGACTTGGTCAAGTCGATAGACATTCGCTTCGCGTGACCGGAAGTCCCCCCCCTTGATCGTATCGTAAAACAGACGGTAAACACTATCTCCGTCATTCTGGTAATTCTTGGCGGCATTGATGCCACCCTGGGCAGAAATGCTGTGAGCCCTTCGCGCACTGTCCTGGAAACAGAAACACTTGACGTAATAGCCCAACTCACCAAGAGAGGCCGCCGCAGAGGCACCTGCCAATCCAGATCCGACGACCAAAACCTCGAACTTTCGCTTGTTAGCTGGATTGATCAGTCCCGCGCTTTGTCGATACTTATCCCATTTTTGATCAATGGGTCCCGAAGGTATTTTTGCATCCAGTGTCATTGAGTTTTATACCGATATCCAATTAGGCAATAGCTTTATCAGGAACCGGCCAATTTTATCCAACCCGCCAGAACAGCCAGCGGTATGGAAATATTTCCAAGGAATAGGACCCAGGCAGCCCCTCCGGAAAAACAATCAATCCATTTCCGGGTTTGTTGATTTCGCAGCCCAAGTGTCTGAAACAAACTGTTCACCCCGTGGTTCAGGTGCATACAGAGCAAGGCCATGCCTGTAATATAAAAGAAAGCTACAATCGGGCTCGAAAATCCGACAACTACCATGCGGTAGACATCATGCCTGCCTTTCTCATCGTGGAATTCGGCAAACTCCGGGTTGGTGAACAACACGGTAAAATGCAGAAGGTGGTAGATGATGAAGGCCAGAACAATCAGTCCGCTCATCATCATGGTCCTCGAGGAATAGGTGGCCTTATGCGGCTTAGCTTCCAGATAGGGTTCATTGCCTCGTGCCGCTCTGTTTTCCTTCGTCAATCTGATAGCTGAGTAAATATGCATTATTACCAAAGCTAATAACCAAAATCTCCCCCCCCAAACAATAAGTGATTTTGATTTAAGGAAGTGGGCATACTTATTAAGAGCCTCAGGTCCCATAAAAACCTGAAGGTTCCCAATCATGTGGAAAATCACAAACCCGAACAAAAGCAACCCGGTAATCCCCATAACAAGCTTTTTACCAAGAGTTGAATCAAAAAATTGGATGAGAGTCTTCATGGGCTGCTTTACGCAAAAATCATAAGTAAAACTAATTAATTTTAACGATGATGGATTGGGGATCAAGTTTCTTTTAATGAATCAGAGAAAAAAACTCAAAGAATATTCTCCAAAAGGCTTACGAATTATCCGAAGACTACTGGATTTCCGGCAGGGTTTGGAAGTGAATGGCGTGGAGTTCGCGCATCAGCGTGTTTTCCTGCTCCTCGGCTCAGCACGCTGCACAGCCATGCGGTTTTACTAGTGGGATTTCTTGAGAATCTTTCGCCATTCAAAGCGGCGACTTTGTTGCAGGCAGTCCAAAACCTCCTGGAATGTCAGAGTTTTTTTTGAAAAACGCGTCAGCGGTATGGACTGCGCTGGCGAGTTCTGCGAAGTCGCCGCTTGTCGTTGATTGGCCAGATCAGGATTAACCGAATACCAGCGACGCACGCCGAAGCGTGAATTCCAACCGTTAATATCGGTCAAGCGAGGGAACAATGTTCTTTTGACTTATTCGCTCAGTTCCGTGAACCAATCATTGAGCCCTGCTTCTGAATTGGGAATTTGCTCTGGGCTAAGAAAGGATAGAACCTCTCCAACCAATCGAAAAGAACCGGCCACTACAGTCAATTCATCCGAAGCAATCTCCTGAAAAGCCTCTTCTATGGATGAACACGCATCGATTCTGATCTCAGGTAAATGATCCTTCATCTGTTTAAAAAAATCCGGGGCTTTCAGGTTCCTTTCACTGGGAACGGGAACCAGAATGAAAGAGTCAGCACACGCCGCAAGCTCGCGACAGATTGAAAGCCAATTTTTGTCTCTGAAAAGGCCGAGAATAAATTTTATCCGATGATCCCCGAAGTTCTCTTTGAGAGAAAGTCGGAGGGCAATCGCAGAGTCGGGATTATGAGCTCCGTCAAGAACGATGGTTCCATGAGCCTTTGTGTGCAGGACCTGCCCTCGACCGGGCCAGGAAACATTTGATAATCCGGTTTGGATTTGGGATTCGGAAACCGGAAAAACGGAATTCAACCCTCTGGCCACTTCCGTGACAAGCGCTGCGTTCCTCTGCTGATGTGCCCCGGGAATCGAATTCTTCAGAATAGTGCAAGCCGAGGCGACTTGTGAAGCACCAGAAACTTCAATCAGGGGGCATTTCAGTCGTTCGGCTTCCGGTCTGAACACAGACTCGATTAATTCCCGAGAGGCTGCGGTAAAAACCGGGATGCCTCGTTTGATAATGCCGGCTTTCTCCCCCGCGATCTGCTGGACCGTTTCTCCCAGCCATTGCTGATGATCGAGTTGGACATTGGTGATCACAGAGGCAACCGGAGTAATAATGTTGGTGGCATCCAGTCTTCCTCCGAGACCCGTTTCCAGGATCACAATATCACAGGCTTTGTCAGCGAAATAATTCATGGCCATCACCATGACGGCCTCAAAGAAAGTGGGGCGATGATGGCCGCCCAAAGATTCAATCCGATTTTTAATGTCATGGACATAATGAATCACTTCATCTTCGGACAGGGCTTGTCGATCCACCTGGATCCGTTCTCTGAAGGAAACCAGATGAGGAGAGGTGAAGAGCCCCGTTTTTAATCCGGCACCACGATAGATACTTTCTAGCAGAGCACAGGTAGAACCTTTTCCATTTGTGCCGGCAACATGAATAAACTGAAGACGTGCCTGGGGATTGCCGCATTTCTCAGCAAGTCGCCGGGTGTTCTCCAGTCCCAGCTTGGTTCCCCGCGAACGAAGCTCATAGAGATACTCGATGGCGGCTGGGTATGAGCATGGTATTAATCCGCCAGACAGATTCCCCATTAATCCTTTTTCTTGTGAACGAACAGACGACAGGCAGCAATGAATCCTTCGAAAAGCGGGTGGGGAACATTCGGTTTACTCTGGAATTCCGGGTGATACTGGCAGGCAATAAAAAAAGGATGTCCGGGCAACTCGATCACTTCCACCAGTTTCTGGTCTGGAGAAGTTCCGCAGAATGACAGACCGGCCTCAGTAAACTGATCTCGATACTGATTATTGAACTCGTACCGGTGACGATGCCTTTCATGAATAAAGAATTCCCCATATAAGCGTCCAACTTGCGAATCAACCTCCAACTGGCAAGGCTGTGCACCAAGTCGCATGGTTCCTCCTTTCCGGGTGACCTTTTTCTGTTCATCCAGGAGAGCGATCACGGGATGCGGCGTATTCTCGTCGAACTCCATGGAGTTCGCGCCCGCAAGATTCAACACATTCCTGGCGAATTCTATCACCGCAATCTGCATTCCCAGGCACAACCCCAAAAACGGAAGACCTTTCTCGCGGGCAAATTTTGCGGCGGCAATTTTCCCATCCACACCCCGCTCGCCGAATCCACCGGGAACCA
>DUCD01000236.1:2285-4061 GCA_012959985.1 Verrucomicrobiales bacterium | reverse complement strand
CCTGCAAGATGGACTCCGCCCCTTCTTTCTCAATTTCCTCCGAATCGATCTTCTCAAATTCCACGCCGCAATCATTGGCGACGCCTCCATGAGTGACTGCCTCAAAAACCGATTTATAGGCATCATGCAATTCGATGTATTTGCCCACCACCCCAATCCTGACGCGGTGCTGAGGAGCAATCATCTTCCGCAGGACTTCCTGCCAGTGAGACATGTCTGCCGGTGGAGAATCCAGCTGAAGCAATGCCGTAACCTGGTCATCCAATCGTTCGCGCTGCAGCATCAGGGGGACTTCATAAATAGTATGTTCCACATCCTTTTCCTCGATGACGGCTTCATACGGAACATTGCAAAACAGGGAAATCTTCTGCCGCAGCTCCTTGGTCAGCGAGTATTCACACCGGCAGACCAGGATGTGGGGAGCGATTCCGATTTCTCGAAGTTTAGCGACGGACTGCTGGGTGGGCTTGGTTTTGAGTTCACCGGCCGCTTTAATAAACGGAACAAAAGTCACATGAATGAACACCACGTTATTGCGACCTATGTTCAGTGCAAATTCCCGGATCGCTTCCAGAAAAGGCAATCCTTCGATGTCACCTGTCGTGCCCCCTATTTCAGTAATCAGTACATCCGCATCGGACTCCTCACTGATGTTTCGAATCCGATTCTGTATTTCATCTGTGATATGCGGAATCACCTGAACCGTTTTCCCCAGGTATTCTCCCTTCCGCTCCTTGTCCAGCACCTTCTGATAGACCTGTCCACTGGTCAAATTATTGATTCGCGTCAGTTTAGTATTCGTGAACCGTTCATAATGTCCCAGATCCAGATCCGTCTCGGCGCCATCATTCAACACGTAGACCTCTCCATGCTGGTAGGGACTCATGGTTCCCGGATCCACATTGAGATAAGGATCAAACTTCTGAAGAATCACCTTCAATCCACGATTTTCAAGCAAAGTACCCAGAGACGCAGCGGTGAGCCCTTTCCCCAAGGAACTGACAACTCCCCCCGTAATAAAAATGTATTTCATATTTTGTTTCTCAGGATTTTCTCAACTCGCACCAGATCTGCAGGCACATCGACACTGATGCTTTCATAATCGACGGTGACCACCTGAATGGAAACACCATTTTCCAATGCCCTCAATTGTTCCAGACGTTCCATTCTCTCTAGACCGGAAACAGGTAGTTTCACCAGATTCAGTAGGACATCTCTACGATATCCGTAGATTCCAAGGTGTTTTAAAAATGGATATTCCTTCAACTGATCCGTGATCTCAAGCTCTACACCATCGCGATAAAACGGAACGGTACTGCGCGAAAAGTAAAGCGCCCGGTCTCGATGATCAATGACGACTTTAACCGCATTGGGATTTTTGTAATCTTCTTCGTCACTAATGCGGACGGCAGCTGTGGACATTTCACCATCTTCCAGGGCTCCGGCCACCTGATCGATCACCTCAGGATCAATCATCGGCTCATCGCCTTGGATATTGATGATCCCATCCACCTGCATCCTGCCTGCCACCTCCGCCACCCGGTCAGTTCCACTGAGATGGTCCGATGCAGTCCGCTCTACACTGCAGAAGGCCCGAACGGCATCTTCGATGCGCGGGTCGTCTGTCGCGACCACCACATCCTGAAGACTTTTCGCCATCCGACACTGCTCGACCACATGCTGAATCATGGGTTTACCATTAATGTCAGCTAGGGGTTTACCTGGAAAACGGCTAGAGCCATATCGTGCGGGAATAACTACTGTAAATGCCATCAC
>DUCD01000236.1:0-2275 GCA_012959985.1 Verrucomicrobiales bacterium | reverse complement strand
GGGCTGGGATGATTCCGATTAGTTTCATATCTGAATTACCGACTCAGGATCGCTTCAGCACCGGCAGTCAAATCCTGAACTACAAGGACATTCCCCAACTCAGGGGTAAGCTTTCCGGCCGTTTCCGCTCCGTATCCGGTTTTTACCAGAATGCTATCCTGAACCCCGGCCCTGACACCGCATTCCAGATCCGATCTCTTGTCTCCAATCATAAAACTACGGGCCAACTCAATCCCAAACTCATCGCGCGCGTCCAGCAAAAACTGTGGGGACGGTTTTCGCCCGCGTGAAGGCTGCCCCGGAGCTTCGGGAGCGACATAGATTCTGCGAATGCCGACGCCTTCCCTTTTGAATTCATTCAAGAGGTGATCATGGATTTGGTTCACCTCGTTCATGGTGTAATAGCCCCGGCCAACTCCCGATTGATTGGTAATGACAATCAAAAGAAACCCTGCCTTCTGGAGGCGTTTGAGAGCTTCCGGGACGCCCGGTAAAACCCTCACATCTTCCACCCGGTGGAGATAGTGCTTTTCCTCGATAAGGACTCCGTCCCGATCCAGAAACACCGCCCGGCATAGTGATTCTTTATCCAGAGTCATTTCAATGAACTTTGATCAAAACTGTGAATCAATTCATCGGAAGATGTGGTGGCTGTTCCGAATTTGCCAACGACCAATCCCGATGCATGGTTTGATAAAACCGCCGCTTCATAGGGATGAGCCCCTCCGGTAATCGCTGCGGTAAACGAGGCGATGACCGTATCTCCTGCCCCGGATACATCGTAAACCTCCCGGGCAACCGTGGGAATGTGCATTGGATTCTGATTTCGGCGACAAAGAAACATCCCGGTTTCCCCCAGGGTAATCAGCAACAGAGCCGGGTTGAGTCGGTCGATCAGTATTTTGGCTGTTTCAAGGAGGTTTGTATCTTGAAAAGGGTCAGGATGACGGGTGAGGTCTTCCATTCCAGCCATCTCAAAAGCTTCTTTTCGATTTGGAGTAATCAGAGACAGCCCGGTGAGATCCAGATCATGGGTTGGTTTAGGATCCAGACTCAACCAGATACCTCGAGCCCGGCAGACTGCCTTTAATCGATCCAGAACTTCCTGACAGACGACTCCCTTTCCATAATCTCCTATGATAATCGCATCAACATCATCCAGACAAGATTCCACCCGATCCAGGAGCCGATGGATGAACTTAAGCGAGATCTCACCCAGAGTTTCACGATCCAGACGAACCACCTGTTGCTGATGGGCAATGATCCGGGTTTTGACACCGGTCATCCGACCGGAAACCGTCAGAAGTCCGGAATCATCAATGTTCTGATCTTTCAGGAGTAACTTCAATTGACGTGCGGGAGCATCCCTTCCGACCATTCCAAAAAGCTGACAGGAAACACCGAGTGAGGCTAAATTCCTAGCGACATTTCCGGCTCCACCTGCCATAAAGCTCTCCCGCTCGAAATTGACAACAGGGACGGGAGCTTCCGGGGAAATACGATGGACACTGCCCCAGACGAATTGATCCAGCATCAAGTCTCCTACCACCAGAACCTTACGCTTCTGCGCTTTCTTAATAATGCTTCGTGCTCTGGTTTTTTTCAAATTCATGAACGGTAGAATAAAACAGATTCCTTTCTTCAGGAATCCAGAAATCCCGTCAGTGGACTGGTCGCCTCAGCTCCCCGGCGGCTTTCTGCAAGACCGATTTCATAAGCCATTCGTCCGGCATCCACCCCCATCCGGAATGCCTGAGCCATCTGAACGGGATCTTCCGCCACTGCGATAGCGGTATTGACCAAAACAGCATCAGCGCCTAATTCCATCGCAGCCGCCGCATGGCTTGGAGCACCCAACCCCGCATCGACAACCACCGGTATTTCTGCCTGTTCGATGATAATTTCGATTTGCCGCCGGGTATCAATCCCCCGATGAGATCCAATCGGCGCTCCCAAAGGCATGACGGCTGCTGTGCCCACTTCTTCCAGACGTTTGGCCAGCACTGGGTCAGCATTGATATAAGGCAACACTACGAAGCCTTCTTCCACAAGGGTCTTGGCAGCTTGAAAAGTTTCGATTGGATCGGGCAGCAGGTATCGAGGATCGGGGTGAATTTCCAGCTTAATCCATTTGGGCAATCCGGCTGCGGCTGCCAACCGTGCCAACCGAATCGCCTCTTCGGCATTCATCGCTCCACTGGTATTCGGTAAAACCAGGTACTTTTCCGGATCGATAAAATCCAAAATATTAGCGAAAGGATCACCGGTTCCGGTC
>DUCD01000235.1:19596-23492 GCA_012959985.1 Verrucomicrobiales bacterium | reverse complement strand
TGTGAACGGTTTCTCTATAGGGGAACCTTCCTATAGAGAAACCTCCCCTATAGGGGAACCTCCCTATAGGGGAACCTTCCTATAGAGAAACCTCCCCTATAGGGGAACCTCCCTATAGGGGGACTTCCTGTAGAGAAGTTTCCTATAGGGAAACTTACTATAGGGAAACTTACTATAGGGAAACTTACTATAGGGAAACTTACTATAGAGTAACTTTCCTATAGGGGGTTTCCCTATAGGGGGTTTCCCTGTAGGGGGACTTCCTAAGCAGATGGAAATTCGGGTATGTATAGTACTGTATGCGGCGCGCGAAGCGCGAAGCGCGCCACAACATGCTCGAAAAAAAATTCCTATTAGTTAGTTATTTTTTCATTGACACAACACCTCGGGAACGCCCATTCATTCGCAACACATTCACAACATGCTCGAAAATCAAATTCCTATTAGTTAGTTATTATGTTAGTTATTTTTTCATTGACACAACACCTCGGAAACGCCCATTCATTCACAACACATTCAAAACACATTCTACAACATGCACAAAAAACAAATTCCTATTAGTCCTCCTTCCAGTTCAAATGTAGTGCGCAGGGTGCCCCCCCTTTGTTTTCCATTTCGCTCACGTTTGTTTTTCCCTTTGGTTGCGTTATGTCTCGTGGTATCCACAGCCGCCGGACAGGTGGTTGATAGTGAGGACACCTTTGAAGGGCCTGAACATGCGAATGAAAATGCCTTTGAAGGAGGTGCCACGGGGACAGATGCAGACACAAGCGAAGAAGTCAACGAGTCCAATTTAAAGGGCCACGGGAAATTCGATATTCCAACGGGAGCAAAGCCGAGCCGGCTTTTCGGCGCCAAGCCATGGACTCAGCAAATGTACCGCTTCGAAGAGTTTGGTCCTGAGCCCCTGCCTGAACGGCCAGGGGTGGGCCCAGGCGATTCATTCCCAGCGCCCCCGGACGCCCAGAGCGGGCCGGATCAGGCGGCCTTGAATGAATTTCTCCTTCAAGGTATTTACCCCTTCCCAACCCAGTTCGCAAACGACACGGATTCGAACCCATGGCAACCAGAAATTCAAGACTTCCTGGGTCGCCCACTAGATGATCCGCCAGCAGAGGGGCGACCTCCAGGAGAAGACTGGGCCCATCAGCGGTGGGACGAGTTTTACCCCGAGGTTTACTTCCAGACCGCGCAGGTCGGCTCTCGCGTCAACGAAGGTCTTCGCGACGAGAAACAGATGCATGGATACGGGGTAGGGGAATTCGCTCCTGGGGGGCTGTATCATAACACTATGTCGGGGGTCGAAGGGTTCGATGGAACGGCTAATGGAATACCCGTTGCTTTCCATCCGAACTTCCCCCACCAGGAACCTAACGCGCTGTGGACCTTCGATGGGACATTCCCGCCCAAACTGCTCATGGCGCGTTATGGGGAATCGATTTTGATGCGTCACTACAACGCGCTTCCGATCAACCCGGCGGCGAACTTCGGCTTTGGTCTGCACACAATCACGACCCACGAGCATAACGGACACAACCCGGCCGAGAGCGACGGCTACGCACAAGCCTTTTTCTTTCCAGGTCAGTTCTATGACTACCGTTGGCCTATGGTGCTGGCCGGGCACGATTCTATCAACCCGGACAAAACCGATATAAGGGCGGGTGCTCCGGACGGCAGTGGCGGGATTAGGATGATACCGGGCAACTGGCGGGAGACGATGAGCACCCACTGGTTCCACGACCACATGCTCGATTATACAGCACAAAATGTCTACAAGGGCAATGTCGCCATGATGAATTATTACAGCGCCCTGGATCGTGGCAAAGAAGATCTCGAGGACGGGGTCAACCTGCGTTTACCGAGCGGCACGGCTCTGGACTGGGGCAACCGCGACTACGATGTCCAGCTGGTGATTGCCGACAAGGCTTGGGATCGGGACGGCCAGCTCTTTTTCAACATCTTTAACACTGACGGGTTCCTGGGCGACCAGATCCTGGTGAATTGGAATTGGAAGCCCTACTTCAATGTGCGGGCGCGTCAATACCGCTTCCGCATCCTAAACGGTTCCGTGTCCAGGTACTTGAGGTTAGCCCTCGTGGACGAGAACGATACAGCCGTTCCCTTTTACATGATCGCTAACGATGGCAACATCATGGAACACGCGGTCTATTTTCCAGACGGCGAGCTCCCGACCCAGGCAATCGCAGAGCGTTACGACATTATTGTGGACTTCAGCCGGTTTAGTGCAGGCGACAAGATCTTCATGGTGAACCTGTTGGAACATCGTAACGGGAAACGCCCACATGAAGCCATTCCACTCGAAGACGTATTGTCCGGGGAATACAAAGCCAGGCGTCGCAATAATGAATGGAAGGACGGCGATCCCGGCGTTGGCAAATTCCTCCAGTTCATAGTGCAGGGATACGATGAGACGGACTACAGCATGGATCCCTCCGAATATGTCGCGGTGCTGCCGGACGGGACTCCGGGGATGAAGATGATTCCTCTACCCGAATTCACGCGAGAGGAGTTGGACAATGCGACTCACCGAACCTTCGAGTTCGGACGATCCAGTGGCACGGACAAAGCACCCTGGACCATCAAAACCGATGGCGGATCCGGATTAGGCATGGATCCGCGACGGTTGTCGGCCGCGCCAACCAAGGGCAATGTTGAGATTTGGCACCTTGAAAACGGCGGGGGCGGCTGGAGCCATCCGATCCACATTCACTTTGAGGAAGGGCAGATTTTGAAAAGGGGCGGGGAGGATCCCCCCGAATGGGAGTGGTGGGCCCGCAAGGATGTGTATCGCATTGGACGCATGGATGACAGTCTCGACAGTGTCGAACTGGCGATTCGGTTCCGGGAGTTCGGCGGGACTTTCATGGAGCACTGCCACAATACCCAGCACGAGGACCACGCTATGCTTCTGCGGTGGGACATCATCAACGAAGGCGAGGCAATGGGGCTCGTGCCCATGGCGACACCCATGCCGAGTTGGGATGGGATCGGCTATGTCGATAGCCGTGCCCTGCCTACAGCTATATCCGGAGATCTCGACACGTACGCACAGTGGCTCGAGACCGAATTCATTGACGTCTCAGATCCTCCGACGATCACCGCAGATCCTCCGACGATCACCGCAGATCCTCCGACGATCACCGCAGATCCTCCGACGATCACCGCAGAGCAGTGGCGCTTCAGTGACAAAAAGGATCGCATCCGCTTCCGTGGCTTCCTCGACAAGCCTCTTGATGAGAACGGTACGCCCCTGACCCTGCATGTAGTGTTCTGGAACGGCGGGGAATTTTTTGACCGGGAAGAAGACCTTGAAATCATCGACGGAATGGGCGAGTACCAGGTTCGCAGCCGCGATGAAGTGGACGTCTCCGACGTGGACACGGTCGAAATGTACGCCACGAATTCCGACGGGGCTCTAGTGACCAGTCGCAGCTGGGAGCGCGATGACGTGGATTGATCCCCAGAGGACAGACTGAGGTCTGTTTCTTTACAGGGAATGCGACCCGGAGCAGTGATCTGCTCCGGGTCGCTTCCTTTTGTAGAATCTGGATGCTCGCGAAGTATCTCCACCCGTGGCAGGTCTCTTCCCGACGGCATGCTTGGGGTGCCGGCTGCGTAGGGGTACCTGTCAGCCGAAGAGGGAACCCCGGCCATTTGACCTTCAACTCCACCTGCTTGGTGGATGTGGCCGCTTGGGAGGCCTCTCGTGATCCCCTTGGATCAGGTCGATATTCTGCAGCCTCTCCCAGGGGGGTCCTGGCCCCAGGAGACCGTCCGCAGCTGGATTCCTGCGGCGCGCTATACTCTTACGCATCAAATTTTCGGATTTAAACCTCGGAATTCTTCACAAACTTGATGCCGGGCAGAACAGGGTA
>DUCD01000235.1:17840-19504 GCA_012959985.1 Verrucomicrobiales bacterium | reverse complement strand
CGCCGGGACTTATATTCCAGCCCATCACGTCCGACAATTTCAGCCCCTGGGATTTTCCGAAAACTTGATGCCGATCAGTATACCTGCCTCTCTACGGCTTCATCGGCGACGTAGCGGTGTGGGCTCAACTGCGTAGGTGCGATCGGGACGGAGCCGACGGAACGGTCGAGGCGTTGGAGAAAATCGTTCCGGTATTGCGGCGGCGTTGCCCCAAGGCTCGAATCATCCTTCGAGCCGACGGTGGCTTCTGCCGGGAGGGGATCATGAAATGGTGTGAAGAGAACGGCGTGAAATATGTTCTGGGCCTGGCCCGAAACGCTCGCCTTGAAGCGATGATTCAGGAGAACATGGTTCAGGCTCCAATACGGCAATGCCTAGGCGGCGTAGCGGTAAGAGTGTTCGGGGACCACGAATATCGAACGGTGAAAAGTTGGAGTCGCCTCCGGCGTGTCGTGAGCAAATCCGAAGTGACCCTGCAGGGAGATAACCCGCGATTCATCGTCACCAATTGGGAAGCTGAGGAAGACGGAGGACGCTTCGAGTCCGAAACGCTTTACGAAAAAGTCTATTGTGGAAGAGGGCAGATGGAGAATGTTATCAAACAGCCGCAGTTGGATCTGCAGGCCGACCGAACCAGCACGGGCTATCTGGAAAGCAATCAATTGCGGCTCTGGTTTTCCATCTGGGGCTATTTACTTCTGGACCGGCTTCGCGCTTGGGGATTAGCCGGAAGCTCATGGGCCAAAGCCACTGTGGGAACCGTTCGACTGAAACGGCTGAAGATCGCGGCGCAGGTTGCCGTGAGCGTGCGGCGAATCTATATACAAATGAGTTCGGCCTATCCGCTGCAGAAGCTCTGGCGGGATTGCCGGAATCGGCTCCAAGCCTTGAGTTGCGAGCCAATCGGTTGAACGACCGAATCAAGCATCAGTCCCCGTGAACGTCGGAAACAGGACCTCGTCCGGGACGCCTGTGTAGCCAAACGGCGCAAAAATCGACGCTTCCTTGCTTATCCGCGTCCGAAACCGAGAATCCGCCCCGTCGCGTCAATTTTAGACTTTCGCCGATCCGTTCCAGCCTGTCCGATCTCCAAAAACTCAAAAATTTCGCCTGAAGAAAAAAAGTGTGAAACATGCGGGCTAGGTCGCTTTTGGCGGGATCGAAATTGTAGCTGGATTCATGTCGCATCAGACGATACCACTGTCGGTACAAGCGCGACCGGCATCCGGCGCGTTTTGAGGCGGTAATGATACTGACCACTTCCACGGTGTCTTCCAGTTTGAGACGGTTGCCAGAGACTGAAAACTTGACATCTTGGATGCCCTCGGCACCAAGTTTGAAAACCTCTTCCGGATCGAGCAAGTATGGTGGCAGACGGAAGGAGATCTCGGCTTTTCGAGGTGTGAATTGGAACTCCTTTTCCTTGGGCTTGTAAGCGATGTCATTGATGAAGAAAAGACCCCCGTCCGGCCCTGTGACGGAGCTGAGATCCCATCCGCCTTCTCGCCGATACTCATAGGCATCTCCTTTAAGGAGCATTTCGTCGATTAATCGTATCTCCCGGTTGACACGCGTGATCGGATCGATGAGGTCGCGGTATTGGATCAGAGATTCGAGGCTGAGGTTAAACCAATACAGCGAGGTGATTCGCTGCCCCAAGGCTT
>DUCD01000235.1:7412-17820 GCA_012959985.1 Verrucomicrobiales bacterium | reverse complement strand
CGGGGTCGGTGAACCGCGTTCGCGGTGGCGCGAACGCCAATTGTGTGCGCCTTGAGACCAATAAGCAATCGAGCGGGGACGATTGAGATCACGTAAACTTCGCGTCATCTCACCAATCGTTTCCAGCGGTGCACCCCATCGAATTCGTTCACCATCCCAGTGGTCATATAGGCTCCACGCATCCGCTGCCGGGGCGATAACGCGATAAGCGTCATAGTGCGGATAATCCGAGAGCCCCGCATAAAAGCGCCAAATTCGTTCTTCGCTGTGCGTCACTGATGTCGGGAGTCGCGTCGAGTGGTAAGGGAGAAAGGCTTGCCATACTATCTGCGGATCAACCGGTGTTCCCCCACCGTATTGAGGCTCGCCAAGGAATTCGACCGCGTGGATTTCCGGTAATAATGCATCGGTGTCATATCGTTCCAAGTTGGCGAGCTTATTGAATCGCTTGATCGGATTCTTGGCGTAGAGGTCCGGCACATCCGTGAACCCGGAACCTCCTCGATTTGCCCCGTGTTGATGTGCATTCGCTTGAGAGTCTTGAGCAGTGGTTCCTTGGAAAGGCGACCTTTCGAGCTGATCCAGCCACCACTGATATCAAAAACCTCGTGTTTGATCCTAAGATGAGCCCAAAGTGATGATACTTTGTCCGGTTGGATCGCCGAATTCGACTTCCACCACCGTGTAAGTTAAAGGAAGAGGCCCTAGCGAGACTTGAAACCCTCCGCGTTCCCGGGAGCCTATTTCTCCATTGGTTCCGAACCAATTCAGGGAAGTGCGCCAGTCTGATGGGAGCAACGTGAGAAAGGACTTATTGTCGGCAGGCAACCAAAGCCGACATTGTCGGACCTTGATCATTTGGGCCGACTCATTGGCTATGTGCACGATCATTTTATCCGGTTCGATCTCATGTTCCGGTCCCAGGATTGTCACAGATGAAAGCCAGATATGGGGTTTGGAGAGATTCAGCGGAATCGAATTATTCTCAACTTGCATTTGGTGTACTGTGTCGATGCCCCAATCGTTCTTCCGGCTGTTGAAGGCCCAAACCGTCATCGCTCCGAGTGGTAGGTTGACTCGAGCATTCTTTCGAGACGCCGGTGTGTCATGCCAGGCCCATAGTCCATTCTTTAGAAGTGCCTGAGGTGTTTGATTGTCTAAGGTTACACGTGTCTTGTGATCGAGTTCGATCGAACGGGATTGGCTGTTCCTCAGAAAGAGTTCAACGCGTGCACCGAGGTCTGGGTCACGGGGACGGCGATAACGCATTATCGAGGACTGAATGTGAGGGGTAATTGCAAGGCCCGCCAAGGTGAGAGAATTCTCAACCGCTTCGTTTAGAGATTGGGCCTGAGAAGTTGGCCGAACCAGTTGAGGGTGTGCTTGACAAAGCATCAGTGTTCCGCAAAAAAACACCGTCAATTTGATAAACCGCATGTTGAATTGATACAAAAAATATCAATAATCAGCAAGCCACGTCTAAATGTCGTCACAGCGGATCGCTTTTATTCCGAGAAATCCAAATCAACACTCTCGATCATTTTTCCGGTCAATTCATGAGCGATGCCATATGGAAGATTGTGCTTCACGCAAAACTGAGGCAAGGAACGTAGGATCGAGCGAATCGTATCCGCCGGAATCTTGTTCAGCGGCACATGGCAAGTCCGCATGGCCCGTTCAAGAAGCTTCGTGTCTTGGCCCTGCAAACGCGCGACCACCATAATACCGGGGCCAACCAGTTCGCCATGAGGCAGTCCTTTTCCCAACACCTCTTCCGCGGCATATGCAAAGTAATGTTCGCTACCCTCCTCCGGCCGGGCGTGTCCGATGAGATTGCACAATTGCACTTCCATCGCGAGGCATTCGAAGAGACGCCGCAGACCGGCATTGGTGCACTCGCCAGCCTCCGACGCACAGGCCATCGCGGCATTCAGAACGCCTGCTATCATGTTGTCGACCGCCGGATCGAATTTCATCCCTTCGGGATTCCTCTGGGCCTCGTGCGCAAATTTCCAGTCATGACGTCCGGTGGCAATGGAGAGAACATCGGTGATACCCGCGGACCGCATCGTCAGCGGCGCGTTCCGGATCACTTCGAAATCCACAAACACCGTGTCCGGAGGCTTGGTTTCCATGTAGTGGACACATCCGTTCTCCCGGTAGCCGGAAGCCCAGGTAAGGAAAGCGTCCACGGAAATTACGGTGGGAATACACACTATCGGACGCCCCAATTTGGCGCCCAGGTATTTCGCGGCATCAACCGCCAGTCCTCCACCAACGGCGTATATCGCTTCGCCGGTAATCCGCTCAAGCAGGACGTTCCAATGCACAAGGGTGGCTTCGGTGACTTTAATCATTTTGGAAGCATTCAGAGACAGCTTTGACTTCACCGCATCCCAGGTGCCGTCACTGTAGAGAACGGAAACGTCTCGCAAATCGACAATCTCGTTCAAGTTCCCGTATTGAATCAAGGGCAGTGGCCAACAATGTTGCATCGTTTTTGGACTCTAGAGTCGTTGTGATTGATAATCTCAAGGTGGTGTAATTTGTCTTCGGCAAGAAATCCACGAGCGTGCGGTCGGCCTTCATGTCGCTTTTTACCGGAAAGCAAACGTTAGCGTACCGCCGATTTCACGGGTTGCGCCAGGCACCGGTTGAGCACATTCGCGTAGGGCTCCTGAAGAACGAAGTCATCCATATTGAACCGGGCAATTACCTTCAAAATACTTTCAAGAGAATCCCGATGGAAATTGGGAATCTCAGGCCATTCTTTTGCGTATTGGTACAATCCCCAAATGGTGCCTTCGTTGTCGTCATCGACATACTTCCATGTCCAGGGCGACCAGTGCAGCCCATGTTCATTGAACATCGAAAGGAAGACACGCATCCCTTCTATGTCGTTGGCATGGTTACCCATTGTACTGAATTCGCCGAAGTAAATCGGCACGTTGTGGCGATCCTGCACGAGACGTGCAAGGCGCAGAACCTCTGCGGAACGTTTGTCGTGATCGGCCAATCCCCGTTCATCAGAGAATAGAGGATCGGGCCCGGAGTAGAAATGCAATGAATATATCAATTTTTCCCATCCCATCCGCGTGGGGTCGGGGAAGAAACCTGTTTTGGTCCATTTCGGAAATTCCAATTTGTAGCCATCTTCCATGATCACAATGGTATCCGGATCCTCTGCGCGAATAGCATCGTACAGCATATCGTGCGCTTCGGCCCAATTCTTAGTGTCGGACGCACTGAAGGGCTCATTCAACAAGTCATAGGCCCAGACCACTGGGTTTCCCTTGTAACGCCGGGCAATTTCCTTCCACAGGGCTGCCGTGCGTTTCTGAAACTCCATATTCTTAAAAAATTCAATCTCACTCATCGAACCGCTGTGATCCCAAGGGCTCTGCCCCCCAACCGCTCCATGGAGGTCGAGCATAACATACAAATGATGCTTTTCTGCCCACCCGATCGCCTTATTCAGGTAGCGGAAACCGTAATCGTGATATTGATAAGGGGAGTCATTGGACTCAAACCAACGATACCAGAAAGGCAGACGGATGAAGTTAAATCCATGTGCCCGCGCCAATTGAAAATCGCGTTCGGTGATCCAGGAATCGTGGAAAGCATCCCACACACCCTCTGCTCCTTTATCGCCGAAGCGCTTACGCAGAATCTGATCCATCTGCTTCGCAGCAAACACCGGAGGCTCGCGCTCGAACACCTCCAAATAGGCCGCATACTTTTCAGCGGGCGCTCGCATTTTCAACTCCGCATTCAGCTTCGCGATGTAGGCATCATGAGTATACGCCATCGGCCTGAATTCACCGTTTTCACCCTCGTCCGGCAAAAATTCACCCAGCGCCTCTAATGATTCTTTCAGCTCTTTCAGGATGCCCGATTCTTCCGCCAGCCTGGGCAAGCGGTCGTGCCACTCCATTTCGATGCTTGGAATCCATGTTTCCATCATCAACCACCCTCCAAAATTCATGCCTCGCATGGACACTACCTTGCCGCTCCGGGTGACAACGTCCCTCCCCTTCACCGTTAACGGTTCCATAGCCGCGCCAAAAACGTTCACCCCGGATACAGTCAGGCTGCAGAGGATTAGGAAATGTTTCATCATATCGGCGTCAAAGCGATGCTTTGAAAGAAATGCTTATTGATTGTATCTTGCTCTAAATGAGAATCCATACTACAAAATCATGAGGAGATTTAAGAGAAAAAAGTTTCGGGATCACCATCCAGAAACAGAGTGCGGCTTAAGGAAGATTTGGAATGAATAGATTCATACATTTTGTTTTGCTTGGCGGAATTTCCTTGGCATCCGCCATGACGATTCAGGGCGCGGTCATCACCGTAAACTCGTCGGCGGCCAATAACAGCTCCGATGACCAGCTGACCATTATAGAAGCAATTCTCTATGCCAATGGCGATCTGGGGCGAGCAATCAGTGGTTCTGAAAAGAATCAGATCGAGGGAACCCTTGGACAGAATGATCGCATCGCCTTTGATATTCCCGGTGAAGGACCTCATCTGATCCCAATTCCTCAATCCGGACTTCCCCAGGTAAAGGCGGAGAATATAGAAATCGACGGTTACTCTCAACCGAATGCAAAACCCAATACGAATTCCATTTTGGAGCCCAACAACGCGGATATTCGAATCATTATTGACGGGCGGAGCGGCGGCAAAAACTCAAGCGATGACCTCTTCACTATTGAAGGGGATCAAGTGGTGATCAAAGGAATTTCCTTTCTCAGTTCCTTTGCCGGTGAAAGTTACGGGGTCAATTTTAGAGAAGGGGCTATTGGAGGAAGAGTCAGTGGCTGTTGGATTGGAGTTCACCCGGATGGGGAAACGGTCAGCGGAGGAATGATCGGCCTGGGCGCCTGCAGTACTGGAGGAAGCCAGATATTTGGTACCAACGGAGATGGATTGGATGACCGAGCCGAGTTCAACGTCATTGTCGGTTTTGACGTCAATACTATTCTGGAATCGGCATCAGACTGTCGAATCAGCGGCAATTTCATCGGAGTGATGCCCGATGGAATCAGCTTGATTCCAGAGGATGCTCAAAGCCAAATCACCGAGGGGGATGCCATTGAAGGAGGTGGTGTGGACAGACTCATCATCGGAACGAACGGGGATGGAATCGGGGATGAAGATGAGAGAAATATTATCGGTGGTATGGGGAACGAAGTCATCGAATTCTTTTTCGGAGTGAATGAGGAAATCACCATCGCCGGCAACTATTTCGGGGTAGGCATTGACGGCGCCACCCCTCTCCCCAACAACAAATTCCTGAATGTGAGCGGCCTGAATGCGCAAATTGGCACGAACCTGGATGGCGTCAGCGACGATTTGGAAGCCAATCTTTTCGCCAATTTTACCGGGGTAATTTTTGATTACACATCCGTGGATCAATACATGCGGATTCGTGGAAATATTTTCAACAACAACCTGGGTCCGCTTTTCGACAATCTCAGTAATTCCTATGCCGCATTTCTGATCAATGACGGATCAGACTTTACCCCTACCCTGAAAGAAGGCTCCGGCATAGCGGAAATCTCAGGAACTCTTACTTTGGCCGGGCCCGGTCCGGATGGATTGAAAAACAGCGTCGTTGATGTTTACCTAGCTGAAATCAATCCGCTTGGTGAAGTGCCGAATGTCTTCCAATTCCTGGCATCCTTTGAGGAAGGCAGCGTTGACGACCTTGAACCGGCGCAGGGAGAGTTTAAGTTCAGTCTCGAAGGAGTCGAGTTTCCCGTTGGAACCTCGGCCAACTTAGTTGTAACATCGATCATTGAAGCCGTACTGGGATCCGACACCAGTGGCTTTTCCAATCCAGTTACAGTAGATCTGCCACTTCCAGGCAAAGCGGATCCCCCACATCTATCCATTGATAAAATGGGCAACGATGTATGGATCCAATGGGAAGCTCCCGGTTTCATCCTGCAGAGAACCACACGAATTGGCGGCAGTTCCTGGTCCGATATTCCGGGATCTCCTCCCTACAAGATCACTGGAGATCAATTGATAAAATCAGAGTTTTTCAGGCTGATTCAATAAGAACCGATCCTGTGGAGTCAATTTAATCGGCCGCACTCAATTCAGGCCGCTTTTCGGTAATAATAGTTAAACATTCCACTGAGATCACTCTGCCATTCTATCGCCCCTTCCTCGGCAAACTCTCGGGGTGTCAGCAGCTTGTTTTCGACCCGCTGGTGATGGCGTCGCTCATTGCAATATTCCACTTAACTTCGGATCATCACCTCAAGATGTTTTCGGCTCAGGTAGATTAACTGATTCATTATCATTGCACTTCCTGTGAGTATGCTATTTGTTTTGATTTGTTTTTAATTCAGTCCATTCATCCAGCGGCTTGAATGACGGATCGTTGTAGTCGTCTCCGGCGTGACTTTTTTGCATGCTTTCAAGATACGACATTAACTCCCTGGACATGTTTTGCACACGCTCCCAATTATCCGAGGCGATGTCGTTTTCTTCGCTCCAGTCTTGAGTAAGGTTGTAAAGCTCCCCAGCAGGTAGCACCAACTTGTACCGATCTATCACAAGAGTGGCATTGCTGCGTGACCGAAAAGGAATTGCGTTGTCTCGTTTTTTAATCTGCCCGGTCAGGATCGGCATGAGATCCTGGCCATCGATGGGGCGGTCGTCGGGCATTTGAAAACTGGTCAGATTGGCAACCATGGGAAAATAATCAAGCGTTGAGCACGGAGTGTCGACAACCGAACCAGCCTCGATTTTCCCTGACCACACTGCCAGAGCAGGAACACGCACACCGCCGTCGTAGAGGCTTCGTTTGCGGCCGCGCAAGCCGGCAGTAACTCCCGCTTTCTTTCCCTCAGGCGCTTTGCCTTCCGGACCATTGTCAGAACAGAAACAGAGCAGCGTATTATCTGCCACGCCCCAATCCTCAAGGCACTTTCGAATCCGTCCGACCTGTTCGTCAAGTTCGGTGATGCAACCATAATAGTGCGCGGCTTCGTCATGGCCTTCGTACATGGCCAAATAATTCGGCCCCGCCTTGGTCGGTTGGTGCGGCGCGTTGAACCAGACAACTGCCAAAAACGGAATGTCGTTTTTCACTGCCTTCTCCATAAAGGGAATGGCTCGATCAACCACGACTCGGGCCGCTCCTCCCAATAGGCTCTCATCGCTTCCAGCCATCGGGACGCCATCATCGTAGAACGGATTTTTGTCGCTACCCGGGTCCCACGTCGAAACCGATGACTCGACGACAAACGAACGATCATAATCGCGCTCCCACGGTGGCGCAAAGTTCTCGGCGGGCTTCCGACGGGGGCCTTTGGTTGAGTGTGTTTTGCTGAGCGTTCCCAAATGCCACTTTCCGAAGTGGCCAGTCATGTATCCTTTGCTATTGAGTATCCTCGCCAGCGTGATTTCCTGTTTCGGCAAGTGACCCACGTTGGCCGACCAGATGCCGTAACGAAAATAGTGCCTCCCAGTCAGGAACGTTCCGCGAGTTGGAGAACACACCGGGCCACCTGCGTAAAAATGAGTCAGCTTCACGCCGTCCTTGGCCATCTGATCGAGATGGGGTGTCTTAATAATTTGGTTGCCGTTAAACCCGGTATCGCCATATCCCAGGTCGTCGGCCATCATCAGGATGATGTTGGGGTGATCTTCCGCATACGCGCAAAACGGCAAAATCGAACATATTAACCTCGCGCAGAATCGCAAAGTCGCAGAAATTTTCTTTTTAGAGTTCATGATGCTATGTCAACCTGGCCTGACCCCAGCGACTGTAACTTCAGCAATACAGAAAGAAGCAAGAGCTCGCGTTTCATGGTCGGAGCTTGAGTTTGCCGAAGTGGATGTGCGTGCGCGGCTTGTCCGCCGTGCCGCTGTCCCAGACGCAGCGAAAATCGCCGGGTGCCACTTCAGTGAGTGTGGGGTAGGAGTTCTTGATGCCGGCGTCAAAGAAGGTTTTTTCCTCGCTCCAATTGCCGCCAGCCGGCTTGATCTTATAGCGCAGCGAAGTCCGACCGCCGTTCGGGAAACCGGGAGCCTTGTCACGCTGGGCCGGGCCATCGTTGTAAACGTAGAGGTGAGTGCCGTCCGCTGCGCGGTCGAAAAAGCCCTTCGCCTTCGCGTTGTGAAGGTCCGGCTCCGGCTCCGCGACGCTCCAGGTACGCCCGCCATCTTTGCTGATGCTGGAATAGGCCCGCGGCGGATCGGTTGTGAGGCCGGTGTCGTCGTAACCGGCCGTCCGCATCACGATCTTGAGTTCACCGGCGCGGTCACCGACGGCAATGTTGCCTTCGTGCAGAAACACACGGGCCTTGGTGGGCTGCGGGATGAAGGCCTCCAGCTTCCACTCCAGCAAACTGGTGCTGCTGAGCACAAAGTGGTCGCGCGACCCGTGCGGATCGGCGGCCAGCGTGTTTCGGTGTGCGGGCAGGAGGAAACGTGGCTTGCCCTTGATCTCCGTCTCCACGATGCCCGCGTTGAGAATCAGCGGCCCGTGGTAATGCATGGCCATCTCGACAGGTGTCCAGGAGCTTCCGCCATCGGCGCTGAAGGCGCCGACGAGCTGGGATTCTTCGCTGTTGCGAAAGGCGATGGGGCAGCGCATGGCGAAGCACCAGATCACGGCCTGATCCGGCGCGCGATAGAGAACGGGGTTCGCGTAGGCGAACTGAAGCCCCCCCTGGCGTCGAGTATGGTCGAAAACGGCGACGGGCTCCTCCCAGGTGTCGCCATCATTCTTGGAAAGGGTGACCAGGATGTCACCCATGTCCTTCTTTCCGTTCCTCATGGCGCCGAAGGCGACGAGGAGATGGCGCTTCTTGTCGCCCTGAATGATGACCGGCTGCCAGATGCGCCATGCCTGGGGATGCTGTTCGATCCTGCGGATCACGCGGATGTCGGTCACGTCGCCTTTGTGAGCGACCTCTTTTGCCCGGGCAATTCCAGGAGCCAGCAGAATAGCGGTGAGAATGATGTGTTTCATTTCTTCTGTTTCTATCTTTTCAACGGCGCGGCATCCTTCTTCGGCAGCCACTTTCCCAGTTCCGATTTGACCTGTGTGAACTCCGGCTTTTCGGCGAGGTTCGTCCATTCGTTCGGATCATTGGCATGATCGTAAAGTTCCTCATCGCCGTTCACGTAGCGGATGTAGCGCCAGCGTTCGCTGCGCAGGGCGTGGTTACCACGGCCGCTTGTGGTAATGGCCGGACGTTTCCAGTCGAGCGTGGGATTGCGCAGCAGGGGAACTAAGCTCGTACCGTCGAGACCGGCGACCGCGGGCAAACCGCACAGTTCGTTGAGCGTCGGAAAGATGTCGATGGCGCCGACCGGTTTCCCGTTGCGGACACCGGGTGGGGTAACGCCGGGTGCCACAACGATGAAGGGTATTCGCGTAGACCGCTCCCACAGCGTGAACTTGTGCAGATGTTGCTTCTCGCCGAGGTGCCAGCCGTGATCGGACCAGAACACGATGATGGTGTTGTTCGCGACGGGGCCGGCGTCGAGCGCGTCCAGCAACCGCCCGATGAGCGCGTCCCCGAAGCTGATACTCGCGAGGTAAGCCTGCAGGAGTTCGCGATACTTTCCGGACTTCATAACCAGCTCGTAGTCACCGCGACGAATCGCCGCCATCTCCCTCCCGGCCTCCGGAAGATCATCGAGGTCATCGGCCTTCATCGGCGGGAGTGTGATCTGGTCCGGCGGATACATCTCGAAGTATTTCCGCGGTGCGTAAAACGGCAGATGCGGGCGGTAGATGCCGGCGGCGAGGAAGAACGGCTCCTTGGGCGGCCGCGCCAGGAACTTCACGGCCCAGTCAATCATTTTCCCATCGCCCATCACGCGGTCCGTCTTGTCCCACGCTCCCCAGTCGAACTCCTTCGCGTTCCTGGGCGGCTTGCTGAACGATTTCACGGCCGGAATCCGATTCAAGGGAAAACCCTCGGGCCATTGAAAGTCGCTCACGTCGAGCCCGCGCGCGAGCTTGTCCTGATAATGGCTGTCGAACACCTGGTCGAAGTATTCGTCCCAGTCGGTGCGGCGGTTGAAGCCGGGCATGTGGTGGTTCACCTTACCGCCGCCGACCACGCGATAGCCATTTGCCTTGAAGTGTCCCGGGATGGAGGTCACGCCGCGCATCGCCTCGTGCCAGACGGGACGGTTATCATAAACGCCGGTCGTGGATGGGAGTCGTCCGAGCCTTTTGAAAGCTCACGTATTCCTCCCACTTGCGGCCCTCCCGATCTCGGGCGGTTCCATCAGCGTTTCCCGTCTTGCGGTAGGCGTCGATGCCGTAGTAATCGCCAACGCTCGGTGTCTTCTTGGCGTTGCGACGATCGCGAGCGCGCTGGCTCGGGGTCATCGGTGACTTACGCTTCGCACGTCGTGCCGTCTG
>DUCD01000235.1:0-7402 GCA_012959985.1 Verrucomicrobiales bacterium | reverse complement strand
TTGGGTCTGTCGACGGCGGCGGCGAATGAGGAATGAGAAATGCCGAATATCGATAGGATCAGAGCAGCCAGAAAAAATTGACAAAAAGATCGGTGACAAAAAAATGAGCAATCAGTCTTAATGTTTTTGTCTTTCATCTTTTGGTCCTGCCGGATGGATTCCGACCGAAGAAATAGTCGAGATAACTCCATGGGCGTTTCTTGGCGCTCTTCTTGTTCTTCACGGAACGGATCTCGGAAGCGAGACGGCGCAGGTTTTCATCCTTTAGGAGCGGATCCTTGGATTGTGCGCGCCAGTTGGCGAGTTGTCGCCGCAATTCCTTCAAGGTTTCAGCATGCTCCAACGCGTCGGCCAGGTTATGGAACTCGTATGGATCGGCCTGCAAATCATACAGCTCGAAGCGTGGGGGCTTACGCATGCGCACGTAGGCCTCCCGAACTTCTTGCGTGGCCTCGGCGATGACGGTGCGAGGGTCCAGCGTATCGTTTGGGAAACTAAGTTTGGCTTCCCCAACAATCTTAGAGAGCCTGAGATCGTAGTCGGGATGGACTTCGCCCGGTAGCAGATTCTCAATGAGTTTGAAGCGGTCGTTACGCACGGCGCGCTGCGGGAAGAAGTTTCCCGCGCCGTGTGTGTGATATTCGGTGAACAGATGCGCGCGCCAGGCAACAGGACCGCCCGCGAAGAGTGGTTGCAACCCGCGCCCCGGCAGATCGGGCACAAGCGCCGCACCCGTCGCGGCAAGCAGGGTGGGCATCAGGTCGATGGTGGAAACGAGTTCCTCGCGCGTCTGAGACTTCACACGACCGGGCCAGCGCATCAGCAGAGGTATGCGCACCCCACCCTCGTAGCAGGTGCGCTTGCCGCGCAGCATGTCCGCACCGTGATCACCCAGGTAGACGACGATCGTGTTCTCCGCCTTACCGGATTGTTGTAACGCCGTCAGCAGATCACCCACCAGCGTGTCGAGCCGGCTCAGGCTGTTGTAGTAGTCGGCGATCATCTCGCGCATGGCGGGAGGATCGATGCCCATGTAAGGCATGGCCTTTACCTCCGCACCGGTTTGCGGGCGTTGGGGCAGGCCGTCGACCTGACGCAGCCACGGATCGTGCGCGTCGGGGTAGTTAATGCTGAGGAAGAAGGGGGCGTCGCCGGCGTTGATGAACGTCGCGGCGTGCTTTGTGTAATCGGCGAGGTTCTTGCGGGCGAAGTTGGCGCTCGTGATCTCGTGAAAATCGAAGGGAAAGGTCGACGCGGGATTGACGTGCAGCTTGCCGATCAGGCCGGTGCGATATCCGGCGGCCTTGAGGCTGTGCGGGAGGTTTGGGGTGTCCTCTCGGTAAAGGCGGAAGTTCCACGTTGCAAGACCGATCTGCCCGTGCTGATGAGGATAAAGCCCAGTGAGAAAGCTCGCACGGCTTTGGCTGCAACCCGCCTGCGGTACGAATGCGCGGTTGAAGCGAATGCCCTCGCCCGCGAGCCGGTCTAGGTTTGGCGTGCGCGCGAAGGGATCGCCGTAGCAGCCGAGTTCCGGGCCGTTGTCCTCGGAGACAATGAGCAGTATATTCGGCGGTGCCGCAGATAACACGCCGGAGGCAATGGCAGCGGCGACAATGGACAAGCGTTGAAAGAAAGAGGCGATCATGGTTGAGACGCGGCTTGTTGGAGCCATTCGAGGTTGAAGCGGGCCAGAGTAAGGCGAGTGTATGTCCAGTCACGCTTGCGCTTGACAACGGGCTTTCCGGCACCGTTCTCATACAAACAAAGTACGACGCCGTCCGGAAGCACGGCGAGATCGCTGTAGGCGCTGGGACCGGGTTGCACCAGCTTGCCAGTTGGCCACGTTCGGCCGCCATCCCTGCTGATCTTGATCGTCACGTTTCGCCTCGCCTTGTGTTCGCGCTTCGTGGTGTTTGGATTGGAAAAAAGCAAGAGCGGGCCGGTATGCCATCGCTTCCCGGATGGGACACCAGGCCGGCCATGCAGCCGGGTTCCGGCAGTTCTTCGGCGATGACAGGCGGGGTCCAGCCTGTTGCCCCATTCTTACTGAAAGACACCAATCGCCGGTTCCGCGGATTGCTGTTGCGCGTGGTCAGAATGATGTTTCCTTCGGGACATTCCGCGATGTTCGGCTCCCCTCCGTTACGGATGGCGATCCCGCCGCGCTGCCATGTCTCGCCGCCGTCGTCGCTGAATATCACGCCCACGGCTTTTCGAAGCGGCGCATTCTCCTCGTAATTGGCCATCCAGAATGGCGCGACCATGCGCCCGCTGCTTAACTGAATCGCGTGCCCGGGACCGGTGGCGATGGCCTGCCAGTCGAGTTCGTCGCGGAAGGCCTCAAAAGCGGGCGTTATCTCCATCGGCGCGGACCACGTCAGGCCATCGTCATCACTGCGGATGTGAAAGCAGCGCCTGTATTCTACGCAGTAGATCAGATGCACACTGCCGTCACGCGCGGCAAGGCCCACGGGATTGTTCACGGTCTGCTCGTTCGGGCCGCCCATGTCTTTCTTCTTTTTGTCGGCGGGCAGGTGCGGATTGCGCGGCAGACGCGGCCCCAGATGCGCGACCTGTCTTACCGCATCCCAGGTCCGGCCGCCGTCCGTGCTACGGCGCATGTGTATCTCGATCTCTCCTCGGTCGGCTTCGGAAAACTTTCGCGCCTCGCAGTAGGCGAGCGCCGTTCCCCGTTTCGTGACCACTATTCCCGGGATGCGATACAGCGTGAAACCGGCGCTCCGCTCCTCGAACAAGGTCGTCCGCGCAATCCAAGCCTCGGCGGAATAACAAGACAGCCAAGCAAAGACGATGCAGCAAAGGACCAACCCCTTGCCCCAGGCGACTTGCGGCGCGATAACGCGGTTCTTCGATGTTTCGGTCCGGCGCATGAAATTTAAAGTCACTTTTTCTTGTTCTCGAGATTCCTGGCCGGGACGCCCAAGGTCACCGGCTTCAAGCGGGCGGCGATGACTTCATTCATCCGTTGGCGGAAGCTGTCCCGCTTTGCCGCATGGGAAGGCTCGTTCACCACGTTCCGGCGCTCGATGAGATATCCCCCCTGTATCCGGACGCTGGCTTCGGCTGTGTAGTCGTAAAGCTCCTCCGCCAGGGCCTTGCGCGTGTTCCAGTCGATCCAGCGGGTGTAGCGATGCGTGTCCGTGCGGATCGAATAGCCCATGATCTCAGGATTGCCCCGCGAAAACGGACGCGAAAACTGGCTCAACACAAGGTCGCGCCCTTTGGCGGTCGGATCGTCCAGCGTGGGTGCGAGGCTGCGGCCATCTAGATTCGATGGCGGGGTGAGCTGTGCGAGACCGGCCAAGGTGGGATAGAGATCGACGTATTCCGCAAAAGCCTCCGTGGCGACGCCCGGCTGCTTCATTCCGGGCGTGCGGATCATCAGCGGAACGCGGGTGTCCAACTCGAAGTTGGTGTCCTTGCACCAGTGGTCCGCTTCGCCCAGCGAGTAACCGTGGTCGCCGAGCAACACAACGATCGTGTTGTCCTCCAGCCCTTGCGCCTTTAGCGCTCGCAGCAACCGACCGATCTGCGCGTCCACGTAGCTGACGCAAGCGTAATAACCGTGCCGCAGCTCTCTTGCCTGCTGAGGCGAAACGCGCTCGTCGTCGGGAATGCCCTGGTAGCCCCCCAATTCCAGATGATCCGGATACGCCATCGGCGGCGCGCCGCGCGTGCGTTGCAGGTGCCCCTCCAGCGCAAAAGCGGTTGGATCATGAAGGTCCCAATACTTCTTGGGTGCATTGAAGGGCAGGTGCGGCTTGAAGAATCCCACGGCCAGGAAGAACGGCTGCGACCGTCGCTTCAGTTCTGCCAACGTCTCGATGGCAAGGCTGGCGAGCTTGCCGTCGGTGTAGCCGTCGTCAGACACATCGGCCTGCTCAATCGGGGCTCCTTTCTTCCTACCGTCGTCGTCGCGCAAGACATAATTCGACCAATCGTGCTTTCTCAGAATCTCGGGCGCCGACCACGACGCCGGATCCAGCTCACGCTCATTGCCGCTGAAAACCTTTCCCAACGCCTGCGCGTGCCAGCCGTTGTCCTTGAATAGCTGCGGCAACGTGACCAGGTGGGGATGCACGGCGCGGAACCGATTGCGGTTGTGCCAAACGCCGGTATTGTCAGGCAGACGCCCGGTCAGGATTGAAGCCCGAGACGGCCCGCACACCGACTGATTGCAATAGGCGCGCCGAAACAACCGCGCGGTCGCGGCAAACCGGTCGATGTGCGGTGACTTCGCGAGCCGGTCCCCATAACAACCCAACGCCGGCCTCAGATCGTCCACGAAGATCGTCAGGACATTGAGTTTGGCGGGTGCCTCCAACGGGTCGGAGCCGGGAGATGCAGTCGGCAGGGCCGACAGCAGGGACAGGGAAAGCAAGACTGCTTGGTTCACCCCGAACCTATACACCATCGAGTTCCATTTGTCACAACTGGATCTTCTCTGTCCAGATTCCCGCAATTGCGTCGATTGCGAGTCATCTGCGGATTCGATAGAGGTCGTTCTCATTGAGAAAGGGACATTTAGGGGATAAAAAGAGGAAATCATTGCCCGAGATTGCATCATAGCACTCATGAAGAGTTAAAGTGAGCGCACTCCGACAAGTTCGCACATACAATCCGGTTTTCGTCGAACACCCTGTCCGATTCATATCCCCTAGTTAGGATTGGCTTGAGCAGTCAAAAATAGTCGGTCTTGGATTTAAAGAAGATTGATGCACGACCTTGATCAACATGATCCGTCTGACAATTAATCAGAAGATTCTGGGATTGCTGATTTGTACCCGGTCGCGGTGCGGGAGCAGGATGCCGCTGGGTGCCGCAGGCTTTTATAAGTGGTTCTGACTGAATTATAAGTATTTAATTATCAATAGTTTAGAAACACGGATTTGGGCATCGGATCAGATGGTTGGGGGTTCGAATCCCTCCCGGTGTACCACTTACAATCAAGGACTTACAGAGTCGTTGTTCCTAAGCCTTCTGATATTCTGTCCTCTTCTGCGTTTCCCCAGACGATCTCTGATCGGGAATTGCATCGCCTACGCCGGACTGCGCAGCGGCTCTCGGTTGTTCGTCATAATGAGTTTTATGAGGTTTTTCGGTTTGTTCATGTGCATTCCATCGCCTCACCTTCTGAAGTGGCAGAAGTCAGGAAACGGTTTCAATCGGTCCGGTAATCCTTGCGATCACGAGTGATCTTCGCTTCTCGATTCCGAATTTCAATGCTCGATGCGGTCGAAGAAAATTGTAGTGACATCGGAGTATTTCGAGTTGTTTTGTTAAATACTCAGGGAATCGGGCAAAGCATGTTGTCCGTCGAGTCAAGTATACAGTGCTTTGGCGGATGGTCAGATTGAGTCTTTCAATGAAGGCAGTGTTCAATGTCTATGAATCCTCCGATTCCAAGAGACCTTTCAACGACGCACGCCGGTCCACAGTACAACTCGCAGCCAGCCAAACAAATGGCAACGCCACAAAAACCAGTGTAATCATCAGACCTTCAACCGATCTCCCAGTAATTTTTTCAGATATTTTCGCGCAGCAATGGCGGAACCGTCAGGATCATCCACATGGCTCAGCAACTGCATACTGAGGTAACCTCGATAGTCAATCTGTTCTAGTGCTTTGAAGGTCTGTGCAAAATCCACCTCCCCCAGGCCGGGTTGCAGGTGAAGATGAAGGCCAACGCCGGTTCCAAAACGATCCATGATCCGTTTGGTTTGAAAAGTGTCGGCTAGGTGAATGTGGGTAAGCAATTTTCCGGCTTCGGTAATTACATTGGAGATCGATTCACCCAGAAAAAAAGTATGAGGTGTGCAATGCAAATAACCCAAATGCGCGGAATCGTAACTTCTCAGCAATTGAAGGGTCGGCGAGGCGGTTTCAAAGAAATCCCCGGGATGCGGTTCCACACTCAAATGGAATCCGGCCTCTTCGATATACGGCAGCAGTTCATCCATTGATTTGCGAAAAACGACTTCGCCTTCCTTCGCGTTTCTGATGTCGCCGGTCAATTCCGTGCCCACGAGCTTGAGTCCCAGGTTGCGAATGCCATCAATGGATTGCCGCCATTGGCCAATCGCTTTCTTCCTTTCTGTTTCATCTGAACTGGCTATCCGATGAACTACGAAAGCGGCCGCCGGTTTCAGTCCGGCGTCGGCCAGGCGCTGTTTCAATTGATCGGCGGCCTGAGCTGAGTTGGCGGCCGATCGGATTTGGCCGCCGCTCAGTTCGACCTGCCGATAACCCGCCGCCCGAATCTGCGAAAACGCCTTGGAGCCACGGTAGCGCCGGAACATCCCAGTGTGAATGGCCAGCGTATATTGCGACGAGCCTTCACGTTGATTCGAGGCGGGTTTCTGGGTGCCGGACTGCGGCAAAGGCGAAGCTCCAACTACCGCGCTTCCGCAGGCCAAGGTATGTAGAAATTTCCGGCGATGGATAGGTGGTTTCATCATGGTTAATCAGCATACACTCAGTTTCGAGTATTCGCCCCGCATTGGCAATCTTGAATTAATGGACTTGTTCGATGATGTTAGCCGCTGACACCCGCCTTACACGTCGTGCTGCAAAGGCCACCTTGGCAAAACGCATGTTGAAAAGATACAAAGAATGTCGTTAATCAGCAAGGCACTTCAAAATGTCGCCTTAGTAAGATCGCTTTTATTGCATGAAATCCAAATCAACGCACTCGATCACTTCTCCCGTCAGTTCATGAGCGATGCATAAGAAAGATTGTGTTTTACGCAATACCGAAGCAAGGAACGTAAGATCGAGCGAATCATATCCAACGGAATCTTGTTCAGTGACACAGAGCAAGTCCGCATGGTCCGTTCAAGATGCTTCGTGTCTTGGATGTGGTTACTGAATATAAAACGCAGTCCGCATAGTGCTGATTTCCTCGTGAAAAACTGTAAATCCGCTTACTTTCGGAATCACAAACACTGTGCCGTTTTCCACATGTTGGGTCGCTCTCGTATTAGGACAATCCTTCTCCAACGATGAAGCTTGGTTTGAACACTTCACAAACCATGATTTGTCACTCAATGCGTAAAAAAAACCATTGAGACGATTGTCATTGAAATGCGGGAGTTAGAGGCCGTAGTATCTGGCCGGACTTCCGAAAAAATAGAGATGTGAAGCCCTGGGACCCGCACTGAAATGCAAACGATTGACTCTACCACTATGCCACCGGTGAATTCTTTTTTCAAGAAATCGATTTGGGTCGCTGTTATCCTGAATTTCTCTCTGAAATGGATTGCCTACGCCGGAACCGATTCGTTTGACGTGGTGGTTTACGGAGGAACATCAGCCGGTGTGATCGCCGCGGTTAAAGTTTCACGATTGGGAAAAACCGTTGTCCTGATCGAACCGACAAAAC
>DUCD01000234.1:3150-3908 GCA_012959985.1 Verrucomicrobiales bacterium | reverse complement strand
AGTTGATGCGGATTTGAGACGGCCTTCGATTCACAAAGCCTTTAAACTTCATAGTCCCAAAGGCTTGGCGTCCTATCTCATGGATCCTGGCGCCAATATTGAAGATATCAAGCATGGTACGGATATTCCGAATCTTGATATCATTTGTGCTGGGTCCGTTCCTCACAATCCTTCGGAACTGATCGGTTCAAAGAGAATGGCCGAGTTTCTAAAGGAAGTCGGGCAGAAATATGACCGTATTGTAGTCGATTGCCCTCCGGTGTCGGCGGTAAGTGATCCACTGATCATTGCTTCCATGTGCGAGAGTGCTATTTACGTCATGAAGTTCAACAAGATTCGTAGGGAACATGCGCGAAGAACGGTTCAACGGGTTCAGGACGCAGGTATTTTCATTCTGGGAACCATCCTGAACGATATCGATTTTGAAGGGAAGGATTCCTACTACTACTCTTATTACTACTATCAAAACAGCTACTACTCGAGCCATTATAAAACGGATGCTACAGGTCCTGAAAAAAGGAAACTTGTCGATTCTAAAGAATCTGAATCGACCAAGGGAAATCAGAGCAAAAATCGAGTTGGGTGATAAGGAGGGCGAGCATCACTGTCTTCGATTAAGCCTGATCGGCCATTCAAAGGAAAGCGGCGACTCTGTCGTGCGCAGTCCAAGGCGCTGACGCGTTTGCCAAAAGGGCTGTGCTATACTCTTACGCATCAAGTTTTCGGATTTAAACCTCGGAATTCTTCACAAACTTGAT
>DUCD01000234.1:0-2997 GCA_012959985.1 Verrucomicrobiales bacterium | reverse complement strand
AGTCCGACAATTTCAGCCCCTGGGATTTTCCGAAAACTTGATGCCGATCAGTATATTCCGACAGTGTACCCGTGCTTGTGACGAAGTCAGCCTCTTTGGGTAGGGAGGGAGTTCAGGTGAGAACGGAGTGGAAAACCCGTGCTCCATTGTGTTTCTCCATACTTGTTCAGCTATTCACAGGTATTTTCCCAGAATTGTGGCAAGATTGTTGACTGTTTTAGTCGGCCAGAGTGATCGCTCTGTAAAAATGGCATTTTTCAGTGCAGAGTGAGCTGGGTAATTCGGGGTTCCTGGGATTTTTTTCACCACGGATTCGATTACTTTTTTGGCATTTTCTGAATTCTTCGTTAGGTTTTCGATAACCATTTCCACGGTGACCGGAGCTTCTTCGTCTTTCCAACTGTCGTAATCTGTAATCATCGAAAGTGTAGCGTAGGAAATCTCTGCTTCTCTGGCACATTTGGCTTCTCCCAAATTCGTCATTCCAATCACTGAGAATTTTGCCTGATGATTGGCGATGGATTCCGCTTTGGTGCTGAATGCCGGACCTTCCATGTTGACATAGGTTCCGCCGTTGTGTGCCGGAAGATTCAGTTCCTGGCACGCTTCATAAAAGAGGGCGCGCAGACTGCCGCAAATCGGTTCGGCAAACGCGATGTGTGCCACAATTCCTTCTCCGAAATACGTGTGCTCCATTGATTTTTTTGTCCTATCGATGAACTGATCAGGAAGCAGGATTTCTCTAGGTCGGAATTCTTCCTGAAGCGAACCGACCGCACTCACTGATATAATCCATTCCACTCCCAGTGATTTCATGCCGCAGATATTGGCCCGATGGTTGAGTTCGGATGGTAGAATTCGATGTCCTCCTCCACCTCCTCCTCCTCCCTGCCGCGGCGGCCGCGGCCGCGGCCGCTCCTAAATAACTGCCGAGGCAGGAAAACAACGTCTCTGTCGGCGAGCGTGCCGGTCAGGAACTCGTCTGATGGATTTCCGAAAGGTGTATCCACTTGTTTCCATTCTCGGTTTTCTAGATGCTCAATTTCGTATAATCCGCTCCCACCGATGATTCCTATTTTAGCCTGTGTCATGATTAGTTTGTTTCTTAGAATGTGTCGGGACTCATCAAACAATTTCGGTGTCATACATGTCAAAGTCCAAAGTAGTTGATCAGGTTGAAGTTGAATCTTGATCTGAAGGGGGGGGGCGGTTATAAAAGCATTCATTCAGAATTTATTGCAAAGAAAGTAGCCATGCCCAAATCAGCTACCGGAAAAACTCCTCGAAAACGCGAAGTCTGTTCCATTATTCTAGGTGGAGGACAGGGCACTCGCCTCTTTCCATTGACCAATGAACGTTCGAAGCCAGCCGTTCCTCTTGCGGGAAAATACCGTTTGGTAGATATCCCAATTTCCAATTGCATCAATTCGAATCTGAACAATATCTTCCTGCTGACACAGTTCAATTCAGCGTCTCTGCACCGCCATATCTCACAATCTTTTAAATTCGACCATTTTTCCCGTGGTTTTGTGGAGATTCTTGCGGCTGAACAGACTTTTTCCGATACCTCCTGGTATCAAGGAACGGCGGATGCTGTTCGCAAGAACATAATGCATTTTCTCACTCAGGATTTCGATTATGCTCTGATTCTCAGTGGGGACCAATTGTATCGGATGGATTTTCAAGAGCTGATAGATGTTCACGAGCAGGAAGGGGCGGATTTGACGATTGCCACCATCCCTGTCGCTGAATCTGATGCGGGTTCTCTCGGGATCATGCAGATCGATGAAAACCGCCGTATTAACCGATTCGTGGAGAAACCCAAGGATCCTGAAATACTGGGTTCTCTGAAAATTGATCCGGCTTGGTATGATTCCCTCGATATTGAAAACTCTGCTAATGAAGACCTTTTTCTGGCGTCAATGGGTATCTATGTATTCAATCGCCAGACATTGCTGGATCTTCTGGACAACGATTTGACGGACTTCGGGAAACACATCATTCCGGATGCAATCAAAACGCACCGGGTTTGTTCCTATGTGTTTCAAGGATACTGGGAAGATATTGGAACTATTCGATCCTTTTTCGATGCAAATATCGACCTGACTCGAGACCATCCTAGATTCAACTTCTTCGATATGGCCGCTCCGATTTTTTCAAGACCGCGGTTTCTACCTGCAACTAAAGTCAATGGTGCGACCATTGATCATGCGGTAATTTCCGACGGTTGCCTAATTTCCAATGCAACCATCAAGGACAGTATTCTCGGGGTGAGAAGTATTGTTGGCAAAGACAGTTCCCTTGAAAAAACCATTCTCATGGGCTCGGATTACTTTGAACCGGGTCTTATGGAAAATTTCGATACCGAAGGTGATTCACAAATTCCAAATGTCGGAATCGGGGCGAACACCCGTATTGAAATGGCCATCATAGATAAAAATGCCCGCATCGGAAAAAATTGCGTCATATCTCCAAAGGGAAAACCTGATCATCAGGATCACGAACATTATTTTATCCGAGAAGGCATTGTGATCATTCCCAAAAATGGCGTGGTTCCTGATGGAACTATAATCTAAGTAATTGCTCCAAGATGACTTTCACGTCTCTCCGTTTACCGTGTCTTTGAATCAATCCGAATTATGGGCATCATTGAATGATTCCAATCGGCTATTCCTCATAGCGGGACCTTGTGTCATTGAGAGTGAAAAGTTGTGTGTAGAGATCGGTGAGACGCTCAAGCAAATTTGCTCAGAACTTGGAATTCTCTATGTTTTCAAAGCCAGTTTTGACAAAGCCAACCGATCTTCCGGAAAAACGTTCCGGGGACCGGGACTGGACAAGGGGCTCGGCATTCTTCAAAAAATCAAAGAGAAACTCGACGTGCCGGTTTTGACGGATATTCACACAGAACAGCAAGCCGCCAAGGCGGGAGAGACGGTGACGCTTTCGGTGGAGTCCTCGGAGACGCTGGTTGGAGTGACCCTTGTGAAGCCGGAC
>DUCD01000233.1:19282-23563 GCA_012959985.1 Verrucomicrobiales bacterium | reverse complement strand
ACACCGCAATATTCGAGTGCCCTTTCAGGCAATTCGACCCTCCGCCGTTTTCGGCCGGCGTTTACAACTGGAGAATACCGAGCGCTCGGTGGATGTCTTCTTCAAGAGGTTCGATAAGGACTTGAAGGATGTCCATGCCCAACTGAGTAATATCGGAGTAAAGCTACCGTCGGATGATCCCTACCGTTGGATTCTGTTCGTTCTACAGCAGAATTATCAGGAAACTTACAATGTGGAATTCATAGATTTTGATCCACCTGAACCAGTAGCTCATCCGGATCTTCCGGGGGAGCGCTATCAGATGTTCAGCAGTAAGGTCAGGGGCTCAGCCTGGTACCATGATTTCGGGAATTTTCTGTCCGCATTTGAAAACGATTATCCTTACCTGAAGATCTTCAGGTTGACCATTGAGCCAGCCTCTGTTTCCATGGAAACTCAGGATCCTGAAAAGCTGGCTTTTGAATTCGAAATCAGGAGGCCCTTACTCAATGCTGAGGCAGAGGAGATTAATTAGCCTTTAACCGATAATGCATTCCAAAAAATACAATGAACGAAGGCGTCTGTTTCCGACTCGAGCACTCAAGTTGATTTTCTGGAGTTATATCGTATTTTTTTTCGTTACCTTTGGCCTGCTCTATATGCTCCATGCGGTTTCTGTCGGTTCTCTTCAGACGGCATTGAGGCTTCAGATTATCAATGTACTGGCCATGGGACTTCAAGGCTGGTTTGTGTTTCTCTTGGTCCGTCTCTTTTACGAAATAAAATTTACTCAGTTTTTGGGAAGAATGGATCGTGAACTGAGGCAGATGTTGAACAATGGCGCTCACCGTATTCACTTCAGGAGTTCTAATACCATGCCTTGGTATATTGAAGGTCTTAACGAATTATGCGTGCACCTTTTCGAACGATTTAAGCGTGTCAGAGATAACAAGCAGGCTATCCGGAATGAACTGCAGGCATTGGTGTCAGCTGGAAATCCCTCAAAGGCGCAAGTGCAGCAACTAGAGGAACACATACAAAGAATGAATCAGGAGGTCGGCGATGGAGCGTGATCGTAGAACTCAGATGAATGATATCAAACTGGGTATGACCACGTGCATCGGTGTCGTCAGCATTCTGATGTTTCTGATGTTTCTGATTTTCTGGAGAAGTATTCCGGTGTGGCAAGCGACCAACCCTTCTCTGAGTATCCAGGCAATTCGGGGCCTGTTCACGTTTAATTTGATTCTTTGCGTGACAGCCAACGCGTTTATTGTCGGCAGTCTGAGCTACCTCTGGGCCATCAAGCGTTACAGTATCATTCTAAACCGGATCAATAATGTATGCAGACGCATCATTCGTACAGGGAATAATAGTATTCTAAGTTTCCGGAAAAATGATCGATTCCAGTTTTTCGGTGTGGAAGTGAACCAGTTTGTGGAGGAATTGATGGATCGTCGCCTTCAGGATCAAAAAAGCCTCAACGATGTGCAGATAGCTTTAAGTCAGATGCCACCGAACCCTACCACTGAGGATCTCCGCAAGATCCTGAAATTTCTTGATTCCTGAATTTTCCTGTCACAAAAAAAGCCGCCTGATGTGGGCGGCTTGAGAAATAGCACGGGCGCTATGCCCTGCAGGGCGCTCTATGGATTGATTTCGATCAGTTCAACTTCGAATACAAGCGCTACATTTTGAGGAATGCCAGGACGTCCGCGTTCGCCATATGCCAATTTCGGATGGATATACAGCATCGATTTGCTGCCCTTTTTCATTAAACCAAGACCTTCTGTCCACCCCGGAATAACTCCTCCAAGTGGGAAGTCGATTGGGTCTCCACGTTGAACTGAGCTGTCAAAAACCTTTCCGTCAATGAACTTTCCCGTGTAATGCACTCTGACTTTGTCCGTTCTCTGAGGTGACGGGCCGGAGCCTTCGGTTAAGACTTTATAGAGCAATCCGGAGGCGGTCGATTTTACGCCTTCCTGAGCTTTGGTTTTTTCAAGAAAGGCCTCAGCTGCTTCTAAATTGAGGGTTGCCGGATCTTTAATTTGGCTCTTAAGTTTGTTCCAGGCAGATTGATCTGTCTTAAAGGATTTGGCTTTACTACCCACCCGGCTGATTGTGACTTTCTTGATCTTGTCGTTTGTCTCGATCGCGTTGACGATATTCTGCCCTTTAACGACATGACCGAATACGGTGTGTTTTCCATCCAGATGAGGGGTGGGACCGTGAGTGATGAAGAATTGGCTTCCGTTACTGCCTGGGCCGGAGTTAGCCATAGAGAGAATTCCCCCGCTTGAATGTTTGAGGTCCGGGTGGAATTCATCCGGGAACTTGTATCCAGGTCCTCCACGCCCATTTCCATTGGGACATCCCCCCTGAATCATGAAATTGGGGATGACCCGATGAAAGTTCAATCCGTCATAAAACTTTGTCCCTTTGGGTTTATTGGAGTCTTTGGTTCCCTCGGCAAGCCCTACAAAATTGGCGACAGTCAGTGGCGTTTTTTCGTATTCAAGTTGAAGAAGTATTTTACCTTTGTTGGTATCAAATTCCGCATAAAGACCATCGGAAAGATCACTATCCTGTGCATTTATCGAGTTTGTCATGAGAATTACTGCGAGAATCGCGGACGCCGCACCAGCCATTTGAAAGTGTGTTGAATGTCTAAACATGAGTGCGTCAGGAAAGCGAAAAAATGTCATGAGGTCAACGAAATAGTGTCTACAGGCAACGGGACGCGTCCCCCTGTTGTCGGGGCAGAAGAGATATCACCGTTTATGGAAATAGACGACTCAGGGAAAGCCCTGCGGCTCCGAAAACGGCTATGGCACCTCCGACCATGGACCTCAATTGCGGTTTTTCTCCTTCAACAAACCTGGAGAAGGGGATTACAACCAGAGGGGTTGTGGCGACTATCGGCAATACAATTCCGGTGGGTGTGGTTTGCAGAGCCCATTGGTAGCAACTGACTCCCAGGGTAGGTCCGGAAAGGCCATTGATGATCACCCATAGCCAGATTCTTCGCGGCAGGGCTGTTTTTTTCTTTTCAGGGTTCCCCAATTCCCGAATGGAGTGATAGAAGGCTCTTCGCCTTGTCCAGAGATAGAAAACGGTGGTGATGAGCATGCCTCCAATAATGCGTTGGTAAGCTGCGGTCATGCCATCCACAGAGATTCCCTCCTGATCTGCCAGATCATAGGCCTTTCGACTTACCACGGCGCCCAGACCTTGTCCCGTAGCTGCGATCAGCCCGAAAGTCACCCCGGTCCAAAGGTGTTTGATGCGTTTTTTTTCTGATTCGCTTGGGGCAAGAGATATAACCACTCCCAGTAGAATCGTGATTCCGCAGATAATCTGAATCCAGGTCAATGTGGTATCCAGCCACAGATATTCAGTGACTGCGGCAATAGGTGCGGCCAGGCAGTGAACCATAATCAAGGTCAGTCTTGAACCCAGTCGGGGGTAGGCATGAAAGAGGGCCACATCCCCGATGCCAAATCCAATGATGCCGCTGACGATGAATACCGGGACGGTATTCCCTTCTAAGCCCTGTCCAAAAACATGGGCCCAGATTCCAAGAAGCATCATTGCCAGGGACAACCTCCAGAAATTGGCTTGGTTGGCGCCCAACACCCGTGAAGTCCGGGTTGCGGTCACTGCCGAAACAGAAAACAGAATGGTTGCAAATAATGCAGCGAACATTGTGATCCAGAGATTAGGAATCGATTCCAGTCGAATCCTTGTAATGCTTTGCAAACTTCATGCTTGTCGAGCATAAGTCGTCCGGAAGGCCTTCGTTCACCTTGTTCTTTAAAAAGTGCGTTGCCAATTAAAAGGTGTCGGATTAGATTCTGGTTCAGAATGCTGGACGACCGCATCTATATGAGAAGCCAGGGATACCGGGCTCCGATGTCATTGACTGTAAAGATTCTTATCGTCAATGCGGCGATCTATGTACTCGAGGAAATTGGATTAGCCATCATCAAGGGGCCCGGTCCATGGACTGAATGGTTTGCCTTAAGCCGTGACGGCCTTATTTCCTGGAGAGTCTGGCAATTGCTCACTTTTCAGTTCATGCACGGTGGTCTTCTTCACCTTTTCTTCAATTCCTGGGCTATTTACGTGTTCGGAAAGGCGGTTGAAGAAGCCATCGGGCCCAGAGAATTTCTGAAGTTGTATCTCTGCTCCGGTGTTTTCGGTGGTTTGTTGCAGATCGGATTTGGTTTGTTACTTGAATCGGAGGGCGAGGTGCTCATCATTGGAGCTTCTGCGGGTGCTTTCGGTCTCGTTGCAGCC
>DUCD01000233.1:7200-19234 GCA_012959985.1 Verrucomicrobiales bacterium | reverse complement strand
TGCAGCCTATGCCTCAATGTTTCCAGACCGAGTTCTGACCTTACTCCTTTTTTTCGTTCTCCCTATCAGATTGAGCGCCCGGACACTTCTGATCATCAGTTTTGGGCTAGCCGCACTCGGAATGTTAAAAGGATGGAGAAGTGACGATGGAATTGCTCATGCAGCCCATATGGGGGGGATTATCTGTGGATTGGGGTATATCCATTGGATCATTCGAGGGAGAAGATCATTTGATATAGAGAGACTGTTCACCGTTCCATGGGGACTTCTCAAAAGATTGGTTGGAAAACGAAGTTCCCGCATCAAGGTGAATCAGCCCAGTAGCGGTGGGGCCAGTTATGAAGACATGCCTTCGGAGGAATTTATCAGCAGGCAGGTGGATCCTATTCTTGAAAAAATATCCACACAGGGGATCCATAGCCTTACCGATCGCGAACGTCGAATTCTGGATAAAGCCAGATCAAAAATCACTAAAAAATAGTGGCAATGAGTGAATCAGGCTCATCGTCGTCGTCTGCCTGGTGGATGCGAATGCTCATAGGAGGTAATCCAAAGCGCACATTGATTCGAATCAGTGTCGTCGTTCCTCTTGTTCTTATCACCTTCAAGTGGCTGCTTCTTCCAATAAGGATCCAGAAGGAAAGCATGGAACCGACCTATGGCCATGGTCGAATCAATTTCATCAATCGAATGCCACTATTTTTCGGAGATCCGGAGAGGGGAGATATTGTGGGAATTCGTTTTTCACGAAATGCAGCTCAGGGCACCGGAAAAGTGTTATTGCTGAAACGGGTGATCGGGCTTCCGGGAGAAACGGTCATGATCCGCAACAATCGTTTGTTCATTAATGAACTTGAGATGGAGGAGCCTTATGTCAAGCAGGTCAACCAGAAGTTTCCCTGGAATTACGGCCCCGTTGAAATCGAACCTGAGCATTATTTTCTGGTCGGAGATAATCGAGAGATGAATCAGGAGGACCACTCATTCGGTTCACGGGAAAGACAAGCGATCATTGGGAAAATTCTTTTTTGAAAAAGTGGAAAATCATTCTGATTCTTTCGATGATCGGGGGTGCTTGTTTCATTCTGGTTCCTTTGATCTTTCCAGGTGATGAAACGCTTATTTTTCGAAAACTGGACGACTTGGCTGAGTTTGTATCGATCAGGCCTCAACAGGGCTTGATGACTCGGGAAGACATCCGGGCACAGGTTGAAACCTTTTTTGATTCCGAAATCCGCATCCAACTGAACTTGCCAGATGGGCAGACGAATTTACTTCTGTCAGGTATAGAAAAGTTGAAGGAATATATCCTCAAGGTGCGATCTCAGGTCCGATTGTTGAATGTTGATTTTCTGGAACAATCAATCGAAATTACAGAGCCACACACCAAAGCGGTCGCTTTTGTCACGGTACGGGCGCGAGTTCCCAGTCGTCCGCAATTGGAGTTCTCCGAGTTCAGGCTGGACTGGGTGAAAAAAGAAAATGAATGGAAAATCACCCATGTTGAGTCCATTCGCCCTTTGAAATGAATCGATATAAGAAGAGGGGGTGTGTTGTGTTCACGTCTGGCACGGGAACTGGATCTCGTTCAATCGGATCCGTCTCCTTGGTTCTGTTTCTTTGTTTGTTGTTGTTTGGCTGTGATCGACCCTCTGCTCCGGCGCCTTCGGGGGCTCCGTTGGATTCCTTAGCATTATTTACCGACGGAACTTATAAAATGGCATTCAATCTGGCTCGGTTGAGACGGATAACGGATTCCTCTACAGATCCTTATATGAACCGAGAACGAGCGGTCTATTTAAGGCAGTATCTTGAAGGGACCCCCGATCCGATTGAACGGTCCAATTTGTTTCCATTGTATGCAGAGGAGCTATTGAAATCGGGACAGAGTCTGGAGGCGGTGAAGGTTTTTCAAAGATTCTCCATAGAGCAGAATGATCGTGGTAAACCATTGGAAGCGGATCAACAGAGATTACTTTATTATAATTTAGCACTGAGTTTCCTAAGACTGGGTGAGCAGGAAAACTGCTTGCAGAATCATACCATTGATTCCTGCCTTTTTCCTATCCAGGGAGAGGGAGTGCACCGTCTGCCAAGGGGGTCCACTGAAGCTGTTTTGTATTTCATGAAAATCCTGGAAATGAATCCTGAAGATCTCAGCTCGCGGTGGTTGTTGAATATTGCCCATATGACGCTCGGTCAGTACCCCGACCAGGTTCCCGCTGAATGGTTGATTCCAGCGGATGTTGTGCAGAGTCCCTTTCCTTTTTCACGGTTTCCCGATGTTGCCGAGTCTTCCGGCACCGCAGTCGATGGTTTGTGCGGAGGGTGTGTTGTCGAGGATTTCGACCGGGATGGCTTGCTGGATATTATGGTCTCATCATGGGATTTGAATCATCAAATCAGAGTTCTCAGGAACCAGGGTAACGGAAGCTTTGAGGACATTACTGAGGAGTCCGGTATTCAGGGTATAACCGGTGGGCTCAATCTGATCCATGCGGATTACGACAACGATGGCTTGCCGGATGTTATGGTGTTGAGAGGTGCATGGAGAGGTGAGTCGGGGCGTATTCCCAATTCGCTTCTAAAGAATATGGGCAGTGGGCGCTTCGCGGATGTGACCGAATCAGCAGGTTTGCTCAGTCTGAAACCGACCCAGACCGGAGTCTGGATTGATTATGACAATGACGGGTTTCTCGATTTGTTCATTGGAAATGAAGCGACCAGGGATGATATTCATTCCAGTGATCTATATCGGAACCGGGGGGATGGTACCTTTGCCTTGAGGAATGATCATTTGGGAGCAGGGGTTTTCGGTTATGTAAAAGCGGTTGCGGCCGGTGATTATGATAATGATGGTTGGGCGGACCTTTATATTTCGCGCCTTCAGCAGCCAAATCTGCTTTTGAGAAATGAAGGAAGTGATCGTAAACTGTCAGGCGACTCACCGGAGGCGTGGTTTTCCGAACGAGCTGAGGACGCAGGGGTTCAGGAACCGGTGGATTCCTTTCCAACTTGGTTCTGGGATTTCAACAATGACGGCCTTCTGGATATTTTCGTATCGGATTATGGACTTTCCTCCCCAGATGATCTTGTGGCGGATCGCCTGGGAATGGAACATCAGGCTGCGAAGGCTAAGCTTTATCAAAATTTGGGTAACGGCAAGTTTGAAGAGGTTTCTCAGAAAGTCGGTTTGGATCAGGTTCTTTACGCCATGGGAGCCAATTTCGGGGATATCGACAACGATGGATTTCTGGACTTTTATCTAGGCACCGGAGACCCTGGATTCGCCACCCTGATTCCGAACCGAATGTTTCGAAATAACCAAGGGGCTTCTTTTCAAGAAATCACATCGTCCGGTGGATTCGGACATCTGCAGAAAGGCCATGGCATTGCCTTCGCCGACTTGGATAATGACGGAGATCAGGATATTTATGAAGTGATCGGAGGTGCTTACTCCGGTGATAACTATCGAAATGTTCTGTTCCACAATCCCGGTAATCAAACTCATTGGATTAACCTCGAACTTGAAGGAACCACCAGCAACCGGTCGGCTATAGGAGCCCGCATTCGAGTTTCCCTGGTAATCAACGAGGCCAGGCAGGACCTGTATCGAACCGTTTCCACTGGAGGCAGCTTTGGGTCTGATCCGCTGAGGCAGCATATCGGAGTTGGGAAGGCAGAGGTCATCGATGAGCTGGAGGTGCTATGGCCGGGATCAGAACAGATACAAGTCTTTGAAAATATCCGGATTGACCGATTTTACCACCTAAAGGAAGGAGAGAAAGTGCTGCAGGTTATAAATCCAATACGGTTTTCATTCCAAAAAGAAAATACAGGAACTTTGTCGCATGAGCACTGAGCAGCAAAGGGAGCGCTGTCCTCAGCGCGCCGCGAACCGGCTGATATTGTCGACTTAGGCGGCCCGGTGAGGCCAGCCTTCTCCACCGAATTATCGTGTGGTTCAACCACAAATCGGCTACCAATAAATGATGAGCAGCTTTTTGAAATTCGGCATTTCGTGTCTCATCTTTCTCGTCTTCGGATATCCATCATTTGCTGGGTCATGGAAAGCAGGCAGGTCTGCGATTGTGATTACCCCGACTCAATCTACCTGGATGAGTGGATATGGATCACGAGATCGTCCATCTGAAGGTAAACGCACTGAGCTCTGGTGTAAGGCGGTGGTCATTGAAGATTCTACCGGCAGGCAGGGCGTCATCATCACTTTGGATTTAGTGGGAATCGGAAGAAAACTTTCGACCGGAATATGTCGTAAAATTGCGGAGAAGCATTCCATTCAGCGCAATCAGATTATTCTGAACACCTCCCATACTCATACGGGTCCGATTGTGGGGGGGAACCTGAATACAATGTATTTTATCGATGAAGGAAATTGGGAGCGAGTGGCGGAATATGCAGCGTTTCTCGAAGGGAAAGTGCTTGAAACGGTGGAGGGCGCCTTTTCCGACATGCAGCCTGCTGATTTAAGTTCGGGATTTGGATTCGAGACCTTTGCTGTTAACCGGCGCAATAACAGGGAATCGTCGGTTCCCGCTTTGAGAAAGCAGGGGGAACTTAATGGCCCAGTTGATTATCGGATTCCAGTGCTTAAGGTGGCCAATCCCATGGGGAAACCCATCGCCGTTATTTTTGGATACGCTTGCCACGCCACCGTCCTGAGTGATTATCTATGGAGCGGGGATTATCCCGGTTATGCACAGATAGAGTTAGAGAATCGATTCGATGATTGCGTGGCTTTGTTTATGGCGGGTTGTGGCGCGGATGTGAATCCTTTACCACGACGTAGCGCTGAATTGGCCCGGAACTATGGAAAACGGTTGGCGGATGCGGTTCAGTTGACTCTTGAGGGCGTCATGGAGCCACTGGATCCGGTTTTGGCCGTTTCTTATACGGAAATACCCTTGAAATTTCACGCCTTGCCGGATGTAAAACAACTTCAGGAACAATCGGAGTCAGAAAACCGTTTCATTGCGGCCAGAGGCAAGTCATTGCTGTCCACTCTCGAACATCAGGGGAAGCTTGATGACTCCTATCCTTATCCGATCGGTGTTTGGCAGCTCGGCAATTCCGTTTTGTGGATTACATTGGGAGGGGAGGTTGTGGTCGATTACTCGATTAAATTTCGAAAACTCTTCGGTGAAATGACGTGGACCTCCGGTTACAGTCATGATGTTATGGCCTATATTCCCTCTTCCCGAGTTTGGAAAGAGGGTGGTTATGAAGGGGAAACCGCGATGATCTATTATGGTTTGCCCAATAAATGGTCTTCTGTGGTGGAAGCCGTCATTACCGATAAAGTCAGTCAAATGGTGGATTCAATTCGGAATTCTCAGGATTGATCAAGGCTTTCAGAGCGGTCAATTATTAAGTTTCTTCTTATCTAAAGGCTTGATCCCATCGCGGTTTCTTTCCATTCTCCAGAAGTTTTACGTGATGAATGATTCGTTTTTTGTCTAAATATGAAAACGGATACCAAAGTGACGTTGACACTCTTTGAATAAGTTTCTACTGTAGCGGCGCTCATTAAACCCGAGAGAAATACCTATGATTTTTTTTAGAGCCAGTTTGTTTTTTGCCATCGTTTTCGGAGCAGGTTCGTTTTACGTCAGCCAGTTCGAAGTTAAAAAGAAGATCACCGGTCTGGAAACGGATCTAGAGGCTACCCAAACCGAATTGACCAGTGCCGAATCGGGACAACGCAAGGCAGTGGGGGATAAGCGCAATGCCGAAAGTGCTCAGCAGGAAGCGGAAGAAGAGCTTCTGACGGTCAGAGACCAATTTGATCAGGCTAGAAAAAGCCTGATTGAGCAGCGCTCAAGGGCTGAAGAGAATTCCGTCCGGGCAAACGAGCTGGATCGTCGGCTTCTTGAGACCGAGCGAAATCTTTCTGCTTGGGAAGCCCTTACCATAAAGGTTGAAGACGTCAAGAATCTGGCTGGAAAAATTGCTATACTTAAAGAGCAAAGCAGCGCTTTTTCTCAGGAAAACGGTATCTTATTGAAGGGAAACCGTATCCTTCAGGCAGAGTTGGATCGCTATGAAGGCAAAAAAACCAAGGTGCTGTTAAAAGCTGATCTCAAAGGCGAAGTGACGGCGGTCGATCCAAAATGGAATTTTATCGTGATCAACATTGGAGATCAGGATGATGTGCTGAAAGGCGGAGAACTCCTTGTGAGTCGCGAAGGGAAGTTGATCGGGAAAGTTATCGTCACTTCCGTTGAAAAAAATCGAAGCATTGCCAATGTACTCCCGGATTGGAGTCGTAACGATATCCTTGAAGGGGACCAAGTCATCGCTTCTCAGTATTGATTGATTGTCCTAAAGTGATTGAATTTTTCAGAATTCCTATCTCTGCCGGATCGATTCTAAAAGTCTTTCTGGTGGGGTTTCTTTTAATGATATTCTCGAGTTGTGCCTCAACCGATCCCAAGAATAGATCTGACCGACCTTGGGCTTCTCCAAAGAGTTGGGAAAGTGGATTGCCTGGAGGAATGGACGATTATTCAAGGTAATTAGATCCCCTTGCCTGATTATCAGGAGCCGACTGAACACTGAATCCATCGGGTGGGGGTAACTAGAAAATGCGCCCTGATGTCGTGCTTTTCTACGGGAACTTCCTCAACCATTTGTTCATCCAAAGCAATCCCCAAAATCACACTGCCAGTGTTCTTCAGCATCTTATCGAAATATCCTTTCCCTCGACCTAGTCGATGACCTTTTTGGTCGAAAGCCAGCCCCGGTACAAGAATCATCTCAATTTCTGATATTGGAATCGTTGGACAGGAAAGCTTAGGTTCAAGAATATCGAAATGACCTATTTCCAGATCCGATTGCATCGATTGGATGTGGGCCGCCTCATAGGTTCCATCTGAGGAGTTGAACCGCGGAAGATATAATTCTTTTTCAGTATCCAAACATCGGTGCATCAGAGCGGTGAGATCAATTTCTGTTTGGATCGACGAATACATCAGGACGGATTTAGCATGAAGCCATTCTTGATGGTTCTGAATTCGGTGGACAATAGAGCTCGCCCCTTGATCTGTTGAATTCTTTTCAAGCCCAGCCAGGAGCTGTCTCATCAACGACCGGAGACGTGTTTTTTTCTCAGGAATCAATGGGGTTCTTTTCTTTGGATTGATTGAGAAGAGATCGCCAATAATGCACGCGATTTTTGATCTTCAACTCTACCCCTTGTTCCGTGGGGGTGTAATAATTCAGGTTGGCTCCTGAATAATCCTGAGGGACAAAATTTCCAGGATAGTCGTGTGGATATTTATAATCCGTTCCATGGCCTAGTTTTTCAGCTCCGGAATAGTGGCTGTCCTTCAGATGAATCGGAACGGGAAGTCTTCGTCCGGATCGTAAATCCTGGAGGGCGGCATCAATGGCTTTCATGGCACTATTGCTTTTATATGCTCCCGCAATGTAAATGGCCGCTTCCGCCAACGGAATTCGAGCTTCGGGCCAACCAATGAATTCCGCCGCTTGTTGCGCAGCTTGAGCTAGAACCAGAGCCATCGGGTCGGCAAGTCCTACATCTTCGGCCGCACAAATAACGATTCTTCTGGCGATGAATCGGGGATCCTCTCCGGCATGGATCATTTTCGCCAGCCAATAAAGGGTTGCGTCAGGATCGCTTCCTCTCATGGATTTGATGAAAGCTGAGATCGTATCGTAATGAGCATCTTCGTCTTTGTCATAGACGACCGCTTTCTTTTGAATACTTTCTTCTGCTTCAGATAGATCGATGTGAATAGTGCCGGTTTTATCGGGTAAGGTGGTCAAGGCCGCAATCTCAAGAGCATTCAGGGCTTTTCGTCCATCGCCTCCTGCTGTGCTTGCCAAGTGACGAATTGCTTCCGGCGTTACCTTGATCGGCATCATTCCAAGACCTTTCACCGAGTCTCCAAGCGATCGGGTCAACAGCTCCATCAACTCACTTTCCGAAAGTGGCATGAGTTCGAATATCTGCGATCTGGAAACGAGGGGTGAATTGATAAAGAAGAAGGGGTTGTGTGTGGTTGCCCCGATCAGTCGAACCACGCCTGACTCGACATCCGGTAGCAGCACATCTTGCTGGGACTTATTGAAGCGATGGATTTCATCAATGAAAAGAAGTGTGGTGCGTCCACAGTTGCTCATGCGGTGAGAAGCGGTCTTCAATACTTGCCTCATTTCCGCTACGTTGGACTCTACACCACTCAATCGCACAAATTCGCTTTTTGTTTGATTGGAAATGATCTGAGCCAGGGAGGTTTTTCCCGTGCCGGGCGGGCCATAGAAAACCAACGATTGAATTCGGTCCGCTTGAATGGCTCGATAGAGGAGTTTTCCGGGTTGCAGGATATGAGACTGTCCGACGTATTCTGCCAGAGACTCAGGTCTCATCCGAGCGGCTAATGGGGTGGACTTATACGGAGTTGAGTCTGCCCCTGCATCCATTCGAGCCTCCTCCGTGGTATCCGGTGAATCTTTTTGGTCTGCCTGTTTTTTTGAAAACAAGTCTGTCAGTTCGTAATCCAAAATTCAAGAAAGTGAGTTCTGAAATAACTATCTCTCTGTATCGTTGAGCCTCTGTTGGTGATCATTTTGTAAGTATGGATTTTCAGGAAAGAAAATACCCCGCCAAATGCCGTGTGAAACATATTCTTGGACCCTATTCCATTAAAGGAACCGTCTCGGTGAATTCCGGCTTCCAGTGAAGGCCTGACGTTCATCACACGAAATTGGGGCTCACATATTTATAAACATCGGTTCAGAGATTTTGTTTGCATCACGAACATGGCAGGGCAGAAAGTCTCTCAAAACAGCCACGAAGTAAAGGCTTTAAAGATCAGATATATCCCATCGGATATTGGATTTATGGTAGTTCAGAGATAGGGGGAATGGCAAGATAATTCTGGTGTGGTGACGAAGTGAATAGGGGAGATGATCTGGACAGCATGGTCTTTCAGATCACAACCGAAAGAATTACAAATCCTTGATCATGATGCGAGAATTCCGACCACTGCGGACGTATTGTTCCCGCTTATCTTTAGGAAGTTCTTCCTGCTCGCCTTGTCGAAATCCCCCTTTGTTTTCAAAGTAGGAAAATGCCTGAGTGGAAAGAGCCATCAATCGCTTCAGGCCGCGTTCTTTTGATGTTCGATTTATGAATCCAAGTAGCTTTTGACCGATCCCCTGATTGGCGTGTGGTGCGTCGACATAGAGGCAAGCTACTTCGCCGATCTGTTCTTCTTCATAGATTATCAAAGCCACACACCCAACCGGGTTGCCGTCTATTTCAATGAGGTGAAAACAGTCAATCTGTTTTTCGATATCCAGTCTTTCCCTGGAAATAAGTTCCTCATTCTCCACCGAATTCCGAATCAATCTCAAGATACTGTTGGTATCTTTCAACTCGGCCTTACGGATCTGTTGGTATTCGTCCGAATAGATCAGGGTTCCGATGCCTTCGTTCGAATAAATTTCAGTCAACAAGGCCTCGTCGATGCAACCGTTGATGATATGAACTCTTGGAATACCGGATCGGCAGGCCTCGGCCGCACACCTTGCTTTGGACAGGATACCTTTCGGCTCCAATTCAACTTCAGAATCCAATAATTCATTGAGTTCTTCCACCGATAGCTCTCGAATGAATTCCTGCCGGCGATAAAGACCATTGGATGCGGTCATGAAGACGATTTTTTCGGCGTTTAGTTTTTCTGCAACTCGAATGGCAACGTTGTCGGAATTGACACGGAGAGTGTTCCCTTCAGCATTAAAACCAAGAGGCGGCATCACTGGGGTGATTCCCTGATCCAGCATGCTGTTGAGGCAAACCGATTCAATTCGATGGATTTTTCCAGTGTTCAACAGATCGAGACTCTTGATGAGACCTGCCGGATTGGCGCGAATGGCATTGGATTGGGCAGCGTGCACCCCGCAAGCGGTTAATCCCGCCAGAATCCGATGAGTATTCAGGTTGGCTGCCTGGATTGCCATTTCCAGAGTAGCTTCATCAGTTTTTCCCGATCCCCACAGATCCGTTGCAGAAACTCCACTTTTTTTCGATAACTGACTGATCTGAGCGGCGGCACCATGAACCAGAATTACTTTGATGTTCAAGGAACGCAATACAGCTATGTCCAGCAGAACATTCCCGAAATTTTTATGATCAAGAACGGACCCATCGAGGCTGATGACGAACGGTCGGTTACGAAAGAGTGGGATATATTGGAGAATCCCTCTGAGGTCAGTTGGTTTCACAATCCAATAGGGTTTCCAGCGCGTTCAAGCACTGTTGGTTTTGGGTCGATGTTCCGATCGAGATTCGAAGCCACTCAGGCAGGCCATATGCCCCAACCGGTCGAGCAATGATTCCCAGTTTCTGGAGTTTCTGAAAGACTATCGCTCCCTCTCCTACATTTGCCAGAATGAAATTGGCGTATGGGCTTACAAACGGAATTTTCAAACGGGTCAACTGTTTCTGAAAGTAATCCAGACCTTCATTATTAATTCGGCGCGTCTGAGTCAGGTGATCGTTATCCTCCAAGGCTGCCAGTGCTCCTGCTTGAGCGATGGCGTTCACATTGAATGGTTCCCGAACCTGATTCAGAGCCTTAATGATTCTTTCATTTGAGATGCCGTAGCCGATGCGCAATCCTGCCAGCCCGTATATTTTCGAGAACGTTCTAGTAAGGATCAATCGATCGTTCAGTTTATCTCTGATCATCGCGAGGAAATCCACCGGATCTGCCAGGAATTCAATGTAGGCTTCATCCATTACCAGAAGGACATGTCCGGGAAGGTTATTCACCAATTGCATCAAATCGGCTTTTTCGCATAACGTTCCGGTGGGATTGTTGGGGTTGGCCACGAACATGATTTTTGTTTTTGCTGTAACGCCCTCCAACATGGCATTCAGGTCGTGTCCATAACGCACGGCGGGTATCGTCACCAAAGAGGCCCCGAACAGTCGTGCGACAATAGTGTAGACAATAAAACTGAACTCAGAAATGACCACCTCATCTCCGGGTTGCAGGAAGGCGTGACCAATCAGTTCCAGAATGTCATTAGAGCCGTTTCCAATGATGATTTGTTCCGAGCCCAAATCCAGCTTTTCTCCAAGACGATTTTTTAAATAATAGCAGTTTCCATCTGGGTATTGGTTTACATATGGAAGTGCATTGGCCATGGCTTCAAGGGCCTTTGGGGAAGGTCCCAGAGGGTTTTCGTTGGAAGCCAGTTTGGCAAGTTCTGTTTCGCAGATGCCCAACTCTCGGGAAACTTCTTCAATGGGGCGGCCCGGTTGGTAGACGGGAAGTTTACTGAGATTGGGATTGAAGGGGACGTTTGCCATCAGCTCTAAATACAATTCAGAATTTCATCGATATCCAAGTGTTCAGCATAGAGATCGCGGATCAAATTGATTTTTTCCGTATCGCCTGGCTTGGTTTTGACGACCAGATCATGAACTTTGGAAGCGATTTCGTAACTGTTCTCCCTTGAGTGGAGAACTGGAAACGGCATTTCCCTGATGATTCTCAAACTTTCTGAGGAAAGATCGAATTTTCCAGTGAGCACCATCCCCGCAAGCTGGTGAATGCCTGATTCACCTAGGCGACTTGCTTGAGCCCTGATGATATCTTCCCGATCGCTCGGCGTAATAATCAATGCCCCTTCCCGGAAATAGGTCATGGCATGATTCACTTCCATCGCCGCCACTACAATCGTTTCGACACGACGGTGCATTCCACCGGAATCGTTTAAAATATCTGCAGATGTTTCCTCTAGAATGAGGTCCATGGTAGGGCTTTCCAACATCGCTTGATGAGGGATAACTCCGAGAAGTTTCAATCCTCTTCGCTTCAGACCTTTGCCCGCAAACTCCCTGACACGGTCCATCTTTTCTTCCAGGACCTTATTCAGTATGACTCCGATGATCTCTACGCCTTCTTTTTCGAAAAGGGCTTGATTCAACGCGACCTCGTCAATGGGTTTTCCAATTCCTCCCTGAGTGACCAGGATT
>DUCD01000233.1:6838-7159 GCA_012959985.1 Verrucomicrobiales bacterium | reverse complement strand
TCAGAATCTTGGCAACACGGGCATTTGAAAGGTCAAAGACAGAGCCGACTCCTGCGTGTCCGGTGCCTTCACAAACCACGAAATCCTTTTCCCAGGCAACGCGATCAAATGCTTTGATAATTTGGTCGGCAAGATCGGTCTGCTTTTCAGAGGCAAGGAAATCACGGGTGAAATTCGGTTCAACCGTGATGGCACTCATGGAACCTAATGGACAGTTTAAATGGTAGACACGGTCCATAAGGACAATATCTTCGTCGATCTTCTGTTTGGCAATTTCTACAAATCGCTGGCCGACCGGTTTAATGAAACCGACTCTTGGGT
>DUCD01000233.1:5972-6806 GCA_012959985.1 Verrucomicrobiales bacterium | reverse complement strand
ATTCTGACGAGTGGCAGCAATGAAAATCCGTGGGGTCTGACTGTTCATGGACTGAAAAGATCGTTGTCAGTAGAAGGGGATCAAGTGCTGTATAGATCCCGGTAGGCAATGGATTGCAGACCAATAATTGCCGAGACGCCAAAAATATCCCGAGCCGTAGCGCCCCTCGACACTTCAGCAGCCGGTCGATCCAGGCCCAGTAAAATTTGACCATATGCATTGGCACCAGCCAAATGTTGCACCAATTTTGAAGCAATATTACCCGAATTCAAATCCGGAAACACCAGAACATTCGCTTTTCCGGCAAGGCTGCTTTCCGGGATTTTCTTTTTCGCGATTTCAGGGATGATCGCTGCGTCCACCTGTAGTTCACCATCAAATTCAGCAACTAGATCCATCTGGTGGGCTTTCTCCTGAGCCAATGCCGTTGCGGCCTTTACTTTCTGTATCGATGGATGGCGGGAATAGCTCTTTGTGGAATAGGATAGAAGAGCAACTCGCGGTCGAATTCCCTGCAATTGCCGAGCCAGTTGTCCCGTCAGGACGGCAATATCAGACAGTTCATCCACGGTAGGATCGGGGATGACGCCACAATCGGCCATAAAAATGACTCCGTTGTTTCCAAAACGGGAATCCGAAACTTCCAGGACCATGCAGCTGGAAGCTGCCTTTCGATTCGGGGCAACGCGAATGATTTGGAACAAAGGTCTCAGAACGCTTCCGGAGATTTCATTGGTGCCTGATACTAGTCCGTCCGCCTGGTTCATAGCCAGCATCATTGCTCCGTAGTAGTTTGGATTCTCAATAGCCTTAAGTGCTTCCTCCAGGTGCAGC
>DUCD01000233.1:0-5959 GCA_012959985.1 Verrucomicrobiales bacterium | reverse complement strand
TTTTTCGCCTCAATCGCTCGAAACGTTTTGCAAAAGGCTCCAGATCTTCACTTTCCAGCGGATTAATCACTCTGATTCCATCCAGCTTAATATCCAGCTGCTCTGCTGCAGATTCGATTTCAGCCCGGTTGCCCAACAATATTGGAACCCCCAGCCGTAATGATCTGAATTGCCTCGCCGCTTGAAGCACTCTGGGCTCTTTTCCTTCCGGGAAAACAATCCTCTTGGGATGTCTTTGTAGTTTTTTTATTACAGAACCGATGAACTGCATCCCCATTAAGTAAACAACTCAACAGCAAACTTCAATGGACAAAAAAGAAACACGGTAATACTTTCGGAGTAACAAGGAAAATGCGCCAGTCACGTAACCGCAACTGACGCACCCTCATGGATGGCGGGGTGGAGAGGCTAATCAGTCACCCCGTTCCTTGAGAATTCTGTAAAGTCCGTGGGATCCTCTCTGTATATATAAAATGACTCCGCTTAGAGAATCAGCCTCTGATAAAAGGGTTTTTGCCTGATCGAGAGAGGAAATAGCTGTCATCGCATCCACTTTCTGGACCCCGATTTCAACGATCCAATCTCCCTTCCGAATATCCTGACGGTCTGCAAGACTGCCCGGCAGGATGTCTGTGACATAGATACGTAAAGGCAACTTTCCCCCGTCCTTGGTATAGAAAGGGCTGCTCTCGCTCAATTGCATCCCAAAAACCTCGCTCCTCCACCCCCTGTTGAATGATTGGAAATTCCTGTGTTCTTCCGGTTCCAGATCTGATTTAACAACCACTGCATGATCCGGACGACGCGATGTCCTAACCGTTACATCCAATAGTGCCCCTGACCGAATTACATTCAAAATTACTTTTTGCCCAATATCCTTCATCAGGATTCGCTGCTTCAATTCATTGGCGGACCGAACCGGACGATCATCTGCTGCAATGACAATATCGTCAATTTCCAGATCAGACAGGCGTGTAGGGCCAGGGAAAATGCGGTTTACCCGTGCCCCCAGAGTAGTGAGATGGGATGTGTCCGGACCGGGGGGGGGCTGGTTTTTATAATCCGAGATGATGACTCCCAGCCACGCCCTGGAAAAATGTCCTTTTGAGATTATATCGCGACTGACTTTTCCGGCCAAGTTGATGGGGATGGCAAAACCAATGCCGGTGTTCAAACCACGGATCAGGGTATTGATTCCAATCACTTCACCCTTGATATTCACCAAGGGGCCACCACTGTTGCCTGGATTGATATTCGCATCAGTTTGGATAAAGTTCTGTTGCTCAAGGAATTTTCTCGGAACCACGTCCATCCTTCCCTTGGCGCTGATATGCCCGAAGGTGACACTGTAATCCAATTCGAAGGGTGCCCCAATTGCGATAGCAAATTCTCCAACTCTAAGTGTATCCGAATCACCGAATGTCGCTGGTATCAGGTCGTTCCTGTCGATTTGAATCACAGCGAGATCCGTTGATGAATCCACCCCCTGAATCCTTGCCTCATATTCTCGGCCATCTTGAAATTGGACCCAGATGTCACTTGCCTTCTCAATGACATGGTAGTTCGTGAGAATAAACCCACCGGAGTCTATAACCACACCTGATCCTTGCCCTGTATCTTCAGGATTGATGTCAGACCGGGGGGGCGGGTTTCGGTTTCTGTAGAAATCAAGGAAGAATTCTTTGACGGTATCGGGGAGCAAATTAAAAAAAGTGCCTTCTTCTACGGTCCTGGAACCGAGACCTTTTGGTTGTTGTCGGATTTTAACGACCACTACCGAAGGAAAAATTTGCTCCGCCACATTGATGAATGATTGGTTCAGTTTTATTGCCAGATCAATCGGGGAGATTGAATCTGTGTTGGAAATCTCTTGAGCACAGGCCGGTTGCTGTGAGAACAAAAGGTTGAAAACTATAGCAGAAATGGCCGAAATCTTGGTCCACGTCCATTCCTTATGGACTTTCCATCTTCCTGAATAGTGGCTCAAATCTGTCATATTCCCCGATTTACATGCATTGGAGTCAATAAGCAAAGTAAATGTTCAATTGGGATTCAAATTAAGAAATATCTGAAAATGAGGGTGTGGATTGACTTGTCATCGCAGGCTCGATAATTTGGAAGCCAAAGATTCATCAGATATATATGCTCGAGGTAATTGAAAAGATACTGATTCTTCAGGAACGGGATCGGAAAATCATGAGAACCCGGACGGCTCTCGAACGGATCGTCCCGGAAAGAACTTTGCTGAAATCAAAATCGAAAGCAGCTGAAGAAAAGCTTGAATCAGCAAAATATCGCCATAATAAGATTGAATCGGAATGTAAGGAACTGGAGTTGCAGGTTGGTAGCAATAAGGAGAAAATTGCCAAATACTCGGTTCAGCAGTTTGAAACCAAAAAGAATGAGGAATATCGCGCTCTTGCAAATGAGATGGAGGGTTGCCGACGACAGAATTCCAAATTGGATGATCGCCAATTGGTATTGATGGAGGAGGAAGAGAAGATTGGACAGGAAATTCAAGAGGCTCAACAGGGTCTGGATAAAATGAAAAAGGCGGTCGACGATCAGGTTCGCCAATTGAGTGAGCGCGAAACAACCCTGACTTCGGATTTGAAAGAACTGATCGATGGCAGAGTTCCCTTGACGGAATGCATTTCACCTCCGGTTCAGAAAAAATATGAACGACTGCTGAAAACCAAAGGAGACAGTTCGGTAGTCGGAATACATCGAGGCGTCTGTGGAGGGTGCCACATGCAGTTGCCTACCCAGATTATAGTGACCTGTCGGGCTCAGGATGATTTGGTGATCTGCTTGAATTGCGGGAGAATCCTTTATTATACCCGGGATATGGATATTCGCTTGCGAGACTAGCCGTTCGCCTGTAGCACGATCCCTGAGCGTGTTTTTAATAGGCGATCTTATCGACTGAAACAACCGATTCCACCGCTGATCACTTTCCTCACTTTTGATGTCTTGATTAATTACCTGATCAACTTGTAGAATCAGGTGGTTTTGGAAGAGTGGAGGATCGCTTTCGAGAGAGATCTCGGAAGAGGAAAGTCCGAACTCCACAGGGCGCGATGCCGGATAACCTGGATTCGTTCAGGATACATCCGGGAGATCTTGCCGAGAGGCAACTCGACGGAAAGTGCCGCAGAAAGGAAAACCGCCCGACTCCTTTCCGAATCGGCTGTTTTGGTGAATCAGGAAGAATATTGACGAAAGAAGGTCATTATTCGAGATTGTGCCGAGCATGGCGATTCAGAAACGAGTCGGGTAAGGGTGAAAAGGTGGGGTAAGAGCCCACCGCCCCGAGAGTAATTGAGGGGGCAAGGTAAACCCCATCAGGAGCAAGGCCAAATAGGGAACCTCGGAACGGCTCGTTCCATTTTCCAAGGTTTTGGAAAGGGTTTCGGGTAAGGTCGCTGAGATAAATGATCCTCTCCGCTTTTTGGTTTTAACCGGAATGTGCAGACAAGATTCGGCTTATAGCTCTTCCAAAACCATATTCTCCACTTTTCTTAGCGAAATGGATGGTGTAGTGGAGATGGCTGGGTTACCCAGTTCTTGCACTTTTAGACATGTCAGTTTTAGAATACTTACTCTGCTTTGCTTTTTTCAGATAAACATTTTTTCGTGTTGGCCGTTGTCATCTACGGTGTTTCGGCAATATATTCGTTGCTTTTGTTTCGGCAGAGATTTCGGAAGGACGATCGTATTCAATTCTTTCTTATTCTCACTGCCTTTCTATTCCACACCGTATCTATGCTACATCGCGGTTATGAACTTCAGCGATGCCCTATTACTAACTTTTATGAGATAACGACTTTTATATCCTGGACCATGGCACTGGTCTACCTCTCATCGGGACTGGTGGCTCAAGTCCGGTTTCTGGGAGCATTTGCCTCCCCCGTTTTTTTTACGATCGGTGTTTTCGCCTTGATGCCTTCTCTTGACAAACCACCCTTACATCAGCAGTTCTCTGATTTCTGGTCCAGTATGCACGCCGCTCTGATCATCCTGTCTTATGGCGCTTTTGGTCTTGGATCGGTTTCTTCTCTGATGTTTCTGATTCAGGAGAGGGATTTGAAACTACGCAGAATCAGGGCTTTCCAATCGCTAATGCCTCCAATCCAACGGCTCGAAGCAGTGTCCGGAGGGTTAGTGTGGGGTGGCTTCGCTTTATTGTCCGGAGGGCTTGTTTTGACGACGATACTGATGCGCCGTGCTGCAATGGAACTGGCACCGGGAGAGTCGATGAGAATCTGGGAAGATCATAAAATTATCTGGTCCGGTTTAGTATGGTCAGTTTGTATGGTTTTACTTGGTTTTCGCTGGCGAGGGAATTTGAAAGGCCGGCCCTTTGCTTTCGCAACCGTGATATTTTTTCTCTTTATTCTGACGACTTACTGGAGGACCAACCTGCTGTCCAATCTCCACAATTGACTTCATGAGCATCGTAGTCGTCGGCCTCAGTCATCATTCCACACCGATAGAAATGCGGGAGCAAATTGCTTTTCCCGATTCGTCCTTGCCCGAGGCTTTGTCTGAGATCAAGAGAAGGGGGATCGCCTGTGAATGTGTTATTCTTTCAACCTGCAATCGGGTCGAATTGTATTTGGTCACCCATTTGGACCCGGAGCAGGTAATGGATGAAATCCAAGGATTCCTGTCAGATTGGCATGAGTTGGATGAGTCTCCGTATGCCTACCTTTATAAAAAAGGATCTCCACAAAGTCTCGAACACCTTTTTAAAGTTGCCGGAGGTCTGGACTCAATGGTTCTGGGCGAAACAGAAATTTTGGGTCAATTAAAAAATGCCTACTCCCATTCTCTGAAATTGAATCATACCGGCCGTTACTTGAATAAGGCTTTCCAGAAAGCCTTTCAGACTGCCAAACAGATCAGGACCCATACCATGATTCAAAGGGGCAGCATTTCAGTCGGTTCGGTTGCGGTTGAATTAGCTGAGAAGATCTTTTCATCCTTAAAAGGAAAAGAAGTCTTGCTGATCGGGGCCGGAGATACTGGAGAAAAAACGGCTCGTTCTCTGATGTCCAGAGGTGTTGAGCGGATTGTTGTTACGAACCGTTCCCCGGAACGTGCAGAAAAATTGGCTACTGAATTCAAAGGTTACGCCATTTCTTCGGACCAATGGCAAGATCATTTCCAATCGATTGATATTGTGGTCAGCAGTACATCTTCTCCTGGTTTTGTGGTCACCCGTTCGCGTTTGGAGGGATTGATGAAACTGCGGAAAAACAGGCCCTGTTCCTTATCGATTTGGCGGTGCCCAGGGATGTAGAACCCGAAGTTGACCATTTATCAAATGTGTATTTATACAATATCGATGACCTCCAGGGAATGGCCACTGAATCCTTGGAAACCCGGAAAAAGGAAATCGGTCATTGCGAAAAAATCATCGAAGAAAAAATCAAATCTTTGATGCCGGATATCACAGTCCCTCTGTCATCGATTGGTTCCAATCCGGCCTTTGAACAATGAAATTCCTCTAGCCTCAATAATGTCCCAGAACAAAACCCAATTCCGTATTGCCACTCGGGGAAGTGCCTTGGCACTGGCTCAGGCAAATGCAGTCTTGAATCTCTGTTGCAAGGAGTTCCCGGAATTCAGTTTTGAAATTAAAGTCTTCAAAACAACCGGTGATAGCCTGCAGAGTCACGCTGATTCTGAACAGGTGACCGGATTGTCCAAGGGGCTTTTCACTAAAGAGTTGGAAACGGCGCTTCATCGAGGAGAAGCGGATCTAGCCGTTCACAGCCTCAAGGATTTACCGACCACCTTGCCCGAAGGACTTGCCCTCGGATCGGTGGGGTGTCGTGAGGATGTTGCCGATGTAATGATCTATCGAGACGCCACTCGAATCGAACCCGATGAAAACAGTTCTTCAAAAGAGGAATGGTCTCCCGGTCAGGCCAGAAAAAGTTTCTTCAAACCG
>DUCD01000232.1 GCA_012959985.1 Verrucomicrobiales bacterium | reverse complement strand
CCTTTAGAAAGGTAATTTCAGTTGCCCGTGAATATTTTTCATAATCCGGTTCGCACACCTATGCCCGTTCTCCTTCTTTTCTTCAACGGCAACCTTCAACCAACTCTTTCTGAGACGACGGCACCCGGGCCGGATCTCGTCCTGTCCAAATATTAGATCGAAGTCAAAATAATAAACCGAATTTCTGCAATTCAAACCATTCCTTTCATTTTTGTTCTTCTCTTTTGTTTTTCAGTTTCTTATTGAACGTGATTTAGATTCATTTTCCCTCAAGGAATTGTGCCGATTTCGTATTCGTCCACCTTTTTGTTTTCGCTCCTTCATTCCCCTTCCCTTGTGTGAACTCTTTCCGGTTTAGGCTGTTTGCCGTTCATAGTAATTCAGCCCCCTCCGAGTCGCGACATCTTTACATTTTTTCTACTTTCATCTTCAGATCGGTTGTCGATTCAATCAATTCGTTGCCTACTCCTTTGTGATTCCTTTCGATGTGATAATGGGTTCCGTATTCTCCGATGATTTCCCAAAGTATCTCAATGGTACTGCTCAGGTGCCGGCTGTCCGGTGCCCAGGACAACCCAGCCTTGATGACAGTGATCCTCAGCGCATTTCCAGTGAAACCAGCGGTGTTTTCGGCTGAGGACAGCCAACGCTACAGCAGTAGTTGAAAGCGCAGAAGAACATGCACTGCTTTCATCCGCCTCACACAGGGCGTGGTTGGAGAGTTAGGTTGCTAACTTCCTGCTGTTCGAGGTCTTCGACAATCAACCGGAGCTGTTTGTTGTCTGCATGGATCCGAATCAAGCGGGCCTGGCTTTCCTTCGGTCCACCGCCGACGACTTGGTAAAGCGGATATTGCGGAGTAGGTCCGTCGATCCGGTGGCGGTGGGTATGGCCACTCAAGATCATCTGGCATCCTGTTTCAATGAGTGATTGCATCCAGAGTTTTTGTCCGAAACCGGAGAATCCCGCGTAGCCCGTTTCGCCCATGCCGTCATTGTCACCGGGGCGTCCACGCAAGGGAATGTGGCAGAAGGTGAGAAGATACGGTGCGTTGGCGATTTCGGGCTGCTTGAGGGCTTGAATCAACCACTCTTTTTGCGCTGCGCGGTACGGTTCGTAAGCGGCCATGCCTCCCCAGACATCGCGGGCGTCAGGTTTGTCTTCGCCCGTATCCAGGCAAACCATCGCAACCGGACCGATGCGTTTGGCGAAACAGTATCGTCCACCAGTCACCGGTATGGTGGCAAGACCGTTCGGATTGTTGTGATCGTCCGGCCAGGGCGTGAGGGCCTCGGGCATGGTGCGGGCGCTTTCACCGCGTGCATCGTGATTGCCGAGCGTGAAAAACAGCGGTCGTGTGGATGCCCATCCGCCACTGGCGGGATCGAGTGCTTTTTGTCCGGGTGTCAGACAAATGCGCGCAACCTGCTCCGGATTATCGAAGGTGTTGCAAGCGTCGCCATTCCAGATCAAAGCGTCTGGATTGATTTCGTTCACACGCGAGGCCAACGCCGCGATGGTTTTTTCGTGATCGTGAGTATCGTTGACCATCACCAGCGAGCAGGTCGTCGCGGCTGCCTTCGGGAGACGGACACGGCGAATTTCACTGAGGATCGCAGTACCTTGTTCGATCGAATACGCGTTGTTGTAATGCACTGGTAGGGTGACTACGCGATAGTAAATGTCGGCGTTTTCGGGAATGTCGGTGATTCGAGCTGACAACGAATGTTCGCTCATGCCCATCAGGCCGTGGTGAGCGGGTTTGGCACGTTTTCCAAGTTCCTTGGTTGTTCCCCACTCGACCCAACCCGCCGCCCTACCACCAACTCTCCAGGATACGGAGAACGAAGTTTCCGTAGGGTTCTGGACTACCGGCGGACTGAGGACTTTGAAATTCTTGAAATGATTCGTGCTTGTTTTCGTCGTTTCCGCTACCGCACCTATCCTTGGTAGGGCGGCGACGGCGGCGAAGCTGCCAATGAATGTTCTGCGTTTCATGGTTTGTCGTGTTTGTTTGAACGGAAAGCTGATGGAACCGTCCTACAGATGTTGTTGAAGTGTCGTTGAATATCCATTGTATCGTTCGATTGATTTTGAATCGCAACGGCTGTCCTTCCTGAACATTCATTGAACCTGCAATTACGTTCTTCTGATTATAAGCATCCCGAATAACATCCCGGATATTCATTCACACAAAGACTACTTATTGCCTGACTTTAGGTCAATCAAAGCAATTTCGATGGATTTTCGAAAAATGTGATCTGATTCGCAATGACCTCTGAATCAATACTGCCCACATCTCCGGAAAAATAACTCAAAAACAAAGAACTTCATGTGATCGTTTTTCCGGCCCCCTCACGCGTCTTCCTTTGATAAGCCGACTAAAGTAAAGCCGACTACGCTTTAGTCCGAAAGAATTCGCTGCAAAGGAGGGATCGGGAAAACTTTCTTAAGGAGATGAGGAGAACAGGAAGCATGGATCGAAAACATTTAAACCAGGAATCTCAGCTTCAGAGAAATCTTCACCTAGCGTTTGATTTCATATATACTGGATTAAATTCTGATATAAATCGACAGCTTCATGTTTTGAAAGTTCGAGTGACTTGAGAATAAACAGCTGATGACAGAGTTATCCATTTATGTATCACGCAATCAGGAATGAGTCGTTTCACTTTCTGGTCAGAAAGGCTCTGACCGGAAAAACTTTTCTTGCTCTGTTCGTCGCAACCGGTTGTGCAAATCGGAATGCCGGCCCAACCTCGTCAAACGACAGCTGGGCCCGCGCGAGTTTAAACGCAACGGCGTGGGTCCAAACAAGCGAAGAATACCGAGGCATGGCTTTTAGTGCCTACAACCAGGCAAAAGAACAACTCGACCACGCAAGGTTTGATCCAAACTGGACCGCGCTGCCCGAGCAGGAGGGAAAAGACATCGATAAACTTCCACTTGCGGTTATTCTGGATGTTGATGAAACGGTCCTGGACAATTCTGCCTATCAGGCCTGGATCGTGCTGAATAAACAACAATACAGTCCGGAAACCTGGGATAACTGGTGCAGTAAAATCGAAGCGACCAGTGTAGCCGGTAGTCCTGAGTTTATTAAATACACAAATGAAAAAGACGTTAAAATTTTCTATCTTACCAATCGAAACTTTGCAGACTCCCAGGGCAGGGAGCTGGAGCCAAAGACAATCAAGAATCTAAAAGAAGTGAATCTCCTGCCTGATCAGAGTTTTTCAGATGGAGAGCTGACATTCTTTAACTCCGCAGGTGTCGAAATCATACTCAATAACGCCGTACTTATGAAAAATGAATTCATAGACTGGGGTTCCGACAAGACTTCGCGCCGCACTTTAATCGCTCAAAATTACAGGGTCGCTCTTCTTCTGGGAGACAGCCTGGGAGATTTCACCGGGTACAGAACCGAAGGAAGATCAGAAGATGTTTACAAGGCTTTGAATCCTGATGCCATTAATGACGAAATGAACAATCACAGTGGGCGTTGGGGGAAGTCGTGGATCATTCTTCCAAATCCCACGTATGGATCCTGGGAACGATCATTGTTTGGTTTCATGGATGACATTCCGCCCAATCGCAAAGCCGCCTTGAAGGAGAGCCGCCTGGCTCCCTGGAAACCGTAGTATGTGTGTCGGGAATGACTTATCCACCGCATGGCGAGTAAGAGGGAAAGGAGTTGTGATGGCCTGTTATAATATGGTCTTTCCTCATATCGTTCCGGATCTTCCAAAAGCACAGGCAATGGTATGGAAACGGTAGGTGAAAATACCATTGCAATACACTACGGTGGGATGGAAGAACCGGAGGGCAATGAAAGAAATGGGAATAGGAATGGCGATGTCACCGGGAACCCGAAAGAACTGCTGGCGAATGTCGGCCTGAACGGAAACCGTGAATG
>DUCD01000231.1:21347-23641 GCA_012959985.1 Verrucomicrobiales bacterium | reverse complement strand
GTTCGACGAAACCGGAACCCTTCGGAAGGGTGATTATCGAAGCCATGGCTTGTAGGGTTCCCGTTCTGGCCTCGGCAGAGGGTGGTATTCTTGAAATAATAAACCCCGACGAGAATGGACTTCTCGCGGAACCGAGCGACCTGAAGAACTACCTCGAGCAGATGAACCGTGTTCTGTCAGACGATTTGTTGAGAAATCGATTAATAGAACAGGGACTAAAGGATGTTGAATCCAAGTTCCATGTAGGTCGGGTAGTTTCCGAATTGAACGGGGTCCTGGATTCGGTGCTTTCTTGACCGAGACCTGAGAGCACAGTAGGTCTTTTTGAGTTCAGGCATTAGCTGCGTTTTATTCTTTTATCCAACTGCAGGCGGTTTAGGAACAATTACTGGGGCGTGGGAATACTTATACAGTCGGTCCCTGGCTTTCTTTTGATCCAAAGGGGCGACTTCTTAGAACGCATCGACGCACTCCACACACCACTGCCATTAGGTTAAGGGATTTTCCCCACGAATTTAGGGTCTTCGTACCTGAAGCTGGGGGCGCTGACCCCGGATCATGGTAAGAATGAATGAAATTTTCAATGATCCGGCCTCAGCGCGGCCAACTTCAGGGGGTGTTGTGTTTCTAAACCTAATGGCCGTGCTCCACACCCTACCGTATAATTAAAGCTCTTTGGGCAAATTCGCTAGCGGATTTGAGTAAGTGCGGCGAGAGTCGCCGTTTTAGATTGGGCAATCAGTTCAGGTTTTACCTACCGATATTGCGGATTACTCTCAACATCGACATCTATTCCTATTGGTTCATGTGTGCCGTTTTACGACAGGACGTCGCGTACTTTTTCCAGAAGATTTTTAGTGGCGGTGATGCCTTCTGATTCACTCAGGTCACTACCTTCGTATTCAATCCCTACATAACCCCGATATCCGGCATTCAATACAATTTTCATCATTCGGTAATAATCGGTTTTGGATTCATTGCCGAGTGAATTGAAATCATGGGATTTGGCACTGACGGCGATGGCGTAAGGCATCAATTCAGTGACTCCTTTGTAGCGATCATACCAATTGTCGTTGCTGATTTTGAAATTCCCGAAGTCAGGAAGGGTGCCGCAATTGCGCATATTGACCGTCTTCATCACCTTGGCAAGCCAGGCGCCGTTTGAACTGAGACCTCCATGGTTTTCAACAATGATATTCAATCCATGGCCTGCAGCAAAATCTGAGAGATGGCTCAAACCATCTGCTGCCAACTTGATTTGCTCCTCATACTCCCCGCTGGAGGCGGCATTGACACGGATGGAGTGGCATCCGAGGAATTTGGCTGCATATACCCATCTGTGATGATTGGTTACGGCTTTTTTGCGTTTTGCGGTATCCGGGTCGCCGAGATTCCCTTCCCCGTCGCACATGATCAGGAGACTCTTGACTCCATAGTCCTCGGCACGTTTCTTCAATTGACCGAGATAGTTTTCATCGGTGGCCTTATCCTTGAAAAATTGGTTTACATATTCAACCGCAGAAATCCCGAATTCCTTTTTGGTCACCTTGGCAAAATCCAATGGATCCATTTTGCCGGCAAACAACATTTTATGCAGAGACCATTGGGCCAACGAGATTTTGAACAGGGGTTGAGAGTTGTGATGGTCTGCAAGACTGCTGAGTGAACTGAGGGAGGCGATGCCCATACCTCCGGCGGCGATTGCGGACTGTTTCAGGAAATTACGGCGAGTGGTGAATTCTTTCATGGTATTATACAGTGGTTAGGATTGCTCCTGTGAGGCTTTCTTTTTTCTATTATCTTTAAATAAAATCATAAAGCCTATCAATACGAACCCGGCAAAGAGAGCCGGTTTTCCCCAAAGCGGTTTCCATTCAATGGCCTTGAGTTCGGATCGCCTGAGGTCGGCGGTCTGTTGTTGCTTGGTGTCGATTTGATCTTGAATTGCCTTTTTTCCGGCTTCCGGAGTCGACTCCATCTCGGTTGTCAGATTTTCGATATCGCTGTTCACCGTTGTAATCTCTGCTGCGAAATCCTTGGATTCCTGCGGGGTATGTTTTGCTTCGACTCTTCCGGCAATCTGGGCCCCGATGAACATACCCAGCCCAAGGGTAAAGAGAACCAACATTCCCTGGGCCTGTCCCCGAATTTGTTTAGGAGCAATCTGGTCGGTGTAGATTTGGCCCGTTACAAAGAAGAAGTCATAACAGATTCCGTGTAGCAGGATTCCCCCGATAATCATCCATGCTACTTGATCCGAGGCGCCCATGGCAAACAAGGCATAACGAGTTACC
>DUCD01000231.1:11403-21246 GCA_012959985.1 Verrucomicrobiales bacterium | reverse complement strand
CAGCATGCCGATTCCCAACATCCACTTGACTCCAAGCCTGGCAAAAAAGAAAGGCATGATGAGCATAAAGAAAATTTCAGACATTTGACCGTAGGACATGGTTCTTCCGATTGGAAGGCCTCCCATTTCCACGACTCGACTGGCGATCTGGTAATAGAAAGCCAACGGGATGCAGATGAGGAATGAAGATACCATGAATACCAGATAAGAACGGTTTTTGAGAAGAACCAGAGCATCCAGACCCAATATCTGACGGACGGTGATATCCCCTTTTTCAGGAGGGGTGTTGGGAAGAAAAAAGCTGCAGATTCCCAATGCAAGACCGGAAGCGGCCGTCATGTGAAACATTTTAATGCTGGTGTCCCAGCCGATGCCGGTGAGTGTCAAACCCGCGGCGATCCAACCGATGGTGCCGAAGACCCGAATCAGGGGGAACTCTTTGTCTGGATTGGCCATGTTCTTCATGGCGAGTGTATTCGTCAGAGCCAGGGTCGGATAATAAGTTAGCATGTAACCGAATAACACCCAGTTAATGAGGGTGGGAGAGGGCTCGGCGGCCGTCATCAGTGAAGCGGCCACGCCCATGATGATACCTCCCGCAATGTGCATGATGGCGAGGACTTTCTGTGCCGGAAAGAAACGGTCGGCAATCATGCCTACAAAAAACGGCGAAATCATACCGGCAATGGGGCCGACGGAGTAAGTCCATCCGAAATCGGTTGCGCCGAAGCCGATTGTGCCGAGGTAATTTGGGGCAGTGACATACCATGCTCCCCAGACGAAAAACTGGAGAAACATCATCACTGAAAGTTGAATGCGGACGGTAGTATTCATGAGTATTTTAGTTCACACAAAGTGGTTTTTTCTGGGTGACGGGCTGCAGACTAAGCCAAGCGACTCAGCGAATCAAGAAAAGAGAGAATTCCTTCAAAATTGATTCTTATCATGCTAGTGGAGAGGATCGATGAAGAAAATGGAAACACCTGAATTGATTTTAGCATCGGGTTCTCCCCGGAGGTCGGAATACTTACGAGCCATTCGAGTCCCGTTCGAGATTCACAAAGCCGAGGTCAATGAATGGGAGCATGCGGTTTCCGGCCCTGATAAGCTAGCGCTGGACAATGCCCGGTTGAAGGCAAGGTCGGTAGGAGAGGGTTTCCCACGACACATTGTCCTTGGAGCCGATACAGTGGTTTGTCTTGGGGATGAAATCTTCGGGAAACCTCGCGACCTGGAAGAAGCGGAACAATTTCTCGTTGAACTCTCCGGAAATTCTCATGTTGTCCTGACCGGAGTCTGCCTAATCTGCCGGGAAAGGTCGGCTCACATTGAATTCGTCGAATCTACCAAAGTAGTTTTCAAAACAGTGAACCGGAAAACAATCCGGAACTATCTGGAAATTGTAAATCCGTTGGACAAAGCCGGAGCCTATGCCGTTCAGGAGGCCTCAGAAATGATTATAGAAGGAATCGAAGGATCGTACTCCAATGTAGTGGGTTTACCCATGGAACGGCTTCAGACAGAACTTCTGAGTTTGGGTTTTATTTTTGACCGATTGGTCTTCAGTCGTCCCGACCGGTAAAGGCCATCAGGATGTGAATTACGGCGATGAAAATATTGAATAAACCGGCAAACAGCATGAGGGCACCGGCTAAGGGGTCGTTGAATTCCGGGTTATTAAGAATTTGGCTGGTGGCATTCAGCAATATCAGCAAGCCGATAATTCCGATGGCGCCGGCGATTATCAGGGATAACAAGGGGTAGCCAAGGAACATGTTTAGAAGCATGATGCCGATCGAGGCAAAAAACATGCCGGATATTAATCCAAACGGTGCATTGAAGGATTTCTTGGTGGTCATGACATATGCGGTTACACCGGCAAAGATCATGCCCGTGATTGCCAGGGCGCTGGGGACGACATCCGGGGCATAGGCATTGGCGAGAAAAAGCATCGGGGCAAGAATCAGTCCTGAGACGAACCCGTCCAGAACCAGGGCGGAAACTCCCAATACTGGGTTGTTCCTGGCTGCCAAGGCGATTCGGGGCATCATATTCAATAAAATCATAGCCATGATCCAGCCCATCCAGCCCGAAAACAAATTGATCATGAATGGCGAGTTAGAGCCGATAATGCCACCAATAATACCGGAAACAACACTGATACTTAGCAGAATGTAGGTCTTCTTGATCATTTCCGCACGTGCGGAATCCAATGTGGAACTGCCGAAAATTCCTTCAACAGTTGAGACTTGGCGATAACGGTTCATAGTAAATTCTTATGACTTATGGATAATTGAAACACAACTTTCTGGGATTATCGTGCAAATTCCATGATATTTCAAGGTGCAGTTTGGTTGCCCCGTTGGAAACGGGGTGAAAGTTCTGTGTATGTGTGCCGTTTCCTCTGGGTCGGCAGCCCGCGCTGGTTTCAGCGCGTTTGCATAGAGAAACTGCCTTATTTTGGGTTGAGAACATCCGGCAAAGCCGCGAATCAGAGTTAAGCTGGATTTATTGTCTTCTATAACTCCTGGATGCGAATGTTCCTGAACTGGAGTAATCCGTGTTCTGCTTGAATTCCGACATGTCCGGTCAGGTTTTTGATGGACGAAGCCGTTGTAATCTCGGCTCCGTTTAGAATGACACTCAGGTTTTCGCCCACACAACGTATTTGGTAGTGATTCCATTCTCCCACTTTCTTGAAAACTTCAGCCAGTTTTTCGAAATCAGAATCGTGTTCGAATGGCGGCGCTCCGTAAGGAATCATGGAGGCGAGCGGTCGGTCTCCCGTCAGTGAATCCATACACTGGACTTGGTAGCCGTTATTTGGCCATCCGTTTTCATCCTTCTTGCTGGTGGCCGCGGTGCGGATGAAAATGCCGCTGTTCGCTTCTTTTTCAAGGAATCGGAAGTCCAGTTTAAATACAAAGTCACTATATTCTTTATCAGATCGAAGCCAACCGGTGCCTTTGTCGATAATCAGTAATCCGTCATCCACTGAAAATCTCCCTCCGTTTTCAATGGACCATCCATCCAGATTTCGTCCATTGAATAAAGATACAAAACCGGATTCGACCGGTTGGTCATTCATGGTTGCACAACCCGAGAAGAGTGTGAAAATCCAAACGAGTAAAGAGATTCTGTAAATGGACGTGAATAATTTCGTCAGCGTTTTCATGTGCTGACAATTTTGGGAATTCTGATTGAAAATAGCAAAACATTTCGATTATAGACGAAGGAATAGCGATGAAAAAAATTGCAATTCAAAAGTGCTATTGTGCTATTGTAAATGTTTGTTCTGGCCAGATTGTTCGCTCCTGAGTTGGAATCGTGATCTCCGCCCATGGCATCCTTTTACACCCCAGACGACCGGGCTCCATTCATTATGAAACAGGAATTCCTATTAATCTGGACAATTCTCCTTCTCATTCTGAATCCAAATGAGTTTTTCGGCCAATCATCTGGTTTGGAGGGTAAGCGGTCCTATCGTTTTCAACGCTCATTCATACAACTGCCGACTTCCATGTACGGTGGTTTCACCAGAGACCGGTATGGTTTCTTTTGGATCTGTTCCACTGGCAAGGGCGCGTATCGGTATGATGGTCATGAATTGAAACGATACCCTGATGGACCAGAATCATTGTCAGGAACAATGATCAGCTCCATTCTGGAGGATAGCGACGGGGATATCTGGTTCACTACCTTCAGCAATGGCGTAACACGTTATCTGCGATCCACCGGTAAGTTTGTATACTACCGTTATTCATCGGATTCCCTTCCTTGTCTGTATGACGATGGAAACGGGTTCCTATGGATCACAACATATGGCGGTGGATTGAATCGGTTTGATAAGAGTAGTGAACGATTCGAGAGGTTCCGTCATGATCCGGAAATTTCAGGCAGTGTCGTTTCCGACGCGTTATGCGAAGTCATGGCCGATCGTCACGGAAAAATTTGGGTGACAGGTAAAGGAGGATTGGGATGGTTCGATCCAGAGAAAGGCCTATTCCATAATTTTCCCAGTAATGCTAAGCGTCCGGCAAAAATACTAAGTAGTCTTTTGGAAGATGGGAAGGAACGTTCTGGCTGAGCACGTTCGATCCGAAGAAAGGATGGACCGATTCCTTCACGAGGGGGGTTGATCGTCCAGAATGGTCTTTCTTCCGGAACTCCAGAGCCAAGAGCCATGATGGCAATCTCTGGTTTGGAGGACCGGGAGGCATGCTCAGCGTTGATCCGTCGAGACGCGATAAACGACGCCAGTTCCGAAGGTCCTGTTGACCTCGTTCACTCAGCCTGGGCACGAAATCGAACTGGAAACTAATCCGGAAAGATTGAAGGAAATCACGTCCAAGTGGAGAGTGAATTTTTTTGAATTTGAATTTACCCGAATGAGTTTAAGGGATCCCACCCAAAATCAATATGCCTACATGCTGGAAGGACAGGATTCCGATTGGGTTTTATCCAGTGCAGCACCTTATGGGAATTATTCCGGACTAGGGTCTGGAGATTACATTCTCAAGCTCTCTGAAACGACTCAAAATGACAATTGGAAGGATGAATTTACCGGGATTCGAATCCATGTGACTTCACCTTTATGGCGCAAGGCCTGGTTTCAGCTATTCCTGCTGCTTCTGGGAATTCTGACATCCGCGGGTATCGCCAACTATATCGGTCGACTGGCAAACGAAGTGAAACAGCGTAAGAACGCGGAAAGCGCTTTGACTCAAAAGGAGGAGGACTTGCGGGTTATTCTTGACTCCATTGGTGATGGTGTCATCGCCACAGATGTGGCAGGCCGAATCCTGCGATTGAATCCGACGGCCGAAAGGTTGACCGCCTGGAAGCAACCAGAGGCAGTCGGTCAGGTTTTGACCAAGGTGTTTCCATTATTGAATCTGGATACGCGGCGACCCTTGACGGATCCGGTCAAGCAGGTTTTCTCGGGTAATCCGGTCAGTATCAACTTTAGAGAAACGATTCTAACCGGGCGTGATCGCACCGAAAAGCTGATCGATTTCAGGGGCGCGCCTATTCGGAATGGCCAGAATGAACCCATCGGAGTCGTTTTAGTATTTCAGGATGTGACCGAACGGCATGCAATGGAGGAAAGATTTCGTCAGTCCGAAAAAATGGATGCCGTCGGACGACTGGCGGGCGGAATAGCGCATGATTTCAATAACATGCTTTCAGGAATCATTGGATCTGCTGAGTTGCTGAAGAATAAACTGAACAAGGATCCTGAAGGATATTCATTACTGAACACTTTACAGATGGCGGCGAACAGGGCGGCTGAACTGACTTCTAAATTGCTGGGCTTTTCTAAATCCAGCACGTCTTTTCACCAAGCGGTCAATTTGCATGAAATCGTTGATTATACGATTACACTGCTCGAACAGACTCTCGATAAACCCATTGAATTGATGCGATATTATAGGGCGGATTCATTCAATGTTATTGGGAATGCGAACCAGATTGAAAGTGCCATTCTAAATTTGGGAATGCATGCCAGTGAGACCATATCGGACAAGGGCGTTATTCGTTTTTCTACAGAAAACGTTTTTCTGGATTCTGAATTCTGCCACCATTCCTCATTTGACATTCAACCCGGCGGTTTTGTCCTTTTGACCATCAAAGACACCGGACAGGGAATGGATGGGCAAACCTGCAAACGGATATTTGAACCGTTCTATACCGAGAAAACAACGGGTCTGAAAACAGGCATGGAGTTGGCATCCATCTATGGGCTGATGAAAGAAAGTGGCGGGATGGTAAGTGTCGAAAGTGAACTTGGGCAGGGGAGTTCCTTTCATCTATATTTTAAATCATCTCAACAGTCAGTCGAAGCTCCCGAGTCGGACCAAACCCAGAAAACGATATCAGGTTTGGGGACAATTCTGGTGGTTGATGATGAAAGAGTCATCCGTGAAACATCGGGGGCCATACTCAAACATTTGGGATACCGAGTGCTTCTGGCTGAAAATGGCGTTGCCGCCCTTTCTATATTCAAGTCAAAAGGCCGTGAGATTGATCTGATTCTTCTTGATATGATCATGCCGGTCATGGCTGGCGCTGAATGTTTGAAAAAGCTCCGAACCCTCTCTCCGGACATTAAAGTCGTCATGTCTTCTGGGTATCTAGGGGAGACATCAACAGAGAAAATTCAATCGTTCAATCTATCGGGATTTATTTCAAAGCCTTACCATATTTCAGAATTGGGACAAACTATTTGCGATGCCTTGGGACTTGGAAAAGAAAGTCCGTCCGTAGAATCCCGCACAAATCAAGCGGATGGTCATCCGTGTAGCCAGAAACCGAGGATACTCGTGATGGATGATGAAGAAATGATTCGGGAAACGATTGCCAGGATATTGAAACGACTGAATTGCGAGGTGGATACGGTTGTCGAAGGACAGCAGGCAATCGAACGCTACACGAAATCCCGGAACCGCGGAGAGCCCTATGATTTGGTGATTTTTGATATCAACGTGAAGGTTGGAATAGGGGGGGAAGAAGCAGGGCAAGGTCTATTGAAGTTGGTTCCCGAGACAAAAATAATAATTTCCAGCGGAGATCCCGCCCATCCGGTCATGTTGAATTATGAGGAGTACGGCTTCAAGGACTGTCTGCAGAAACCCTTCCGTAAGAAGGATCTTTCAGCGGTGATTGAAAAAGTTCTTGCACAATAGAATGAATTTTCTTCTCGGTGTCTTCCCCCGGTAATGGGTTTAAAGCAATACGTGATCGTGGTTTTTTACCTTTCGATATGTCAGAAGTATTGCTAATAATATCTCCTTTCAACCGATCTTCGATGATCGCGGAATCAACGAAAAAATGAAACCGATTTATACGATCCTGTTGCTGGCAGCCACGATGGCATTGGCAGCTACTCTTATGGCCAAGGAAAACACCGATAAGAAAAGTGACCGATTACTTCGTCATGTTGTTGCCTTTAAATTCAAATCCAGTGCCTCCAAAGCGGATATCGAGAAAGTGGTGGACGCGTTCTCAGCACTTCCGGATAAAATTAAGGAAATCAAAAAGTTCGAATGGGGAATAAACAACAGTCCGGAAGGTTTGAACAAAGGCTGCACCCACGGATTCATTCTCAATTTTCATTCCGAGAAGGATCGTGACACTTATCTGGTTCATCCGGATCACAAAGCCTTCGGAAGTCTGTTGGGTCCGCACCTGGAAGATGTTTTTGTGATTGATTTCTGGGCTGAAAATTGAAATTCAACTATCCAATAAGGTCGAATTAATTCAATGTCGGATGATTTGGAATCGGCACAAGGGCGAGGTCCATGGACTGGGGTCGCCCTTTTAATATCTTTGACGGCTTTGTTTGTGGCCTACGGTTCTCGTACCGCGTCAACTGAATTGGAAGCGCTTCAACGTGAACTGGATGCTACTCGCAATGATCAGAATCTGAACCGACAGAATATACGAAACGTTTTACCACTCCATAATGGAGTGAATGATATCAGTAATCGGGTTAGATTTTTAGTAAGACAGTTGCCGCTTATTGAGGAAAGAGTGAATGCACGGGTTGGACGCCTGGAGCTATCGTTGACTTCAGATGAAAGCGTTGGCGATTCCGACGACACGGATAAAACCGAGTCTGACAATTCCAGCGGTAAGGAACCTGTCGCTGTCGATACCGATTTGCCGGTGGGAGTCGTTTGCTCTTACATGGGAACCATGGCGCCGGTAGGTTGGTTGCTCTGCAATGGAGCCACGATTCCTCCAGGCACTGAATTTCAGGAGCTACGCAATTTGATTGGTGCAACCGCGCCCGACTTAAGGGGGCGATTCATTCGGGGATGGGATCCTGAAGGGCTTTTGGATCCCGATGGTGTCGGCCGTGAATTGGGACAGGCACAGGAGGATATGGTGGGTGATCACTCCCACTTCATCGGGTATGGTCACTCCAGTGTCTTCAATCTCGGCGCAGATGTTTTGCACACTGGACAATTGTCCAATCGCCCCGGATTTCCTCTGACAACAGGTTTCAATGAGGATGATTCGATCGATACAGTCAGCGGAAATCCTGAAACTCGCCCTCAAAACATCTCAGTGCAATTTATCATTAAATACTGAGTAAACTTCAGATTGGCCCTCTTTTCCGTCCTCATTCGATTGGCTTTGGGAGTTTTATTGTGAAAAGATGAAAACAACTGGAAGATTGGCACCGATCATGCGAGATATTTGGAGTGATTCTATAATGAAACATCTATGAAATTTCGGGGTATTATTGCTATAGGGATATTTTTACTGACAGTTCTGCCTGTTTCAGGGCGGCTACTCATTCCATTTTCCGGCAATTGGAGGTTTTTCAAAGGCACTGAAGAAGCGTCCTCGCCGAATAATGCCGCATGGAGAATGGGTGATTTTGATGATACGGCCTGGGGATTGAGGGCTTCACCATTTCATTATGGGGAAGCGCGAATTCAGGGGGGCACGATTCTCAACGACATGAGAAATAGCTACTCCACTTTATTCCTTCGGCGGTCCGTTCACATCCTTGATGCTTCTACTGTTGGGGTTCTGACATTCAGTTTGGATTACGACGATTCATTTATATTGTGGATCAATGGAAAAGAAGCGCTGAGGGTCAATTTCAACGGATCGCCGCAGTTTAACAGTTTTGCTTCTGCCGGCCATGAGTCTGGTACCATCGAATCATTTTTGATACCCGACTCCCAACAATTCCTGGTCAGCGGTAAAAACCTGGTGGCGGTCCAGATGTTCAATGTGAATCTAACCAGCAGCGATTTGGTTTTCAATCTAAAAATGGAATCCACGGAACCGGATCGAACCCCCCCACAAGTTAACAGCATGGTGCCCGGCCCGGGAGATTTGAACTCCCTGGACGGAATCACGGTCTTTTTCAATGAGCCTGTTCTCGGTGTTAACGCAAGCAGTCTACTTTTAAACGATCAACCCGCTTCCAGGATAACGAACGGGATCAACTCTTTTACTTTTTACTATGATTTCTTTGAGGGTGGAAGGGCTTCGCTAAATTGGGATCCAAGGCATCAGATTACGGACACGGCCACTCCTTCCAATGCTTTTGATGACAAGGTTGCCGGGGGACCGTTTGTCTATCGAATCACAGATCAGATTGCACCCGGGATCATGGTGATAACGCCTCCGCCTGGCGCAGTATTGCGTGGGCTTGCTGAAATCATTATCCGATTCACGGAGCCGATCATTAACTTGGATGCAGCCGACCTTCTTATCAACAATCAACCGGCGATCGGATTAATCGGAGACTCATTGGGGCCCTATGTGTTTCAGCTTCCCGAAGTAGCAGCGGGTTCGGTCCAAATTCATTGGGTCAACAACCATGATATTGTCGATCTTGGAAATCCCGCGAACCCACTTCAGCCACAGGATTGGTCTTACGTTCTTTCTCCGGATACTCCATTGCCGCTTGTGCGAATCAACGAACTCAGTGCCGTCAATTCTTCCAGGACCCCGAATGCCTTAACCGATGACGATGGAGACTCAGAAGACTGGATAGAAATCTACAATGGCGAATCACGGGTCGTGAACCTTGCCGGATGGTCTCTCAGCGACAATTCGGAAGTCCCCGGCCGCTGGGTATTTCCCTCAGTTGAGATTCAACCGGGTGACTACCTCATCGTCTTTGCTTCGGGAAAAAACCGCAAAATTGGTTCGGCCCGACTGGGTATGCACACCAACTTCAAACTGGCTCCGGAAGGTGAGTTTCTTGGATTGTTTGATAATTCTTCACCACGGAACTTGGTCAGTCAAGTTTCGGAAAAGATCGGAGACTCACCGGTCATCGAACCGGAAATCCCGGCGTTTGTTAAATATCCT
>DUCD01000231.1:5872-11351 GCA_012959985.1 Verrucomicrobiales bacterium | reverse complement strand
AATATCTGGGGTTATTTTGAACGGCAAACTGCCGGGCGTGCCAATACCGGACGACTGGTTGCCGAAGTGATGCCCCCCCCCCATTTCAGTGTGCAAAGGGGTGTTTTCCGTCAAGGATTCCGGCTTCATCTAAGTTCAGAGGAACCCACCGGGACAGTTCGGTTCACTACAGACGGCAGTGCCCCGGGACCGGTAAATGGAAGGGATTATAGGGTGCCGATAAACATAACAGGCACCCGAATCATTCGAGCGGCAACCTTCAAGGCCGGCGCATTGCCCTCTTCGGTTGTGACACACTCCTACATCCTGGGGCAATCGATAGCGCGCCGAAGCCTGCCCGTACTCAGTGTGGTTATAGACGATGACAATCTATGGGGACGGACAGGTATAATGGAGATCAGTCCGCGCAATACCAGCAAAAGAGGCATCGCCTGGGAAAGGCCGGCATCCGTCGAATTCATGTTTCCCGAAAAGGATGGGGGTTTTGCTCTGAATTGTGGACTGCGAATACAGGGAGGCAATTATGTTCGCGACCGGTATAATCCCAATGGCAGTCTACCCTTCAGTAAATACTCCTTCAGGCTGTATTTCCGTAGTGACTACGGGGCCTCTAAACTGGTTTATCCTTTTTTTGAAATTCCAATTGAGGAATATGACCGGATTGTTTTACGGGCGGGAATGAACGATCATTCAAATCCCTTTATTTCTGACGAGTTGGTCCGCAGACTTTGCGCGGATACGGGACAAGTGGCCAGTCATGGAAATCTGGTGAACTTCTTTCTCAACGGAGAGTACCAGGGTTATTACAATCCAACGGAACGTATCGATTCCGCTTTTCTGCAATCGTGGCATGGCGGTGGTGAGGAATGGGATGTCATGGCTCAATTCAATGAGGTGCGTGAAGGAAGTCGGACTTCATGGGACAGCCTGCTTCGTACCATTGATCGAAGTAATTTCCGCGTGGGTTCTAATTATGAAAAAGTCAGCGAGATTCTGGATATTCAGAATTTCATTGATTACCTATTGGTCAATGTTTTTGTTGCCACCGGTGACTGGCCCCACAACAACTGGCGGGCGGCCCGGGAACGAGCTGAAGGCGCTAAATGGCGTTTCTACGTCTGGGACGCCGAATGGTCCTTCGGTTTCCGAAACGGCGTGAATCACAATACCTTCACCAACGAGTTGGCGAGCAATACCGAAATTGGGAGAATGTATCGGCGGCTTCGTGGGAGTGAAGAATTCAGACTCAAATTTGCGGACCGGATACAGAAGCATTTTTTCAATGGAGGAGCCTTGTCACGGGAGCATGTCACCGCGCGTTACCTGGAGTTGAAAAATGAACTCCGGGGAATGCTTTCCCGACCGTCACGCAATGTGCAAAGCACCTGGGTTCCCTCTCGACAAACCCGTATTTGGCCCCATTTCGAAGCGGAAGGTCTGCTTGCAGAAGTGGCTACACCGACATTTTCAATCCCGAGTGGACGATTGCCGCAAAGTGTTGATCTGGATCTTAAGACTGAGCAGGGAATCATATATTATACTATGGATGGGACGGATCCCAGAGTCCCTATTTCTGGTGCCATTTCAGGGACGGCTGTCACACATCGAACGGGTCAGGACAGATTGTTCCTGGATCGAAGCATGATCATAAAAATGCGATCCTTGGATGCCGGCAAGTGGAGCGCCCTGAATGAAGCCGCCTATCAAGTGACAACCCTAGGGTCGCCCATCAAGATCACCGAGCTGATGTACCACCCCGTCGGAAGCGAAGCTTTGGAGTTCATTGAACTGAAAAACACCAGCGAAGCCGAAGTGGATTTAAGTGGCTATTCCATTTCGGGAGTGACCTTCAGTATTCCAGAAGGAACTGTTCTAGAGGGTGGAAAATTTCTACTTTTGGTTTCAGACGCCGATCCAGGTCTTTTTCAAGCTCGTTATCCACGCAGTCGTGTTTTCGGATATTTTGATGGCAGTCTGTCTAATTCTGGGGAATCCATCAAATTGCGCAATCGTAAGGGAGATCCTTTTCTGGTTCTGGATTACCGGGATGGAAATGGTTGGCCTAATGAAGCCGACGGAGAAGGGTTCTCCCTACAGATTGTGAATGAAGTGGAGAATCCCGGAAATCCAGGCAATTGGACCAGAAGCCGGGAAATAGGAGGATCGCCTGGTAAAGACGGGTTCCCGATTGTCATGAGTTCCTTGATTCGGTTAAACGAGATTATGGCTTTTAATAATGCATCGGTTTCGAATGGAGGAGAGAATCAGGAAAGTTTTCCTGATTGGGTTGAACTGTATAATGCGGGTAATGAAGCGGTTTCTCTTGAAGGTTGGGGCCTTACAGATGAAGGCCAGCCTCCGAAATTTACATTGGGGCCCAACTCAGTGCTGGAGGCTGGGGAGTATCTGGTGGTGTGGCTAGACAATCGAACTGCACTTGAAGGCATTCACAGCGGATTTGGACTTAACAAAGATGGAGATCAATTGTTCCTGTTGAATCCCGAGGGACAGGTCGTCGATCAATCAGTATTCGGGAATCAGCTTGAAGACTTGAGTATCGGTCGGTTGCCAGGGCTGCCGAGGGAGGCTTGGGTATTGAATCAACCGACCCCTGGTGAGGCAAATCGCAGTGCCGTTACCGCACCACTGAGAAACATCCGCCTTAATGAATGGCAATCTTCCCCGGTTGCTGGAGATGAGGATTGGGTGGAACTATACAATCGGGATGAAGAGCAAGCGGTGGATCTTCACGGCATCTTTATTGGGAACGGTGATGTGTTCCAACAGATTTCCATTCCAACATTCATCGAACCCAAAGGGCATCTTGTATTTACAGCAGATCAAAGTAGTCGTGCGGGGCATTTGATTTTCAAGTTGCCATCTCAATCTTCGATGATAGCGGTTTTCCGTCCGAATGGTTCGGAGATAGATCGAATTCAAATTTCCAATCAACCTAAAGGGGTTTATACGGGGCGACTACCCGATGGGTCGGAGACCATTCGTAATTTCACACGCACCCGTAGTCGAGGGGTTCCTAATTTCGAGCCAGCCGACTCAGGGATCCAGTTAAATGAAATCCTTGCGGTAGGCTCTTTCATTAATGGAGGTCACCAGGATTGGTTCGAAATCTTTAATTCCGGTGATCAACCTCAGGATTTAGCGGGTATGCGCATCGATTTGGGCCATTCGGAATTGGATCCCTGGATTTTTCCAGATGGATTAATTCTGGATCCCGGTGCTTATCAACTGGTTTTTTGTGATGACTCGGATCGGGCACTTATTCCGGAAATTCAAAATTTGGGGGTTTCTCTTCCAGATGATTCCGGAAGAATTTCAATTCTGGATTCGGATGGTTTTATTCTGGATTCGGTGGAATATGGTTTCCAGATCAAGGGGCAGTCTATCGGACGGTTATCCGCCACCAATTGGTTTCTACTGGAGGAACCAACTCCGGGAAAATCGAATTCGGGAAACAGAGCGCTTGGCACTCAGAGTTCACTGCACTTCAATGAGTGGATGGCCAACGACCCTGAAGGTCCTGATTGGTTTGAATTGTATAATACATCCGACCTACCGGTTGCCTTGACTAGCCTTTATTTCAGCGATGACCCCTCCTATAAGGGAGCGAACCGGTTTCAAGTGGGTCCGCTCAGTTTTATCGATGCCGGAGGGTGGGTTCAATGGATTGCCGATGGAGATGTGCAAAAAGGAAACAACCATGTTGGATTTCGTCTCGATCAACTCGGGGAGGCATTACTGATGTACCGAGGTGCAGCGGGTGCGCGAATCGAAATGATTGATTTCGGCTCACAGACATCGGGGTTTTCTACAGGCCGCTTGCCGGACGGTGCCAATTCCATCTCTCAGTTAAATATCCCGACTCCGGGATTTTCAAACGTAGTCATCGTTGGAGTGGATTCAGATGGGGATGGTCTTCCGGATGATTGGGAAGTAGTTCATGGACTCGATCCATCCGATTCATCCGATGCCGGCCTTGATTTTGATGGAGACTTCTTGAACAACCTTGGTGAATTCCTGAGTGGAACCGATCCCTTGGATGCGCAAAGCACCTTCTCCGTTCAAGCCGCAAAGAATCAGGGCTTAAACATTGTCATCCGATTTGATGTCATGCCGGAACGAGCTTACAGAGTCGAATTTCAAGAAAGCATAAACGAAGGAACCTGGAAACTGCTGACTGAGATATCGGGTTTTGCCGAAAATGAAACGTTTGAAATCCAGGATCCATTACCGGCAGGTAGTGGGCATAGATTCTATCGGGTGGTTCTTCAGCAAGAATGACATTGATTTCCCTCTGTCTGAATGAACGATCAGTGCAGGTGTTTCAATTGAACTTCCTCCCAGTTCAAGTAGACACTGAAAACTTTATGGAGGCATACGGATCCGATTGAAAAATAGAACGGAGCGTTGATTTGACTAGGCCAATGGCCTGTCATTCCTTCAATCACATACGCCATTCCGAATAGGGGGTAGGTCAGGAAGGATATCACGAGCCCGGAATTCGGTCCGATATGTCCCACACACCACTGTGAATACCACGGAAATGCAAACAATCCGGAAAGGACGAATGATGCAAAACAAAGGAACGAACCTGCCGAAATGATACTCCCCAATAACTCCCTCATACTTGAGAAGAAGCAATTGGAATGCCGGCGGAATTTGAGAAGGCATTGAGTGGTCCCGTAATAGGTGAATTTCGCCTGATTGTGGTGGGTTCACTTAAACCAGAACACCTGTGGGAATTTGTAAGTTGTTTATTATAAGATATATGAGAAATATTATGTTCGACTGGCATTGGGTATGCTACATGAACTGCTGAGTTTGGAATCGCAGACAAACGATCGACAATGAACACACAAGGATCAGCAGGTAACGTCATCGCAGCATTGGCTAGTTTTTTTTATGCAGGACTAGGACAACTTCTTCAAGGAAGACTGTTCATGGCCGTAATTCAATTTATTCTGGCTACCGCTCTATGGTTCATTTGGATGGGGTGGATTGTTCATCTTTGGTCCATTCTGGATGCCGCCAAATTCCGATCTGAAGGCTATTGAACCCGTCTTCTTGGTTTAAAATTCTGTGAAAAGTTCGCTTACTTGACGGAATCACACATCAGGTTAAGTTAGTTCGCAAGCCATCGACACAGGGTGGAATTCAAGATGTTCAAGACGGGTTTTCAATTCAGGGTTAATTCTACAGTGATTCAATTTCTGCTTCACTGTGCTTGGGTCTATAATGTCGTCGGAATCGACTTGGTTAAGACTGAAAGTAACTGGCTATATTTAAAGGGCACTCAGCCTCCTTCCTCACCGATCGACGCATGGAGATCGGCCCCGTTCGACGATGGCGAATGGATCCGTGCACAAGCTCCTTTTTATTATGACAATAATGGTGAGATAAGCGGGAATACACTGTTGAGTGACATGAGGTTGAATTATACCACCTTGTTCCTACGCAATAA
>DUCD01000231.1:0-5784 GCA_012959985.1 Verrucomicrobiales bacterium | reverse complement strand
ATGTAAATTCAGGCCTGCCTGCCTTCAATGCCGGGACCCCAAGGGCGGCAGAACCGGAAACCGTGGTTGTGGCTATCCCTAATCCTGCTGCGTTACTTCAGGCAGGAGAAAACCTCATCAGTGTCCAGGTTCACAATCGAAATTTAACAAGCAGTGATCTGGTATTTGATATGAAACTCTCGGCGATAATCCGTGATCCTGATCCCCCTGTGTTGGTTTCAGTGGCCCCTCTTCCCGGTAGTGTCTCTTCTCTGAAATCCGTTGTCGTAACTTTCAGTGAAAAAGTCCTTACCGTTTCGAGAGACGATTTGTTAATCAATGGAAAACCGGCCGACAGTTTGGACAGTCTGGAAGGGGAAGGAAATCGGTATCGGTTTCATTTTGTACAACCTAGGGAAGGGCCCGTTGATATGGCTTGGGATTCTGAGCATACCATCACTGATTTATCCCGCAATCGATTCGACGAAATCGCTCTCACTTCGCTCTGGACCTATGATCTTTTGGACACGGTTGCACCTCGATTGGAGATAGTGGTGCCATCCCGGGGTTCGGTAATCAGCCGACTGGATCAAATCGAAGTGGTTTTTGATGAAGCCGTCACTGGTATTGATGCTGATGATCTATTGATCAACGGTCAATCTGCCGTTTCCATGATCGGAAGGGATGAAGGACCCTACCATTTCCAGTTTTCTCAACCTGATGCGGGTCGGGTGGTTGTTCGCTGGGCTGATGGACATCAGATCACGGACCTTGCCGGCACGGGCAATTCCTTTCCTGGAGGTCAGTGGAATTATGATATTGATCCGACACTTGCCAATGGTGAAATCGTTATAAACGAGATCCAGGCGTACCCGGACCGTTTAGTCGGGCGTAAGGATGACGACGGGGATGTGAACGATTGGATCGAATTGTTCAATCAGGGAGATCATTCGGTGGACCTGACCGGATGGGCGTTGACGGATGATCCAGATCGGATAACCCAATGGACTTTTCCATCACGAATTATTCTGCCGGGACAATATTTAGTTGTCGTTGCTTCCGGTAAAGATCGTCGATCGGAAGGAAAGGGAGTCCTTCATACCAACTTTCAGCTCGATCGGGACGGTGAGTATCTCGCTTTGTTCAATGCGGAGCTACCACCGCAACTTTCTTCTGTTTTGAAGCCATCATTTCCTGAGCAGAGAACCGGAATCAGCTATGGGTTGAACGACGCTTCCGAATTCGTCTTTTTCTCAACCCCCACTCCGGGGAATCGGAATTCGGGTGGTCGTGTTTTTTCCGGAGTCGTTGAGAAACCCCACGCATCCGTTCGCAGTGGTTTTTTTGATCGCTCCTTCCGCCTGATTCTCACTTCCGTTACCGAGGGGGCAACGCTTCGCTATACTCTGGATGGCAGTGAACCCACCGAAAATAATGGATCCATTTACCGGGAACCGATTTCGTTGAACGGAAGCGTGAATCGGCCAATGGTCATCCTGCGGGGAGCCGCTTTCCGATCCGGTTTTCTCCCGTCCCGAATCTTGAATCATTCCTATGTCTTCCCTCAATTCGTTCTTCAACAGGCGAAACAACCCCGAGGATTTCCAACCGCATGGTTGACCCGCAGTGGAACGCGTGTGACTGCCGATTATGAAATGGATCCCCGCATTATTGATGATCCTAAAAACCGAGACAGTCTATTGTCCGGATTAACGGCACTGCCAACACTATCAATCGTGATGAACCAAGAAGACCTGTTGGGGCAGGATCGCGGCTTGTATGCCAATCCCCAAGGATTCGGAGTGGCCTGGGAAAGGCCTGTTTCGGCCGAGTTTATTTTTCCTGAAGAAAGAAAGGCCTTTCAGATTGATGCCGGTTTTCGGTTGCAGGGTGGCTCGAGCCGCCAGCCCAATAAATCCAGGAAACATTCCCTCCGATTGTTGTTTAAAGGAGATTATGGCCCTTCCCGAATGGAGTTCCCTTTGTTTGACGATTCTCCTGTGGAACGTTTCGACAGTCTTGTCCTGGACAATCGATTGAACTTTGCCTGGCATTACAATGGGGGGTCCTCTCCGACGGTTCAAAGGGAAAGGGCTCAATATGTCCGAGACCAATACGTCAGTGATCTTTCGATCGCCCTAGGGCATCCAGCACCTCACGGACGAAAATTCCATTTGTATCTCAACGGGATTTATTGGGGTACAACCGGTATTCATGAGAGACCGGATGCTTCATTTGCCGCGGAATACTTCGGGGGTGAAAAGGAAGACTATGATTCCATGAAAAACACCAGTGGATTTCGTGTACTGGCAGGAGATTCCTCCGCTTGGAATACACTTTTAAGTTTGGCTGATTCCCGGTTGTCCGGTTTTTCACATTTTGAGCAGATGAGCCGACGTGTCGATATGATCAACCTTATCGATTATATGATTGTGAATATCTGGGTAGGGAATACGGACTGGCCGCATCACAATTGGTATATAGCACGGCGGCGTATAGATGGAGGCCAATTCAAATTCTTCATTTGGGATGCCGAACACTGCCTGAAGTCGGTTTCAACCAACCGATCTCAAGTCGACAATGCGGGAACTCCGGCACAATTGTATGATCAACTTCGTCGTCACAGCCCGGAGTTTCGATTAATGTTTGCCGACCGAATTCAGAAGCATTTTTCAGAGGGAGGTGTTTTCTATGTGGACGCTGGAAATCCTGAATGGAATCCAAAACGTCCTGAGCGAAACATGCCGGCGCGATTTTACATGAAACTCATCAAGGAAATCGAACCGGCATTGGCTCTCGAATCTGCCCGATGGGGAGATAATGCCCGCACGAACACTCCCTACCGAAAACAGGTCGAATGGCAGAAGGAATTGGATTGGATGCTGGAGGAATATCTTCCCGCTCGTTCCCAAGCGGTTTTCAATCAATTCAAGCAACTGAATCTATTTCCCAGTTCCACCCAGGTCCCTGAATTCAGCTTGCCGAAGGGGGAAGTTACGTTCGGTGCGTTAGTTAGTATGACCCGTCCTTCCGGTCTGATTTATTTTACAGATGATGGTTCCGATCCAAGGGAAAACGGAACGGGACAGGTTTCCGAAACCGCGCAACCCTACCAAAGGCCTATACCGATAAACACCCGGTTGACAATTAAAGCCCGGACGTTGAGAAACGGAGTCTGGAGTGCCTTACAGGAGTCCGAATTTATTCCTGGTCATGTTGGCCTTCCTCTGCATTTCACCGAAATTATGTATCACCATCCTCGCGGAGAACCCTATGAGTTTCTTGAAATCACCAATTCCGGAGAAACTCCAATTCCTCTCGGGGGCTTTAAATTGCAGGGAGTCGGATTTAATTTCCCTCAAGATACCGTCATTCAACCCCGTGGAGTGGTTGTTATTGCTTCCTCCGCCGGACCTCAAGCATTCGCCGATTTTTATTCGACGGTTCAACCCACCGGCTATTATACCGGACAATTATCGAATGGCGGAGAAAGTGTCACTTTACTGAACGACTTGGGGGAAGTCGTTATTTCTGTGGACTACAAAGATGATTCAGGGTGGTCGAAAGATGCAGATGGAGAAGGATATTCATTGGAGATCATGGACCTCGAAGGAAATCCTGACGCTCCGGACAACTGGAAACGGAGTGATACTTTATATGGCAGTCCTTCGGTTTTCCTACCTCATCGCCTTAATCCTTCCGTTATAATTAACGAACTGATGGCCGGCGGCAACAGTAACGCAGGATCTAAGGTGTTGTCTGAGGGGGATTGGATCGAATTGTTGAATGTTTCCCAGGAGGTGGTCTCCCTTTCAGGATGGGGCCTCAGTGATGGAGACAATTCTTACCGTTTCACTTTTCCTGAAGGATGGATCCTCGAACCCGGTGAGTATCGAGTGGTGATGGCCAGTGAAGAAGAGTTCGGCTCATCTGGAACTCAAACAGGATTTTCCCTTAGCCGTATGGGGGAGACCTTGCGATTGACGAATCCAAATGGTGAACGGATTGATTCGATCACCTTTGCACGGCAATTATCTGACTATTCTCTCGGCCGAATCAACGGTCGCTGGATTTTGAATCAACCGACAGCGGGAGTGGAAAACATGCCTGCCGCTAGGGCGGAAAGCACTTTTCTTGTCATTAATGAATGGCTGGTAAATCCATTGCCCGATAAGAGGGGTTGGATTGAGCTACATAATACACACCCAGATCTGCCCATCGCCTTGGAGCGGTTGCTTTTTTCAAATGGAGTGTCTTCATCCCGATACGAATCCAGAAGTTTTTTGGAGCCAGGTGGGTTTTTCAGGATTTGGAGTGATTCGGCATCGGGTTTCAATCGGTTGGATCTTGATTTGTTTCCCGAAGGGGGAACCCTTTCCCTTAAAACTGAATTGGGCAATTTGATTGATGAAGTGTCTTATCCGGCAATGAATCCGGGTTACTCAAAGGGATTCATTCCAGATGGTTCCAATGGGAGTGCCGATGAATTCTCCTTTGGAGGCAGTCCGGGATTCAGTAACGTGCCATCGGAAACGCTTCAAATTAGATTGTCAGAATTGATGGCCAGAAACCATGGATCTATATCGGATCCCTGGGGCACCGACGCAGACTGGATCGAATTGACGAATACAGCTGATATCCCGGCTGACTTAAGTGGAATGGCGCTGACCGATACGCTTTCTGATCGTGACCGATTTGTATTTCCTAATCAAAGTTTTGTTCCCTCCAGCTCAAGCGTTTTGGTGTGGTTTGAGGATTCACAATCACCCTCCTCAAATTCCAGTGAACCATTCAACACCGGATTCTCCCTTTCGGGAAATGGAGACGACATTTTTCTCCTCGATGCAGAGTCCCGTCTGATCGATTATGTGCAATTCGGTTTCCAGATACCGGACCGAAGTATCGGTCTGGTTGACGATTTATGGAGATTACAGGAGAAGGCGACTCCCGGTGAAATCAACAGACTTCCTGCCGCGTTAGGTTCAGTAAACAATTTGGTGTTCAGTGAATGGATGGCCAACCCAGAGACAGGGTCAGATTGGTTCGAATTGTTTAATCCTTCAAATTCTCCTGTCAGCTTGACGGGACTGAAGTTGACAGACGATCCATCAATTTTTGGTCGGGATCAGTTTAAGTTAGGGCCATTGAGTTTCATTGCAGCGGGAAGCCACGTGCTTTTACAGGCCGATCAGTCTTTAACCGTCGGACCGGATCACGTCAGTTTTCGTTTGTCCTGGAAGGGGGAGTTGCTTCAATTGCTTGGACCCACTGATGAAGTGATTGATGAAGTTGATTTCGGCCTTCAGAGAGAAGGTGTTTCCAGTGGTCGGTTGAATGATGAAGCTTCCATAATCGTAGATTTCACAATTTCACCAACACCTGGCTCCCGCAATATCACCGATGCCGAAGCGGTTCTGCTGACCCGAGACATAAAGATATCCAAAGTTTCACTGGATAACTCCGGGGCGGTCCTTTTGACGGTTACCCTGGCTGGCAATGCAACAGTGCAATTGGAAGCATCCGAAAATCTAGTCACTTGGAGCGCCCTGCAACAAGGGACGATTCAAGATGGTCAGGTGATCTTCCGAATTGTTCCCTCACTTGAAGTACCGAAACTTTTCCTCAGAATCAGAATTCTACAATGATCAATGGGCCGTGTCGGACTCAAACGCCGAACACATCTTCCAACGCCTTATGCATCACGGCTGGATCGGGATCAACTCCGGTCCAGTATTTGAATCCGATGACTCCCTGATTCACCAGCATGCCTTTTCCATCGATGACTTGACAACCTTTTGCCGTTGC
>DUCD01000230.1:20259-23690 GCA_012959985.1 Verrucomicrobiales bacterium | reverse complement strand
AGGCGGCAAAAGCCGCGAACTACCACGAGTTCATCATGCAACTACCGGATGGTTATGATTCTCGAGTCGGGGAGCGAGGGGTTAAATTGAGCGTTGGAGAAAAACAACGGGTGAGCATTGCCAGAGCTCTGTTGAAGAATGCACCTTTGCTGGTCCTTGACGAAGCCACCGCAAGCGTCGATACCGCAACCGAGCGATTGATTCAGGAAGCCCTGAGTCGATTGATGGCAGATCGCACCAGTTTTGTCATAGCACACCGTCTCAGCACAATCCGTAAAGCGGATCAGATTCTAGTGATCCGGGACGGTCGAATCGAAGAAAAAGGCAATCACGAAGAACTGCTGGAAGCCAACGGATTGTATGCCGGACTCTGCAGCATACAGGATACGAGCTTCGTTGAAGAAAGCTTTGAGAAGCTCGCGGCCTGCTGAAGTCATACCCATTATTACTGGGCTACGATTCGATAGAATAACAGACGATTATCGTTCAAAGCACGCTGATCGTCGATATGTCCTGTGGATTCACCTGTCGCTACAATTTCACCGGTAACATTTTCCCAGTTCAACAAATCACTGGAAACTTGAACCCGATAAACCACACCTACAATAGAGTCCCATTTCAAGTGGACCCCGGACTGATCAGGAAGTATGGAATTCGGACTGAAGGGCTCTATTTCGGCGGGAGCGGCAAAAGAGTCCACTGTGAGAATCGCATTGTCACTCCGAATTGGATCCCCCACCCTATTGGTCACTAGAACAGAATAAATGCCGTTATCGGTCGTATTGACTGATTCCAGCTCAAGCAAAGGTTCATTGCTGAGAATCAGGGGCACTCCGTTTTTGAACCAAAGAAATTCAAAGGGGCCTGTTCCGGTGACCACGATTTCAAATTTTGCGGTCTGTCCTTGAACAGAACTGAGGTTTCTGGGATGCGCCAGAATGGAAGGCGGTGCTAACCCGACTTTCACGGTTCGGGGTGTGGAAATTCAAAAACCCCAGCAATTCCGTATTTTTTTCTGCTAGGTCTGCCCCACACGCCGGTTTTTTTTAGTTTAGATTTCCACCGATTTATCCGTTTCGATTCGGGGCGGAGGCTGCTCGGGCAGCTCCATTCCCATTCTTGCCAGCAGGAGTTTTAAATCTTTATCCGGTTGAGTGTAACGTGGCATTACCAATCGACGATTCTCCCGACCTTTGATTGGAAAACATACGTCCAGCATTTGTATGGTTGCGAATTTTTCCAACACTGCCCTTGGTGTCAATCCACCCGCCAGGTTTCTGAGTTTTCCCCGTAGCGCCACATGCAGGCAATAGGACAGAAAACTGATGAAGATGTGGGCTTCGATTCGTTTCTCCAACTGATGGTGGATCGGACGGATTGACAGATCACCTTTAAGAGTCTTAAAGCTTTCCTCGATTTCGGTCAGCCCCATGTACTGCTTCCACAGTTGCCGGGCCGGAACTTTATCGGGCACGAAGGCTCGCAGGAGGTACTGGCCTTCACGCCGAAAGGTGCGCCTGAGTTTTCGGGTGTTGAGTTTGAAGCTGAAGGTTTTCTGATTGACCGGATCTTTGGACTCGGGCGTTTGGATTTCAACCAGCCACCAAGCTCGGCCGGCCTGTTTTTTGGCAGCCCCGAGACGCATTAATAATTCGTCGCGAGTCTGCTGCTTGATCTCTTTGATTTGTTGAAGTCGTTTCCATAGCCGTTTCAAGCGTTGGCGGCGCATGGCCCGCTCCTTGTTCACCCGCTGAGCACTGCGGGCCAGTACATAAAGTTCCCCGGACTCTTTAATCTCTTTGACCTCCACCCCTTGTCTGACCTGTTGCCAGTCTTCTTTGAGAAAACGTTTCTCATACTTGTTCAGTCGACCTTTCGGAGTGCCCACCAGATAATGGACCGGAGGATCGGAGGTGCGCATTTGCTCCAGTAATTCCTCAGTTGGAATACCTCGGTCCATTACCCAGGTGCGTCGGGCTTTGCCATAGAGTCCTTCGATTTTATCCAGAAAACCACGCAGGCTCTGCTTGTCCTGTGTGTTGCCGGCCATCACTTCATAAGCCAGAGGGTAACCATCGGAAGTGAGCACCAAGCCGATGACCACCTGCACGCAGTCTGAACGTTTGTCGCGGCTGTAACCGAACTGGCTGTTTGTCTCCTTCGGGAAAAGGTGGATCGCTTTCAAAGTAGGTGCTTGTCAGGTCGTAGAGCAGCACTTGCTGATCTGCGTCAAAGAGGTTTTTCCAGCGTTGCTGGAGATGGGTGAACAATCCTTCCTTATGCTGCATCAATTGATCGTGGCAGTGGTAGAGCGCATTCTTGGGCACGACCTCTTTATCCATGCCCAGCAAATCGCTCAAGGCTGTTTGTCGATACCAATGCCGGTGCACAAACCATTCGCTGCCCGGGGCAATGAAACGATTGCAAACCAGCAACTGCAGAATTTTATACCACTGAGTTCCCTTGCGACCGGGAGGAAGCAACGGGGTGAAAAAATGATCCAGCTCCAATAGGTCCCACAGTTTCAAAGTCAACCAACAGGCTCCCCATTGACGCGGGCGGTGAAGTTCAAAGCGACTCAGATCAATGTTCAGAGAACTAACCTCCTGAGGCAATTGTGCCGGAGCACTTCGATCACTGGGAAACAGAGCGATCTGCTGCGGAGTTTCCGTGCCGCATTCAAAGGCCTCGATGATGCGACACCAACCCGCCTTCTGCGTGTCATTGATTTCTCCCAGGTAAAGCACCTGGCGTTTGGCGCTGACGCCGTTGGTCAGACGGTAACTTTCCACAATGCTCCAGTATCGATGGAGTTTACCATCCTTCCTGCGCTTGTGGCATTTGAGATACATAAACCATGAGTCTAGCAGATCGCAGGAGAGTCGGTAAACAGGGTAGGTCTGCCCCACAAGCCGATTTGAGGTCGAATTCAGAAAAACGATCTTTTAAAACCGGTTTTCCGGAGCAAACCGGGGTGGGGCTGAAAAAAATGTGCAGAAAAAAAGTTCAAATCGCCGCGAATCGTGAAAGTCGGGCTAGACGTCATGACGGACGATTGCCCTCTCTCACTCTTCTCTGTGCTCTCCGTGTTCTCTGTAGTAAAAACCTTTATCCAATTTGATCACGCGAAACAGACAGGGATGAATCGAGAACAGGCCATTTCCAGCCTCACTGAGCTGCTCACCGGTCGAAAAAACATGCTGATTTTCACCGGCGCAGGGATCAGTACCGCAAGTGGTATCCCCGATTACCGAGGTCCTCAGGGAGTCTGGAAAACAAAAACACCCGTTTATTACCAGGATTTTTTGAGTTCTAAATCCTCAAGAATCCGGTATTGGACCACGAAAACTGAGGATTGGGCTGCCTACCGGAATGTAGATCCGAATCCAGTTCATCAGGCCATTGCGGACCTGACGGCAGCAGGTAAGGTA
>DUCD01000230.1:0-20249 GCA_012959985.1 Verrucomicrobiales bacterium | reverse complement strand
TGGTTACCCAGAATGTGGACGGACTTCACCGTAAATCAGGCCTCCCGGAGGAAAAACTGATAGAAATCCATGGGACAAACGCTAAAATTGAGTGCCAATCGTGTGGATCTATGAGCGATCCGGACCCTATCTACGGGCAATTTGGGAGAACGGGGATCCCTCCGAAATGCGAGTGCGGAGGCTACTTGAAACCGGCGACTATCAGTTTCGGGCAATCATTGCGTCAGAATGATCTGCAGCGGGCATTCGACCTTTCCATGCAATCGGATTTGATCATTTCTCTTGGTTCAACGCTGTCAGTTGAGCCAGCGGCATCCATCCCCCGGTCAGGAGCAGATCGAGGGACGCCGTATATTGTCATCAACCAGGGAGAAACCGGTCACGATGGGCTGTCATGTCTGACCCTCAGAATCTCAGATGATGTAATGGAAATTTTCCCCGAAGCAGTAAATTCGGTTTTGAGTTAAACGGAGATTCTCCTCGTCTTGATTGTTGGAGTTAACACTTTAGCGTGGCTGTTGTAAAACACGCTAAAGCGTTAACTCCAACCGGAACCGCCTCCCTGCTATCCCTAATCGCACCCGACTCTCAGACCTAATTGAGCTGTTCCTTGAGTCCGGAATCCCGATTCAGTATGCATTTCAATTCCGGTTCGAGTTTGATAGCGGTCTTCATGTGAGTCCTTGCTGAGGCAATATTTCCCAATTTGGCTTCACATCGTGCCACATTGTAATGGAAAAAGCCTGACTTTCGGATTTTTCGAGGGGCTGAAAACCATAACAGTTTTGACTCCAATGGTTTATCCATCATGAAATAGGCCAAAGCACCGAAAATATAGAATTCCATTCTGTCCGGATAAAGCGTGGATCCTGATCTAGAGAGCCGGACCACTCGCAGCCACTTTTTTCGACCGAGTAGGATTTGGCAACGAAGGTTGAGAATTTTTCCCTTAAGTTGTTGATCCTGAGGAAGTTTGTCCAACTGCTTCAAGGCATCATCAAACATGCCCAATTCAAAAAAACCGATGGCATACGAAACATCCCAATTGTCAGGAACATGATGTTTTTCGCTCTTCATTGCATAAGTCCTTTCTTTGCTTTGCAAAAGGTCGCCATTGTCTCTTAATTTCGACTTAATAAAGAGCAGCAATATTCACGCCAGCATACATAAGACAAACTAAAAATATCAGAGGGGGGGAGGTTGAAGACAACCTGGGTCGGGGTTGGAATTTATCCGACCAATTCGTGAATAGGTTCGATTCCGGAGTCGATCAGGAATTGAGGTCGTCCCTGATTGTCCTTCACCGTCGCGGTTTTCACATCGATTCCGATGTTTTGGTACAAGGTGGCAAAGATCTCCTGGAACTTGACGGGCCGTTCGGCGATTTCGGCTCCGAGTCGGTCAGTTGCCCCAATGACTTGCCCCGTACGCATTCCCCCACCGGCCAACAGAGCGAAATTAGCCTGCGGCCAGTGATCGCGACTGTTCCTGTTGTTGATTTTCGGAGTTCGACCGAACTCGCCCCAAACCACCACCGAAACATCTTTGTCCAGACCTCTCTCATGAAGATCGATAATCAGTGAAGACAACCCCCGGTCAAGGAGCGGGAATTCTTCACGGGACCGTTCAAAATTCATTCCGTCACCACCATGCCAGTCCCAACGGCTGTAATTCAGGGAAACGACCCTTGCCCCCGCTTCGACGAGCCGACGGGCAACAAGGAAATTCCGGATCATCTTCGGAGCTCCATCCCGCTGATACTTAGGGTCATTCTGCCCGTAACGTTCCAGAACTTTCGGGTCTTCTCTGGAAAGGTCCAGAGCTTCAGCCAGACCGGATCCAAACAAAATGTCAATTGCCTGCTGGTTAAAAGTATCCAGCCCCTCCATGGCGCCGCTGCTGTCAGCATCCCGTCTGAACTGGTCAAATGAACTGAGCAGCCGGTTCCTGTCTTCAAGACGGTCCAAGGTAATACCATTCAGAGACATATTCCGGGCTTTCTCGTTCGGATCCTTGGAAACCAGCCCCATTGAATTATGAGCCGGACCGATAAATCCCGCATTGCCAGGATCACCCCAGGTACGGTTTCCCGTCGGATACATCAATGAAAGGTTTGCCGGAATACCCGGGTTGGCACCTTGCAACTGGGAAACCCAGGAACCCATCATCGGCCAACCGCCTTGGGGCGCACGATCCCGTCGTTTGTGACCGGTCATGCATTGATAACAATCGTGCGCTCCATCGGAGTCGGCAATGGATCGAATAATCGCAAATTTATCGGCAATACCGGCAAGTTTGGGAAACAATTCACAAATATCCATCCCGGGAACTTTGGTATGGATAGGACGGAATTCACCTCGAATCTCCGCTGGAGCTTCAGGTTTCAAATCGAACATGTCGATATGGGAAGGCCCCCCCGGAAGATAGATATTGATGATGGCCTTGTGGGAACTCCCCGTGCCAGCCGTGGATTCCATTTCCAGCAACTGAGCCAGGGACAGCCCCCCGGCAGCCATCCCGCCGATCTTCAGAAAATGTCTTCTGGAAATCCTGTCGCAGGAATTTCGATCTGATTGCCCAAGTACGGATAACATATTAGATCCTTTCGACGCATGCCAAACGGTGAAATTCATCTGGATTCCAAATGACAAATCCAGTCAATACGTGCCCCACCCTTTATTACTCATGAATCCTGAATGTATTTAATCAAAAAACCAAGGGTTTTGTGTGCCTTGAAAGGCTCCGGAAATACGATCGGGCACCAAGTGTTTCCACCCGGCCTGTTTACTGGAAAAGTGCCGACAGTAAGCAGAAAATTCAAATCGTGATATCGGAAGTCTAACGACTTCCACTGCTTGATGATTCGCTCTCACAATAATCACCTTTTAAGCTGTTTCGGTTCCAATGAATGTTTAGAATCGATCTGTTATGAATTCAGAGCGTCTGGAATATTTTAAAGCAAAATTGGAAAGCCTGGTGGAAGAACTCCGCCAAGGTATAAAATCGGGAAAGGACGCAACGGCCACCGTCAAACTGGATACCTCCATCGGGCGGCTTTCCCGAATGGATGCCATGCAGTCACAGCAGATGGCGCTGGAACTTCAACGCCGTCAGGAAAACCAACTTCTACGAGTGGAGAATGCTTTGAAGCGAATAAAGCAGAACAGCTACGGCGACTGCGGAACGTGCAAGAAACCGATCCCTGAAAACCGATTGGAACATCAACCGGACGCAGTACAATGCATCCAATGCGCCGAAAGAAGATAAATCAACTTTTCCGGTAAGTTTTTTGATGTTGGTTTCCGTTTCTCGCTGACCACGTACAGCGAACAATCGTTCCAGTATTTAGATAAAAACGTCAGGGCTTAGGCGGATTAAGGGTCTGAAGACTTTGTCGGGATATTCTGATCACCCATTCACCCACTACATATATGGCTCTAAAATCACCTTCCGCAAGATGTTGTATGCATGGAATAGTAATCCAAATGGGTTCCGGATTACTAAAGATTTACTAATTCATTCAGAATTAGTAAATCTTTAGTAAACAACTCAAGATCGACCGAGCAGGATTCATGAAAATACCGCGCAAGCCACCGTCCAAGGAGTCGCTGATTCTGAACCTCAAGACTGAATCACTCATGGATTTCATGAGTACAGTTCCCGGCATCCTGGTCAGGGGAAAATACCAGCATTGGGATAAACTGATTCACCTCCCCCCCCCCGAGGGCCTCGATCACAAAACCTGGTGGCTTGTAATCAAAATGCATCGCAGAGGGAACTACAAGCAGATCCCACTAAAAGATCTCAAAGCCGGCCCATTCGTATTCCTGGTGACCGATCTGATGACACAGCAATTTCATAATCTTGATCTTGGAGCAGGCGGATCGATTCAAATGCCCGAACAGATCACCAACCCGGATACAAGGGATCGTTACTATATCGGCTCGCTGATCGAGGAAGCCATCACTTCAAGTCAACTGGAAGGCGCTGCTACGACAAGAGTCGTCGCTAAGGAAATGATTCGCTCAGGTAGAAACCCCAAAGATCGAAGCGAGCGGATGATTTTGAACAATTTCCTGACGATGAAACGGATTTGCGAGATCCGGAATGAACCCCTCACCAGAAACCTGATTCTTGAACTCCATCGAATGGTCACAAAAAGCACACTGGACAATCCTGACGCAGAGGGAAGGTTTCGCAGGGCCGACGAAAAGGTCGAAGTTGGAGATGACTACGGCAATACATTCCACATCCCACCGCCGGCTGATGAACTCGAAAAGCGAATTGAATTGATGTGCTACTTCGCCAACGAGACGACTGCAAATAACTACATCCATCCAGCCATTCGCTCTATTATACTACATTTCTGGCTAGCCTACGATCACCCTTTCGTGGATGGGAACGGACGGACAGCTCGGGCCCTTTTTTACTGGCCGATGCTTCGGCACGGTTATTGGCTGTTCGAATTTGTTTCCATTTCGCAGACGATCCTGAAAGCTCCAACCCAATATGGTCGCGCTTTTCTGCTGACAGAGACCGACGATAATGATTTGACCTACTTCATTCATTACCATTTGAAGGTGATGGATGATGCCGTTCACCAACTCCATGCGTACATTAAACGCAAAGCGGTCGAACTGAAGAAAACGGAAGCCGAGATAAAGGGAATCACCATCCTGAACCATCGGCAAAGGGCACTGATCGGTCACGCACTGAGACATCCGACATTCAATTACACCATTGAATCCCACAGAATGAGCCATGATGTAGTTTACCAGACTGCTCGGAGTGATCTACTGAACTTAGTAGATCGAAACCTGCTCACAGCCCGAAAACAGTCGAGCACCTGGATTTTCACTCCTCCCGCAGGCCTTGAAGAACAACTTCAGAACCTGGCGTAATTCGGAATAGCCTGAAGATGTGAAAATAATTCACGAAAGAATTTCGTGGACTACCCTTCCATGAACATCGGTTAGGCGGATGTCCCGGCCACCAAAACGATAAGTCAGGCCTTCATGATCGACTCCTAACAGATGAAGAATGGTTGCGTGAAGATCGTGCATTTCCAATGGATTCTCAATGGCTTTGTAACCCCATTCATCGGTGGCCCCGTAAGCTAACCCTCCTTGGATTCCACCACCGGCCATCCAAATGGAATACCCGTATTCGTTGTGATCACGACCATCCTTGCCCTGGGCAAAGGGAGTGCGGCCAAACTCGCCGGCCCACAGAACCAAAGTATCGTCCAGCAATCCTCTCTGTCGCAAATCACGAATTAGACCTGCAATAGGTTGATCGACTGCTCGGGCGTTATTACCGTGATTTTGGCGAAGATTGCCATGAGCGTCCCATCGCTGGTAGCCCTCCACCATCGGGATGGTCAACTCAATGAAGCGGACACCACGTTCCACGAGACGACGGGCAATCAAACACTCACGGGCGTAAGTACGCGTATGGACGTAATCAGATTCAAGACCATACATATTTTTTATGCTTTCCGTTTCCTTGGAAAGATCCATGAGGTCCGGAACAGCCACCTGCATTCGGGCGGCCAGTTCGTAATTAGCGATGGCGGATTCCAAGGCATCCGCATTGCCCGAAAGATCTGAATGTGCTTGGTTCAACCGCCTGACCAGTTTCCTCTTGATTCCCTGGACCGCTTTCACTTTTTCCAGAGGCAGGATATTCGCAAGCGGGGTTTCCCCCGCGGCATGGAGTAATGATCCTTGAAATCGTGCAGGTAGAAAACCACTACTGAAATTGTCGAGCCCTCCCGATGGGATCTGCCCTCCATTCAGCACGACGTAGGCCGGCAGGTTTTGATTGCAGCTACCAAGGCCATAGGTCACCCAGGCCCCCATGCTCGGCCTTCCCTGAAGGCCACTCCCACTGTGGAGGAAATAATTGGCACTGGTATGCTCAGGAAATTTCGAAGTCATGGACCGAACGAGACATAATTCGTCCATGACTTGGTTTACATACGGAAAAAGATCGCTGGCCCAAAGACCCCTTTGGCCATGCTGCTGAAAATTCCAGGGTGATTTCAAAACTTTACCGATATTCTCGAATTGGGTTTTCTCCAATTTCCCAATGGTCTTTCGTGGGTCAGTTCCATGGTATTTCTCAAGCATCGGCTTGTAATCAAAGGAGTCGACCTGTGAAACCGCCCCCTCCATAAAAAGAAAGATAACGTTCTTCGCTCGAGCTTTGAAAGGTGACGGTGTGGAAACAGACGGGTTCGCGCTGCCAATTAAAGACGCTCGAGCGGAGTCCGCCAACATTGCCGACAAAGCCAAAGAGCCGAACCCTGACGAAGTTCGTTTCAGCATTTCGCGACGACTGATGGATTCTGGTGGACGGGGATGCATTCGAGTGGGATTCATGAATCAACGGATATATATGAACTCATTGGCACTGAATAACGAATGACAAAGATTTTTCCAGACTTCTATGGAATCCGCCCCCTTATTCAACAGGGACGCAAATTCCTGAACAGCCTGCAGGCAGACTTCCGTCTCTTTGGAGGTGGGAACTCGTCCATAAGCTTCTCGAAACATCTGGTGAACCAAACTTTCATGAGTCCGTCCGTTAGCATGGCTCAAAGTCTTCTTTGCCCAGACTCCGGCCTGCTGGTGAAATAATTCATCATTCATCTGAACCAGCGATTGTGATGGAACATTCGTGATGTTTCGTCGTCCGACTGTGCTGAATGGACTTGGAACATCAAAGGTCAACATCCGTGTCGGCAGGAAGTTTCGTCGCACCGAAGTATAAAGGCTCCGTCTACCCTGTCCGTCCAAAGGACCACTGATGTTGGGTCGCCCTCGGCCGACAACGAAATCCGTCAGGTGAACCGGCACGGAGATCCCACCGATAACCGGGTGCAATCGCCCGGAGACTACAAACAGTGAATCCCGGATAGCCTCTCCTTCAAGACGCCGGACGGGCATGCGATGGAGAAGCCGGTTCTCCGGATCTTTTAATTCAGTTGCTGAATCAGACAGTGCACTACTCATGGCAAAGGTCGAGGAAAGTGCCAGACGACGAATCAACCTTTTCAGTGACCATTCATCGCGGTTTACGAATGTCCAGGCAAGATGATCCAACAGTCGCGGATGACTGGGCCGTTCGCCAAGGTAACCGAAATTATCAACCGTCGAAACCAATCCACGTCCGAAAAGGTGATGCCAGATTCGATTGACCATGACCCGGGAAACCAGAGGATTCCCAGAATCGGTCAACTGGCGGGCCAGTTCCAGACGACCGCTTCCGGTTTGATCACGAATGGAAACCTGTCCCGGAAAGGCTGTGGGCAAGCCTCTTGAAACTTCTTCGGCCGGACGCTTCACCTCGCCTCGAATCAACAGGTTGTCATCAACACCGTTGCCATCCATCCAGGTCACTGCCGTCAGGGATTGCCAACGCACTTTTTTCTTCAGTGAAACTGAAGCCTGGACATAGTCATGAATCAGTGGATCCGGACCGGAAGACAGAGGGTTCACAGAGCGCAACAGCCAATCGACGATATTGGCTTCGAGTGGATGATCCACAAGTTGGTCATTCGCAAACAATTCAACAGCGCGGTTCACAAGTTGAATGAATTCTGCAACTACCGAACTTAAATCATTCTGCCCTTCAACGGGAAACCAAAGAGGCGGTTTGGGAATCCACTCGGGAGTCTTTGCAGAGTCTACGACCATCAGAATTTCCAACGCCTCATTATCGATCGGCCCAAATTCCACATGGGCTCGGTGACCGATGTAGGGAGACAAGTCGTGCGTGACCCATTGGGGAGATCGGGAGTCACCGGTTTCAAATTGTTTGATGAGGCGTGCATGAAGCGGGCCGGCAATCATCAAATGAGAATCCACCGCCGCGTAGACTTTGGTATTGCCGCGAATGAGGTAATGAAGCTTTCCGGATTCAACCCGAAAAGTGGGAGTGCGGATCATTTTTCCGGCACGTGACACGGCATTCAATGAGCCCGAATCCGTTTCGTTGGTTTCCCTGCTTTCCAGTTTGTTCCAGAATGGGTCGCGGCGCCCCGCCCCATACGTCATCACTCGGCTGATGGGTTGTTTGATTTGATCTGACAAACAAATTTCTCCGGACTTGACCGGCCGTTGCCCGAACGCAAAACCATCAACCCTCCAATCCTTCATCCCGGATCCGGTGAAATCAAGAATCACCTTTTCAGTGTCAGAAAACTTTTTTCTTTGAATTGAGTTTTCGCCAAAAACCGAAGTAAAGGCCTTTGTCCTATCGCGAACAAAGAATCGAGTTATCAAATGCAACGGATGTGATGAATCCGAACGGGCATCCTTCAATGTTCCAAGCCACCAGTCCATTTTGTCGCAATCCAGCTCCATGCCTTCCAGTTTAAGACACTCGCCCTCATCGAAATCCGACTCTCCGATTTGAAGCACTTTCAGGGCAGCGCCCAGATACGCCTCCGAATCTTTCAGGAAGCGTTTGAGTTTTTCCGATTCTATACCGGCAACCCGTATGCGATGATAATTGCGCAGCGCTTCCAATTCCTCAGCAACCTTGCGATTGATTTCCATGGATTCGAATCTCGCCTGCCGATAAGCCGAACTGACAAATACTCCCGATAAAGCATAATAATCGCGGCTCGCAAGGGCATCAAATTTATGGTCGTGACATCGCGCGCAGGAAACCGTCAATCCTAGAAACGTTTTGCTGAAGACATCGATTTTGTTATCAATTCGGTCACACTCATCCTGACGTATATCGACGGGTGAATGAATCTCTTCCCCAAAAAATGCCCAACCGGTTGCAATAACGGACTGATTGGACATGGAGACAGGATCCTGTCTGGGATTCAGCAACAGGTCTCCTGAAACGTGTTCGCGAACCAATCGGTCATAGGGTAGATCGAGATTAAACGCATCAATCAGGTAGTCACGGTAGTGATAGGCATTGGCGATGGTGAAATCACTTTCATGTCCACGGGTCTCGGCATACCGGACCAGATCCATCCAATGTCGTGCCCAGCGTTCGCCGAAATGCGGGGAAGAAAGAAGCCGGTCGACGACTCTCTCTTTGGCATTGTCCGAATGATCCTGCATGAATCCATCGAGTTCCGAAATAGTGGGTGGCAGACCGATCAAACCGAAATGGATTCGGCGCAACCAAGTTTCGGGCGCAGCCACTGGCGATGCTGTTAGGTTCTCCGATTCAAGACGGGCCAGAATGAAATGATCGATTTCTGTATTCGCCCATTCGACTTTCGAGATCTCGGGAAGGTTTTGAGCCTGGGGTGTTTCCCAGATCCACGCATGCCGATCCATGCGTTTCTTTAAATCAAAAGTCTCAGCAGAATAACCAGAAGAAACCATTAGCCATAGGAAGGCTCCTCGGGAGACCACACCAAGAATGCGTATGACTTGTTGTCCGATTGAATCGGTCATGTTTTCAAGGAATTCAAGGAAGCCTGAATCATTACACGATTAACAGCCTCCTCCAAGCATCGCATGACATTTTTTGATGGGCGATTTTTTCGAAAATCTTACAATATCGTCAAAATCAGTGATTTGTGCGGATTCGAGTCGAACCCGGAATACTTGGTTAAACAAGGACACGACGGTTTGGACATCCGATGAAGCGCTGTGTGCGCGACCGGCGTCGATGCCGAAATATCGGCACAGGGTTTCCAGGTTAACTTTTCGAGTTTCCGGGAGTAGACGCCGGGCGAGCAGCATGGTGCAGAATCCTGGACGACCGGAAACCGGCACACAAAGGCGTTGCCATTCGGGTAACAGACACCGATTCCAATCGTAATTCAAATTGTGAGCCACGATGGGAAGATCATTAAGGTAAACCTTGAATGCCTCATGTGCCTTGTGCGGATGAATCCCTTCTTTATCCAGAAATTCTTTAGTCAAGCCATGTATCGCTGTGGCGTCATAGGGAATGGAAATTTGGTGATTCAAGTAGACTTGGAACGGTTCTCCCTCGGGCTTCCAACCCCGCATTCGCTGGGCGGCAATTTCCAGGATACGAATCGGATCATACAATCCATCCGTCTCCGTATCCACAATGACCCACCGCGTATCCTTCAACATGGCGAGCCCGACACTCTCGAAAAAAAGAAGAGTTTTCAAGTAAAACTGCGGCAACAACTCCTTCTGGTGCAGTTCTCTTTCAAGATCAAAAAAACGAATTTTACTGCATCGGAACATATGCCGGAGCACTTGGACGCATCTACTGTCATGGGCGTATCAATCACAACCAGGACCAGTCGTCCCTGAAACATGTACACCCCGCCAGTGATCATCACCGCTCGAATAAAGATCCCCGGGGCAAGCCCCACTGCCATTAGGTTAAGGATTTTCCGCAGGTGTTTTAACACCGTCATCCCTGAAGCTGGCCGCGCCGAGGCCGGAATATGGAAGAAATGTATGCCGATTTCAATGATCCGGGGTCGACGCCCCCAGCTTCAGGGGCACCTGAAGCCTTAACCTAATGGCAGTGGGGCAAGCCCTCTCGCTTAGGCTCGACTTTCGCGTTGCGAAAGCGGGGTGTTTCCGGTTAGGCACATCAAAAATAATTATCGCCGCAAGCGGCGGAGTATTAAACCCGAGCTACGCAATAAACGGTTCTCAAGGAGGTTGACTCATTTGAGTTGCCGAATCAGAATCCCACGGGGAATCAACCGGAATGGAATATTATGTCGCAGGCAATTATCGATCCCGAAGAAGTCAGACGGTTTGCAGAAGAACTGAAGCGTTTCAATGTCGATCTTCAAAGCCGTATAGCCTTATTGCAGGCCAGATTTACGTCTCTTGGAGAAACCTGGCAGGATCAGGAGCACGAAAAATTTTCAGGAGAGTTCATTCACACCATGAAAGCTCTCAAGAAATTCATCGCTGCTTCAGAAAAACATGGTCCCTACCTGCTGCGTAAAGCCCAGCGTATCGAAGAATATCTGGATCAGAGATAAACCGCATGTCACAACGAGCCCAAGTCAGATCAATCGATGCGATTGAATCGTTTAGGACGACTTTAATCCTATACATTGAGAGCGCCGGCGGTTCTCTGGACGAAGTGGGTGAAGAGATTCGGCGCACTCGGAATTGGCTGGAACAGGATCAAAGGGTTTACTGGAAAAAGCAGGTTCGACACCGGACCAAAGTTTTTGAAGAAGCACAGCAGGCTGTTTTCAATGCGCGTTTTTCCAGCTTGCGTGACACCTCGATGTTAGAGCAGATGCAACTGAACAAGGCCGGGCGTTCGCTCAATGCAGCCCAGGAAAAACTAAAGAGTGTAAATACATGGATACGGAAATATAACAACCATGTAGAACTCTCTGCTCGTCGCCTTGATCGGCTGAGGTCCATTCTTGCAGGAGATATGCCTAAGGCTGTGCACTTTCTCGCGAAAACAACCCGAGCCTTGCGGGCTTATTCCGAACTGAAGATGCCTGCTGACACCTCCAACTCCATACAGCCCGACACCCCTCCCTCCCCGGTTGATACAGAACCCTCTTCTTCCTCTGAGACTGAGTCCGGATCTACCGAAGAGAATCCGGATGGTTCCTCATGAATTCAAACCAGGCAAAACTCACGGCTTCTACCAGGAAACTGGTCGCGGCCTGGAAACAAACCCGGGAATTGTGGAAAGATGCACAGTGTCAGGAATTCGAGCAACGTTACATGGAGAACCTGCTGGGAGCCGTTCAGTATTCGCGTGGAGTCATGGAGAACCTGGATGAATTGATTCATCGTATTCGTAAAGATTGTGAATAAACATTGGGGTAAGAAAGAGACCGTGGGATTTCTGAATCGGCTCAGGGAGACGATCCGGAAAACCGTCGAACAGGAACAAGAATTTCACCAGACAAGCCAAGCGAGACTCTCCAGAGAAAAGCGGAAGTATCAGACGGATCTGGAGTCTTTGAACAATCGTCTTTCCGATTCACTCCAGCGGGCCGAAGCAGACCATTGCACCACGAAGGAGAGGCTCCATTCCCGGTATGAGCAACGAGTCGGCCGTATTGAAAAAGCGAAAGAAACGAGTCTCGCCTGTCGATTGAAAAGCATCGAAGACGAGGAAGGACGGCAGAAATACGAAGTCCAGAAAAACGCCCTTCAGGCTGAACGCACCCGCGACAACGAACGGAATCAGGCTGAAAAAACATTTAATGATTACAGCAATCAAACGGCAGAGGATAATCAACAGTTGTCCGATCTTACCGAAAAAACCCGAGGAGCTTTTCGAGGTTTCCGAAAATTTGCTCGCCTATTGTCTGATCCCAGATCTCTACCGGAGGTCGATCCAAACCTTAATGAATATCAGTTAAAGGAAAAATTCGACCAGGAGTTGAGTCAACTCCTACTTGAGTTGAACCGGTTTACCCGTCTGCCTTTTCCATTCCTGTTTCGTTTTGTCCCCTTATGGCTGTGGATTCTCATCGTTATTCTGGTTCGTGTTAGTTTGGTTTGGTTACTGCCCGATTCAGGATTCGATTCATTGAATCCATCAGGAATCGATGGCGCCTTTATCGGAGTCATCATCGGCTTGATCGGAGTTCACGAACTCATCCAATTCGCTCATCGAGAAATCGCCGCTCGAATGGCCCGGTTGTTGAGTGGGTGTCGACTGGCCCTGGAATCAGGTTTTCAGAAATCGGATGTCCGATTGCATCAGGACAGTGAGCGTATTCAACAGGAATTCGACGCGACAACCGCCCGGTTGAAAACTCAATGGGATGAAGCCCTGGCCGCTGGGTCCCGGCAACGTGAGTTAGCCGAACCGGAAATTAGAAGCAAAGCGGATCGCGCGGTTGCAATACACAAACGGCAGTTTGAACAAAGACATCAAGAACAGGAACAAAGCGATCCCGCTCACATTCATAAATTGAAGGTGAGCGCAGAACGAGAGCGAAGCGGATTGTCAGCTATACACCAGGCTGCAGCGAGAGAAATGCAGAAAGAATTGGATGGAGACAGGCAGACCTTGACGGATAAGTGGAAGCAACGCCTTGAGCCGATTCTTAAGGACCTGAGCCAAAGCCGCACCGAGGCCGGAACCACCTTCCTGCCGTGGGATTCTGCTGAATGGAAAAACTGGAATCCCCCAACAGAGCTTAACCCTGCGGCCCCTTTCGCTCGACTGGAAGTGGATCTTGAAATAACCCCCGATTTGCAAAAGGAATTACCTGACCTTAACCTGGCGGATCTCACCCGAATATCTCTGCCGTTGTGCCTGACTTTCCCCGACCAAGGATCCCTGCTATTTGAAACCGGAGAAACCGGTCGCACTGAAGCGATTGAAAACCTGAACCAAACGGTTCTGCGTTTGCTCACCGTCTCTCCGGCGGGACGCCTGAAATTCACCCTGATTGACCCTGTTGAACTGGGCCAGAATTTTGCGGGCATCATGCATCTGACCGATTCCGATCCCGCCCTGATCAATCACCGGATATGGACCCAGACAAGCCAGATTGAGCAGAAGCTCGCCGATGTGAATGAGCACATGGAAAAAGTCATTCAAATGTACCTTCGGAATGAATACAGCACCATTTCAGAATACAACCAACAGGCCGGGAACATCGCTGAAAAATACCATTTTCTAGTAGTCGCCGACTTTCCGCAAAATTTCAGCGACTTGGCCCTTCGTCGATTGACCAGCCTTGCTGCCGGTGGCGCGCGGTGCGGCATCTACCTTCTGATTCACTGGGATCACCGAATACCCGGATTGCAGGAATTCCCGGTGGATGATTTTCGAAAATCCTGTGTTTCCCTGATCTCACAGAAGGGAGGATTTGCCTTGAATGAACCATCGACCGGAGGAATCCGCATCATCCTGGATTCCTCGCCGAATCCTCAAATGGCTACGGATCTCATTCACAGAATTGGTCAACTAAGTGTAGATGCCGAACGCGTGAAAGTACCGTTTGATGCGGTAAAACCTCAAGCCAATGATATCTGGAGTCTGGAGACAGCAAGGGAGCTTCGTGTAGCGATCGGACGAAGCGGAGCCACCAAACTTCAATACCTTTCTCTGGGAAAAGATACTCGACAGCATGTCTTGGTCGCAGGAAAAACCGGCTCTGGTAAGTCCACCTTGTTCCATGTGATCATCACCAACTTGTCATTGTGGTGCAACCCCAATCAGGTAGAGTTCTACCTGATCGATTTCAAGAAGGGGGTCGAGTTCAAATGCTATGCCTCCAAAGGACTTCCTCATGCACGGGTAGTAGCCATCGAAAGCGATCGGGAATTCGGGCTCAGCGTATTGAGGAGAGTGGATGAGGAGTTGAAGCGACGCGGGGAACTCTTTAGAGATTTGGGAGTGCAGAATTTGGATGCTTATCACAGAACCGATGCTGCCAAACCGCTTCCACGATCTCTCCTGATGATTGACGAATTTCAGGAATTCTTCGTCGAAGAAGACCGCATCTCACAGAATGCGGCCCTGCTCCTTGACAGAATCGTTCGCCAGGGTCGAGCCTTCGGAATTCATGTCATCCTAGGTTCCCAGACTCTGGGAGGCGCATATACCCTGGCTCGGACCACCCTTGGTCAAATGGTGATCCGCATCGCACTTCAATGCAACGAGACAGATGCCGGTCTGATTATGAATGAGGAAAACCCCGCTCCGCGATTGTTGTCTCGCCCCGGGGAAGGCATCTACAATGATTCCGCAGGCACCATCAATGGAAACAGCCCGTTTCAAACCGTGTGGTTGTCGGACGAGCAACGGGATGCCTGTCTCGACCGTATACTCCTGCAATCTGAATCCACGGACGTTGAATGGGCGAAACCCATTGTATTCGAAGGCAATGTTCCCGCACTGGTCGACGACAATGCTGAATTGCGTGTTCAGTTAAATTCGGAAAAACGGGAAGCTTCCGATTCATTGATTGCATGGCTGGGTTCTCCCAATTCCATCAAAGGCTCCACCCGCGCCGTCTTTAAGAGTCAGAGCGGAAACCACCTTCTCATAGTGGGACAGAACGATGAATCCATTCCCGCGACTATCTCCACTGCCATGATCTCCATAGCGTCACAGTCGTCGCAACAAGCGGTTCAGTTCTTCTTTCTGGATGGCAGCCCTCCTGAATCACCGGCATCCGTATTATTGGACCAAGTCCTCGCCGCCATCCCTCAAAAAACCATTCGGGTTCAAACCAAGGATCTTGCTGAAACCATGGGACAGATCAATGACGAGCTGGATCGAAGAAACAATAAATCCTCTGACAGGAATGAACCCGTCATCTTTCTGGTTGTGCATGGTCTCCAGAAATTCCCTAAGCTAAGGTATGAGGACGATTTCAGTTTTTCCCTGGATGATGAAGGAACCTCAGGAAACCCGGGAGCACAATTTCACCGAATCATCTGTGAGGGAGCCGCACAGGGTATTCATATCATTGCGGCCTGCGATACCTACAACAACATCAATCGATGCCTGAACCGCAAGGCATTAAGTGAATTCGAAATGAGAATGCTGCTTCAAATGAGTGCCTCCGATTCCGCAAATCTGACGGACAGTGGGGACGCAAGCAAACTGGGAATTCATAAAGCCTTATTCTACAACGAGCAGGAGGCATACCTCGAAACCTTCCGGCCCTACGCACCACCAAAAGCAGATTGGTTGAAACACGTTGCCCGAAAACTGGAAAACCGAGCATAAGGTTCGGTAGGACGAGTGCCACTGCCATTCGGTTAAGGAAAACAAACCCATTATGGAACTCGTTTTTCTGCATGAGAAAGTCTCTTTACCTGATTGAACCCCGGACCTAGTATGTGTGCGATCAGAACCCCATGCCCACTATGAAAACAACACGACGGAAATTCTTGAAAAACACTGCCATCGGTGCGGCCGCCCCAATGATCCTCTCCTCTTCCATTCTCGGCCGGGCCGGCGCTGTTTCTCCGAGTGAACGGATCACTCTGGCATGTATCGGGGTCGGTGGCATGGGCACCGGAAATCTGCGTTCCTTTCTTCAGGATGAGCGAGTACAGGTGGTGGCTGTCTGCGATGTGGATTCCAATCATCGCCGTAATGCGGCCAAGCTTGCGGGTTTGAAAGATTCGGATGTCTACACCGATTTCCGTGAAATTGTCGAAAGGGCGGATATCGATACGGTGATGATTGCCACCCCGGATCACTGGCATTCCCTCATCACTACCGCCATCGCAAAATCCGGGAAGGACATGTATTGCGAAAAGCCTCTGGCTGCCAGCATCCAGGAAGGTCGATTTGTCAGTGACCTGATCAAGAAAAAAGGGCGTATTCTTCAATGCGGAACTTGGAGACGATCCGGTATTCATACCCGGAAAGCCTGTGAACTGGTCCGAAACGGGTATATCGGTGACTTAAAATCCATCGAAGTGGGAGTGCCAGGAAAATTCGCCATTCGCGGTGGATACACCGGTCTGGAGAAACCGGAATCGGTTCCTCCGGAATTGGATTACACGATGTGGCTCGGACCAAATAAAGATGCGCCCTATACCGCCTCGCGATGTCATTTCAATTTCAGATGGGTCAATGACTACGCACCTGGCTACATAACGGATTGGGGAGCCCATTTTCTCGATGTTTCTCAGTGGGGACATGGCAGTGATTTATCGACTCCGATTGAAGTCAGCGCCCACCATGTACTCCGCCGGGATAAGGGGTTATACGATGCTCCGGAGAGCTTCGACATCGACTACCTATATGCCGATGGGGTGCGGATGAAAATGTTTTCCACCGTAGATACCAGTAAATGGGGCATCAAGTTCATTGGATCAGAGGGCTGGGTATTCACGGAAAACGAAAAACTGCTCACCAGCCCCAAATCTCTTTTGCGTATTCGATTAAAGGATTCGGATACCCGCCTCTATGTATCGAACAACCACCATCGCAATTTCATCGATTGTGTAAAATCGCGAAACGATACAGCGGCTCCGGTGGAAACCGCCCATCGATCGGCAAGTTGCTGTCATATCGGAACGGTATCCGCTGCTCTGGGCAGGGGACTTGAATACGATCCGAAGACCGAGACTTTTCCCGGTGATGAAGAAGCCAACCGCTTTCTTATGCGACCGATGAAGCGCCCATGGAAACTGGAGGCATAATTTTCCAGATTCACTTCGATTCACCCAACACAACACCATGATCAACAAACCATTTGATACCGAGATCCTCTCGTCCACCGCTCTTGCCACAAGACGCAATTTCATAAAAACAGTTACCATAGGTTCCGGTCTCGCCACCGTAATTGATTCAGGAACCGCGCCCTTTTTCTCTACAGTCCAGGCCCAAGATGATTCCAGGAAACTGGGATTTGCCTTGGTCGGATTGGGGGTTCTGAGCAACGGGCAATTGGGGCCCGCGTTCCGTAATACCAAACATTGCCGTCTGGCGGGAATCGTTACTGGCACACCCGCCAAGGCGGAAAAGTGGTCGAAGGAACATGGCATTCCAAAGCGAAACATCTACAACTACGAAAACTTCGATCGCATTGCCGATAATCCGGATATCGACGTGATCTATATCGTCCTACCCAATTCCATGCATAAGGAGTACACCATCCGGGCCGCCAAGGCGGGCAAGCATGTTCTCTGTCAGAAACCCATGGCCAACTCGGCCGCCGATTGCCGAGCCATGGTGGAAGCTTGTAAAAATGCCGGAAAGAAGCTGGCCATCGGGTACCGTTGCCAATTTGAATTGAACAATCGGAAGTGCATCAAGCTGGCTCGTGAGAAGGAATTCGGCGACATCCGGATCATTGAAGCCGGGTTCGGTTTCAAGATCGGCGACCCGAAGAAGCAATCAGAGGTCGTCACTCAAAAAGCGATGGCGTTTGCCCTCGAGGAGGACTCCGGCAGCCATGAACTGAGTCGGACCTTGCACCTCATCAAAGACATGAAATTAGAACAGTCTTTTCTCGATCGTGTTGTCGGAGTGGGGACCATTGATGCTGACACGTCAGATCCTTCTTTTAGGCACATCTCTATTCGAGGCATTTCGTCGCCCGGCGATGTTTTTGATATTTTCTATAGAGTATGGCGAGATGCAACGGTGCAGTCGCCATCATCGAATGCGTGGTAATAATCCTAGCTGAGCATCGACCGTGCCATTGCAAAGATATCATTGAACATGGAGTGTGTGAGCCTTCCCGTCTGGGTATTCTGTTGGGATGGATGATAGGACGAAACGAGAGTGACACCCCACGGCAATCTTATCACTCCACCGTGTGAAAATCGTGGTTTTGGAGTGGGGACGGAATGACCTGTATCCTGACATGCTTTAAAGTAATGGTCGAAGGCAAGTTTTCCCAGCGCGACGACTACGCAGACAGACCGTAGCAACCTGATTTCCTCAATTAGATAGGGTCGACAGGACGCAAACTCTTCCGGCAATGGTTTGTTTCTTGGCGGAGCACATCGGACGACTGCGGTAATGTAGCAATTCGTCAACTGAAGCCCGTCGTTTTGCCGAATAGACTCTGGTTGATTGCAAAATTCATTGTCATAGAGCACTTGATATAGCAACTCACCACTTCGATCTCCGGTAAACGCTCGACCCGTTCGATTGGACCCCTGCGCACCTGGTGCCAGTCCAATAATCAAGAGTTTTGCTTTAGAATTACCAAACCCATGAACCGGCTTTCCCCAATAGTCTTCATGCATGAAACGACGGACTTTTGTCACCGCAACGGCCTCTCGGTGATTGACAAGGCGAGGACATATCCGACAAGAGATGACAGCGTTACGAAGCTGGTCCGAAGGCAGAGAGCCGAATTGGAAACTTTGTCGAGGCATTTAACGCCGGAGAAAGGCGTGGGGGCTTATCCCACGTTTCGTTTGAAGACTCTGACGCTCCCGTATAGACACAGTGCGTCGAAGGCAATCATGACCAGGACAACCTTGACCAGGGGCGCGAGAGCCCATCCGACTAGGATAAGGCTCCGAATCGCTTCAATGGCGTAGGTCATTGGATTAAAGTGTGCGAGGAATGCCATCCAGCCTGGCATGGCGTCAAACGGAACCAGCGCGGTACTCAAGAAAATGGCTGGCAGTGAGAGGAAGCCTATCACAGAGAAAAAATCCCCATGTGATTTGACCGCAAATGCCATCGCCATTGAAATCGACGTGAGCCCGATCCCAAACAGCAATCCGATGATGACCATCCCAGCCACTCCGCTAAACCCTGTCATAGGATGAACTCCAAAAAAGTATGCCACGAGGAGAATCACCAGAACCTGCATCGACGTAATCCCCATCACGAAGATGTATCGACTGACGATGATGGACGATCGGGAAATTGGTGAGGTCAAGAGACGTTCGAGAAAGCCGTTCTCCTTATCAAATAGAAGGTCAACTCCACCAGCCAGCCCATTGTTTAAGACCGTCATGACGACCACGCCTGCTGCCAGAAAGCTCATATAGTTGGGAGCACTAATGCCTCGAATATCAATTGCGCCTTGAAAGAGACTACCGAACAGAATGAGCCAAAACAACATTGGTTGGGCGAGGGTAAACAACAAGCTAAACCGTTCACGGCTTAATCGCGTGACCCAGCGCATGGTGAGAGCGAGGGTTTCCTGAAAATAATCAGACATCGGTGCTTACGGGAGCTTCATTGCGGAATGTATGGCCGGTATGGGAGATAAATACATCGTCCAGACGCGGTCGATGGTAGTCAATGGCCGCCACGCCATGTCCGGATTTTGCTACGGATTCTAAGATTCGCGGTAAGGCAGCCTGTGCGGTGTCAACGCGAATGTCCAGACCCACACCATTGGCTTTGACGGTACGAACTCCAGGCAGTGTTTGGAGGGAGGATATCAATGTGTTGATCTCACTCTCCGTCTCAAGAAGAGCAAGGGAAATAGCATCGCCCCCGAGGTTTGCTTTGAGTTCTTTAGGTGATCCGATCACGCGGATTATTCCTTCATCAATGATGGCGACGCGGTCACAGAGTTGATCCGCTTCATCCAAGTAATTTGTGGTCATGACGACGGTGATTCCGCGCTCTTTTAGCCCGCGAACATGTTCCCAAATGCGGAGGCGGCTCTCAACATCCAATCCAAGTGTCGGTTCATCCATAAACAACACTTTGGGGTCAGGAATTAATCCACAGGCGATATCGAGCTTGCGTTTCATTCCGCCAGAATAATCACGCGCACGCTGGTCTGCCTTGTCTTCAAGGTTGACCAGCTTCAGAATTTCGTCAATGCGCCGAAGAGTATCTTGTTTGGACAGGTGGTAGAGATCGCCTAATAAGAGGAGATG
>DUCD01000229.1:22851-23693 GCA_012959985.1 Verrucomicrobiales bacterium | reverse complement strand
ATTTTCGGCTGAGGACATCCGACGCTACAGCAAATCATTCCCCTCTCTGAAGGTCCCTTGTCCTAAATTCGGAAGTAAGCGATTATTGGATCATGATCGCTCCAACCATAAAGTGCTTGGGTATCTGAAGCTTTTGGCCAATCGGAGTTGATATGCGCCCCCGAGGCATCGATCAGGCGGCTTTTGAGAATTGTATTGATGAACAGATGATCGAGAGTCTGAGCCTGTCCCTGATAAATGTAACTGTAGGCATTTTCTGGTTTCGTTGCGGCAAGAAACTCGTAGAGGTTGAACATTCCCTCTTTATAGATGGAACCCAATTGATCACTGGGAGGATTGAAAAAAGGATCATCAGGTCTCGGGAAAACATTAAGATCTCCTCCCATCACGATACCGATTTCAGGGTCGGTTTCTGTAATGATTCGGATCAAGCCGGCATTCAATGTTGCTTGTTGTCGCCTCAGTTCCACTGATCGGTTGGGAACACTTTTGAAATGATTATTCAGCAGGAGAATTTGAGAAGTTTCCCCTCTGTTCACTAACGGTTCAAAAATTGCCAACAGGCAAGATCGAGCTAAAGTCTGGGATTTATTGATAGTTCCATTTACCGATGCCATCGATTCAGGAAAGGCTGTTTGGGTGTTCGTCTGAATTGGTTTTACTTGGAATTCTGTGGAATTCTTCAATGTATCAAGAATCCTTTTCCTGTTTGAAAGTTTTACCCGATCCACTCGAAAGAGAAAGGCATTGCAGATTCCTCGGACATCGCCAGACCCGTTAATACCGGTCGATTCATAGCGCGGACCGTGCCTGTTAAGAATGGCTGCCGTAAGATCCTGAAG
>DUCD01000229.1:22309-22841 GCA_012959985.1 Verrucomicrobiales bacterium | reverse complement strand
CAGCAGAGATTTCTCCTGTGCTCGATATTATATCCTGATCTTCAATTTCCTGAACCATGATGATGTCCGGGGATTTCAGTGGACCGATGATCTGTCTGGCGAGACCGGAGATTTTCCGCTGGTAAGTATTGTAGTCCTGAGGAACATAGTTGAAAGGAGGCCGAAGGCCGGTAATGCCCGGGTTTCCATTGAAGTCACATGGATCCATCGGATCGTCTCGATAATCGTAAAGGTTCTCCATGTTGTAAGTGGCAATTGAGACATGATCTTCTATGGGCGTTTTGGGTGTATGGTTTTCAGCCGGAGAAATGCCTTTGGAAAACTTTGCTGGTTCACCAATGAAAATGCGATACTGGTTGTAAGTGTAGCCGACGGCTCCGAATACATTGTTCTCCAGGCGACTGAAAGTGCGGGCTGGATCGATCAAGCGATCCCTATCCGAAAAGTTTCCTTTTAATCCCATTAACGATATTCAAGTTCTTTCACCTATGAAAAAGGGGCTATTAGGCACGGACAACCTTAACCACACCCT
>DUCD01000229.1:18439-22299 GCA_012959985.1 Verrucomicrobiales bacterium | reverse complement strand
AGAGAGTCAAACGATAGGCGTTGTCATTATCCCGTAATGAATTTGGATGATCGTCCAAGGGGTGTGGATCACGAAATACACGCCTTGCCCAGGGATCGGATCTTTGAAGAACTGGATTCTGATTCGGTGGGATCAGCCAAAGAAGCGATTCTGAGTTTCCAGAGAAAACTTTGTTCCCGGATGTGGTCATGGACCCTTTCGGGACGATGCAGCGCATTCCTTCCCGTTGTTCCCAGTAGAGGTCGGCGGTGGATTGTTCGTCAGGTGGATTGGCTTTGAATGCCGACAATTTCCGGAGCAAGCTACTACCTCCTTTGCTTCTTCGGATGATATTCAGGTTTTCCAACTGAGTTTGACCATATTCTTCTGTAACGAATCCTTCCAAAATAATCTGGTTTCCGGGTTCAGGCCAGTTGCTGGGAATCTCGCTGTCCAATCCAATTGTCCAATGGATATAAATACCGTCTGAAGTCTTCGGGTCGTGATCCGAGTTTTCCGGTAAGTTCTGCATGAAGAAACCGAAGGAAGCTTTTCCGTTGCGTTGTGGAGTTAACAGACGTTGATAGACGACTCCCTGGATGAGAACACGCTGGTTTTCCATTGGGGATTTGAAACGAACCGAAGTCGTTTTTTCTGTGACCCGTCCCTGAACAATTCCGATAGGAAGAGTTTTTTGAGTAATTTCTGCAGCAGGAAGCAAAATCGAATTTATCCCTCCAATTTGCAAAGCCAGTAGCACGATCATCAGCCTGCGTAAGCACAATGAGATTTGGGTTGCCCCCAATGACTTGTATTCCATCAAGAGAAAATATTCTGCCAAATGCATCTTATCAATTTAAATCGAAAAGGTGTGTGGATGGGTTATTCAGCCAGTCGGTCGAATTTTCAATGGATTCTCTCTTTCTTTCTTCGTATCCCTGAGTTTATATTTCAGACGTCTCCAGACGGAATGTGAGTAATTGATATGTTTGAAACTGTTGAACTTGGCCGGAAGATTAGCGCCAAAAAGTATAATGAACAGGTGTCTCAGTTCCGGTTGAATTTACTCACTGCTCAATTTGCCATGGCTCAGGCTGATTTTCCTGTGATTGTGATCATCTCTGGTGTGGATGGTGCCGGCAAGGGGGAATTGGTTCATCGATTGAATGCGTGGTTGGATCCGCGTCATGTTGATACGACCGCCTTCTGGGAATCCTCAGATGAAGTTGAAGATCGGCCTTACTATTGGCGATTCTGGAGAGCCTTGCCTCCTAAGCGGCGCATAGGTATTCTGTTCGGTTCCTGGTATACTCGACAGATTATCGACCGAGTCGAAAAGAAGATCCCAAAAGATCGATTTGATCAGGAAATGCACCGTATCGCTTTCTTCGAACGGATGCTGGTTAATGACGGGGCTGTTCTCGTAAAATTCTGGTTTCATTTAACCAAGCAAGGTCAGTTCGATGCACTTAAAAAGTTGGAGAAAAAAAACAGAACGCAAGGATGGGTTACATCCAGCGATTGGGAATTCCATGAAAAGTATGACCGTTTCCTCAAAGTGTCTGAGCGAGCAATTCGGGTCACTGATACCGGCTACGCTCCTTGGAATCTGATCGAAGCAAAAGATCGCCGATATCGGGAATTGACCGCGGGTCAGATTCTTTTAAAGGCAATCGAGAGTCGTTTGCGCGAGTCCGCATCATCCGTCTCCATTCCTTCAGAACCCAAACTGACGGCTCGACCGGTTTCCAGTAAATTAACTGTCCTGGACCAGGTCGACCTGAACGAGAAACTGGAAGATGATGAGTATCGCGAACTCTTGTCTAAGTATCAGGGGGAACTTGGGAGATTGTCATGGGAAGCGCATCGCCGAAAAGTTTCTACAGTAGGAGTGTTTGAAGGATGGGATGCTGCGGGCAAAGGAGGGGCAATTCGAAGAATTGCGCATGCCATGGATCCTCGGTTCCTACGTATCATTCCTATTGCTGCACCTACGGATGAGGAGCAATCTCAGCATTATTTGTGGCGGTTTTGGAGACATCTGTCCCGCGCGGGTCGGATGACTTTATATGATCGCTCATGGTATGGCCGTGTTCTGGTGGAACGAGTCGAGGGATATGCCACTTCCAAGGAATGGCAGCGGGCTTATCGTGAAATCAATGAATTCGAAGAACAGCTGCACGACTATGGAATCGTGATCCTGAAATTCTGGATACATATCAGCAAAGAAGAACAGCTGAAACGGTTCGATCAGCGAAAAAAAACCCCCTTCAAGAAACATAAAATCACCGATGAAGACTGGAGAAACCGCAAAAAATGGGATCAATATTCCCTGGCGATCAACGATATGGTCAATCGGACCAGTACCGAAAATGCGTCTTGGACTTTGGTTGCTGGGAACGACAAACGCTTCGCCAGAATTCAGGTGCTGAAAACAGTCTGCAATGCCTTGAAAGAGGCTTTGTGAAAAAACGCCTTACTTGCGATTCGCTGTCCAGGAGGCTTCAAATTGATCGCCGATCACCAATGTGCCCTTCATGGAGTTGAAGCCGGTGATGGTTCCGGTGTAATTCGATTCGATTTCCTGTCCCTCGTAAGATCCGGTCAAGCTGAATGAAACCTGGTTTCCCTGGACTTTTCCTTTTATCGGTTGCTCACCGAAAAGGCCGTTGTAATCACCCGTCAACTGGCCCTCGCGCTGTTTGAATTCAAATGAAGGGCCACCGCTTCCCTGGTCGGTCTCCACTGTGAATTGCCAGGATCCGGTAATATTAATTCCAATCAGTGGTTTGATCCGGATATCCTTGAATTGAACCGTCATCGGTGGGCCTGCATGGAGTTGCAGAGCGAGAATGCCTGAACGTTGCCTGCGGGACTTGTCGCTATCGGTAACATCGCAGGTGACTCTTCCGTTGATGATGTGGGTGAGATGGTTTCCCCGGGCTATGATTTTGTAATCGTTCCAGTCTTCCTTCTTAATGACTGACTGAATATCTTTGGTGTCTCCGATTGAACCGATGACATTCACCATGTGCTTACCGTCCTTACCGGTTGTGATTTCAGTCATCTGGCCTCGTTGCGCCAGTATTCCACGTCCTTTTTCTTCATAAAGAATCCCGGAATAGGTTGTCCCGGCTTCGAAATCTCCCTGGTATCCACCGACAACCCAGTTTCCCAGGTCCTTGCTGCGGTATTGAATGCCCGAGTTGCCTCCCACGATCTTGAATTTCAGACGGAGTTCGAATTGGTCGACTGTATTGGCTCGCCAAATGACAAAGGTGTTTCCTTTTGTTGGGTTTTCTGCAGTGGTCTGACCTGTGATGGCACCCTCCTTGACCGACCAGAATTTAGGGTTTCCGTCCCAGCCTTTCAGGCTTTTTCCGTCGAAAATTGAGATGAATCCTTCTTCGTGATGATCGGCGTTGGCTGTAAGGTTGAATCCTAAAATGCTAACCAGGAGAATTGCAGTAATTTGTTTCATAGGTTCTAAAGTCGTTAGGGTTATACTGAATTGAATGTGTTTAATCGTGAACGGATGTTCCCTGGAGACAAGCTAATTTTTCAATATTTTCGGAGTGTTGAGGGGATGTTTTCAATTGGAATGAGTGCCCCGTTCCACACTTGTCCTATCACACGAAAAAATGTAGCAGAAACAAACCCGCGAGGAGGTAGGAGATCCAGTTGAGTTCTTTACGGTGACCGGATCCGACGGTCAAAGCCACGTAGACCAGGAATCCGATCGCCAATCCTTGACTGATGCTGAACGTCAACGGCATGAGGAGAATGGTCAACAGAACCGGAACTGCTTTGCGAATTTCTGTGAGGTCCAGGTCGGTGATGCTCTGCATCATGAAGATGCCGACGATGACCAGAGCCGGAGC
>DUCD01000229.1:2987-18416 GCA_012959985.1 Verrucomicrobiales bacterium | reverse complement strand
ACAGGGCGAGCAGAAAACAAGCGGCGGTCACCATGGCCGTGAGGCCGGTTCGACCACCGGCTTCAACGCCGGCAGCGGATTCAATATAGCAGGTGACGGTGGAGCTTCCAAGACAGGAACCGATTATGGAAGCGGAAGCATCGGCGGCCAGAGCCTCATTGGCTTTGGGAAGTCGACCATCGGAATCCAATAAGCCGGCACGGTGGGAGACGCCGATCAATGTTCCCATGGTATCGAATAGATCCACAAACAGTAGAGCCAGGATGATCGGGATGGCCTGCTTCAGGTTTTGAAAAACATAGCCGATGTCCAATTGCAACCAGGTTGGCTTAAGGGATGCCGGCATGCTGATCCATCGCTCCGGAAGCATGGTCAGGTGTTCGTTGCCTTCCGGTTGAGGAAGGAACAATCCGAGAAAGGTCACGGCGAGAATTCCCAGTATCACTGCCGCTCGAACTTTTCGCTGTACCATGATGGCCGTTGAAATGATGCCGAATAGAACCAGTAGACTCGAGGTCGAAGACAAGTCGCCGACAGTGACGAAGGTATTGGGATCGCTTACCACGATACCGCCGTTTTTCAATCCAATGAACGTAATAAAAAGACCGATACCACAGGATATAGCGATTTTCAGTTCCTTCGGGATGGATTCCATAACCAGCCGCCGGATTCCGCTGATCGATAAAATGAGAAACAGGATCCCGCTGCAGAAAACCAGTCCCAAAGCTCCCTGCCAGGGGATTCCCATGCCCTGGCAAATCGTGAAAGCGAAGAAGGCGTTCAGCCCCATCCCCGGCGCCAGCGCAATTGGATAATTGGTCATCCAGGCCATTAGGAATGTCATCAATGCAGATACCAGAGCGGTTGCCGTCACCAGGGCGCCGGCATCCATTCCGGTCGTGCTTAGAATACCCGGATTGACGGCCAGGATGTAGGCCATCGCAGCAAAGGTCGTCAATCCGGCAGTGATTTCTCGTTTCCAGTTTGTCTGGTTTTTCTGCAGTTGAAATTTGCGTTCAATGATGGAGACTGGATTTGGCATGGGCTTGGCTTGGTTTCTTATGTGTCTTCTCCAAAACCTACCGGAATATCAGGGCGCTTAGGCAAACGCGTCAGCGGCCTGGAGTGCGCGCGACGGAGTCGCCGCTTTCCTTTGGATGACAAGAACAGGCTTAACCGAATGGCAGTGACGTTCGCCTTCACATTGATTGTCTGTATTCTGTGAGTTCTGGTTGTGAAAAATTTGTTTTTACTGAATCATCTCCAGCGTTCTTTCCAGGTTCTCTTTGGCTTTGGCATTTGCAGGATTCGCTTCGATGGCATCTCTGAACTTCTCAGCAGCCTTTGCAAGTTCGTCTCGCATGATATGGATCACACCCAGATTGTTGTGAGCTTCTGAAAAACCAGGTTCCAAGCGGATTGCTTTTTTAAGCAGTGATTCTGCCTGATCGGATTTTCCGGTTTTTGCCAATTCCATTCCAAGTAAGTTCAGGGCTCCGGTATGGTTCGGATCGATCTGCAGAGTCATTTTCAGTGACCCGATCGCTTCGTTTGGCTGCCCCTGGTCCAACCGTATTCGCCCGGTGTTGAAATGGGCTTGAACGAAATCGGATTCCAGATCCGTGGCTGCCTTGAAATGATTCAACGCTTCCGTTCGTCTATCCATTCGCTCGTAAACCAACCCAAGATTGTTGTGGGCTCCCGCATGCTTCGGATTCTCGCTCAGAGTCTTTTTAAATTCACCAATGGCTTCGTCCAGTTCACCTGCCTTCAAGTGCTGCACTCCCACGCGATGATGCACACGGGCATAATTTGGTGTGGCCGTTCCGAGCTTCTCGGCGGCTTCTAAAGCCGCTCTGTCCAAGTCCGAGGAAAGCGGTGAATCGGATTCATGGAACTTCAAATACCGCTCCGGGGTGTCTAAGATATTTTTCAGAGCCTGAGCGGCGATGTGAGATCCATATTTTGAAGGATGCAGTTCATCCCCGGATGAATAGAGAAGCCGCGGATTGCGGTTTTCCTTCGGCTGCTGTTTCAGATCTTCACGAAAAAAACGGGACAAACGTACCGATGGAATCTGGTTGTCGGCTGCCAGATGTTCTACAATCAATCTGGTATCACTGCCGGGGATAAACAGGGGATCTTCCAATCGGTCATTCAGGAATCGAGGCCATACCACAACCAGGGGTTGAAATCCATGCTGATTTGCCAACTGGCGGAATCGGCGTAACCCCTCCACGACATTGTTGTCCCCGATTGCCGTTTTGTTCCATGCTACCGGATCGGCCTCGGCTTCAAAACCAAACAAATTCATCTGAATACTGACCATTCGGAACAGGTGTGAGTTCTTGAAAAATGATTTCGCCAAGGCAGGTCGATCAAGGGTTCCATTCAGGGGAAAGGCCTCACGGTTGAAGTTATCGAAATCATTTTCAACAAAGATCAGGATCACGACATCCGGGTCAAACTGCAGGCCTTTGGTTTCCAGGAGTTCGATTTCAGCCAGGGTACAATAGGCGCTGACTCCGAAATTCAATACTTCGGTTTTTTGGTTTTCATACAGTTGTTCAAGCAGGTGGGATAGGGTTTGATCTTCCGCAAGTCCATGCCCCTCCACAACGGAATCGCCTAACAGGATAATCCGTTGCACTCCTTCAGGTTTTTGAATTACACGTTTCCGGTCACGCTGTCCGTGTGAGTTGGTACGTTCGTAACTTTCAATGAAATCAGGATTCGAGTTCCGGTAGTTTGACTTGAGTTCGAAACCGAGAATCGCATTGGTGGATCGTTGGTAGACACAATTGGTGTCCGACAGCTCGATAGGCTTGATCTCCGGAGCTTTGCGACTGAGGCGGACGAAACCCTCAGCTGCCAGTAATCCGAGCAGTGTTGCTGCCAGAGCCAGAATCGGTTTGCCGAAGCGTTGGTTGAATCGCCCTGGTTTTCTGGAATCCGTCATGCGTAAGTGACAATAGTCTAAAGGGAAATTGGGAATTAGGGTAGCAGAATACTGAAGCAGGCCAATAATTTCGTTTCCTGAAGCTGGCCGCGATGAGGCCGGTGTATGGGATTCTGGTGTGCAACAGAACCATGATCCGGGGTCGACGCCCCCAGCTTCAGGGAGACTCGGGGTCGACGCCCTCCGTTCAGCCAAAACGGAGACATATCTCCTTACTACAGAAAAAAGGCCGAAGCGTTTTGCTTCGGCCTTGATGAATCTTAAAGTGTTATGTTTTTTCAGTTTCCTGCTTGGTAAAACCGACGCTGTTGATCGGGTGTTACTGTTTGTGGGCTGGAGGCTCCATCGACAGCTCCATAGGGTCCTTCCACGCTGTCGGCTCCCAAGAGTGTTCTTCCAAACGTCAGGACGATATTGCCGTCTGCATCCGTGCTAATGCTGATTTCGGGGTCTCCACCACCGGAAACGGGTGCCAGGTCCACAGGAATCAACCCTTGGTCGTAGTGATTTTTCGCCATTTCCGCTGTGAAGGCCAAACCGTCATAGACTGCGAATTCGTCAACGATCCCGTCAAAGAAGAATCCGGGGTTGGTGAAGGCGAAGTCTGCCGGGACAATCAAGCCTCCTCCCACATCTCCGTTTGCCAGAGACCAGGCGAAATCATGGAACGCGGTTTGGTCCCGGGAAGCCCCTATCCCGATATCGTCGGTGGCGTCGTAGAGCAGATGCATGCCGGTGGATTGTCCGACCATTTCCCCATTGACGTATGCCGTCATCGTTCCATTGAAGTCAATGGTATCTCCTTCCATGACATAGGCGATATGATAAGTGACGCCTGCCTGAATGGTGGTGCTGATGTCGGTTGTTCCATCGATGATCAGGCCAGCATTAGTACCACCCCAGGCCTCTTGAGCCATATTCCATGCCATGAAATGCAGGGTGGCTTCGGTGGGGTTGTCATCCGGTTGAGATCCATCGAGATAAATACTGGTTCCACGTGTCGTTCCGCCACCTTCATACAGAATCTGACGTTCGAGGGTTTGCTCGACAATGTCATTACTGGATTTCGGAAGATTCCTCGCTTGAAACCACATTTCATAGGTTCGGAACTGCGTTCCAGGATTGGAAGGCGAATCATTGATGAAAGGATTATCCGCCAAAGCTATATATTGGGCTTGTTCCCTATCAAAGCTGAGGGCTCCATCCGGAGCTCCAACCACCAGTCTGTCCACCAGTGTTGGATTCGTGGTCCCGTTCAAAGTTCCTCGAGTATCTGCTCCACCGACATCAGTGCCGATTGATGCATCTGTTAAACCACCATCGACGTTGCCCAAGGTTAGATAAACATTCGGGCCATCCAACAATACGGTTACCTGTCCGGTAGGAATCGATAGGGTGAAGTTGCTTGTCAAGGTAAGGACCGGATCGGAAGCGGCATCGTAAGTAAGAATTACCGAATGATCTCCAAACGTAAAGAAATCCCCGTTGTCATAATTGATCGTGGTGGTTCCTCCACTCTTGCTAACATCGGCGGTGATATTTTCTCCATCGATGGAGAGTTGGATCGATCCCTGATCGACAGAGATTTCGTCATCTTCCAGGGTGATTTCCACCGTGCTTGTCAGTTGTGCTGCCGAGGGAATAAAGCCTGAGACGAACGGTAGGTTCGGCCCTTCCCGATAGGCTTTGATGGAATTCGCGTTGGAGGAATCGTTAATGAGAATCTTTTCCCCGTCGACAACGGAGAAGAACTCGAGATTGGCGCCGCCGCCCGCCTCAAAATACAAAAGACGAATCGGGTAAATCCCTTCTTCCCGGACAACGATGTCAAAGAGAGAATCCGCGGAACCGCGAGTCCCATTGAACTGACCGAGGACCGTTCCGAAGGGTCCTTTTGCCGATGCTCCTGATGTGACTCTAAACCCGTCGTCACTGTTGACACCCAGGGTATGGAGACCTTTGGGCAATTCCAGAAACGTCAACATTTCGGCGGCAACACCGTCTGTGCTTTGGAAATTACCTGGAATGCCAGGGATGAATACATCCTGGAATCCATTTAAATCGGTGAAATTTCCGGCGGAAAGAGCGTCTTGCTCCCAGTTGATGACTCCGGGGACATTGACAGGGTTAACAACCCAGCCGGTGGTGAAGTTCAAATTGGCTTCATTCGGGTACAACTCTCCGGTAGCCGGATCGATAAAGGTTCCAGCCAACTGCTGTTCGGCGCCGGCCACGGTGCCTCCAAACACGTTGGCACCAATCTGAGTCACGCGGGCCACAAAACCCGAAGCGCTGGTATTAACGCCTTCGGCGATCCATGAAGGATCCATTTCCACATAGACATCAGTCACTGTAAACGATAGATCAAAGGAGGCAGCGTTGCCTGCGGTATCCTCAAAGCTCAGCTGAACATCCTGAGTGCTTTGTGAGGCCGGGAACTCCTCGAAAGCGTAAGTGATGGTGGTAGTCGCCCCGACTTTGGTCACATTGGAGTCCACAGAGGCCCCATTCAGCGTGGTTTGCACCGTATCCGGATTAAGGGCAATCGCCACATCTTCCAGGCGGACTTCAAATCCATTCACGTTCCCACTGAAGAAAACAATGCGTGGAGGGCTGGGATCATTGGGATCCGGAACAAAGGGTGCTTTTTTCTGGAGGAAGAGAAGGCCGGCGATGAAGTCGTCCAGAGGTGCAAAGACTCCGGCGGTATTTCCTTCCTGTTCCGCGCTGACCGTGATCACGTCGTTTGATTTCAGACTTGCCAGCAAATGAACCAGTGAGGCCGAAGCCGCAGTATGAGAGTCTGCATTCCGGATATAATGTGTGCTGGATTCTGCGCCGGGCACATTGCTTCCGTTCACCTGGACGGTGATTTTGGGGTTGACCCGGGCATTGCCCCCTTCGATGTCGTCATTGTAGACCAGGAGGTAATCTCCATCCTGACGGACGGTGATTTCGCCGGAACCGGTAGAATGGCTATATGCGTTGGTATCAATGATGCCGTCGATATTTTCTTCAAGGGAGAGCCAGGTGATTGCTGTTTTTACAGGCGGGTTCCAATCACCGATGTCCCCGGGACCAAAGGCGCCGGAAGAAAAGACTCCGCTGGATGTGTCGACTTTTTCAACGTAAACGGAAGCGGCTTTGCCGGCGGGAACTGTCACATCCGCAGTAATGTCACTCCTCTGAGTGGTGATGAATGACAGAACCTGGCCGGGAAAGGCCGCTCGAGCCAAGCCGGAAAAGTGCACGGAGGATTCATTGTGTCCGCTTCCAGACCGGATATAACCCTGCTCCGCACGCCCCCCTGGGATTTTTGCCCCGTCCAGGAGAACACTGACCGCAACGGAAGGGCGCGCGCCGGTGCTGGTCATGGGAATATTGACGAAGACCAGGTATTCGCCGGCTTCCGGAAGAGTAATATTGCCTGAATTATTGGAGTGGCTGAAACCCGCACCTTTTCGGGTGGAAGTCCATTGGAGAGCGGATGTGGTGCTGAATCCGTCTTGGTTCAGATTGGGGCCGCCAGCCGTCTCAATCGCGGTTGCAGCGAAGACGTTGCGAGAATCCGTGACCCTTTCAACATAAAGGCTGGCGGTCTGAATGTCGCTGGTCGCGGTGGCATCACCAGCGACTCGAAGCGTTTTGGCTTCAATGACATCTCCGGCACTCAACTGCAGGAGCGCCGCATTGTGAGCAGAAGATTCGAGCTGACCATTGGAGTTCCGAATATAGGTGGATTGCCCGAGTGTGCCTGTTGCCGGTTCGCCGTTTACATAGATTTCAACCGAGTTGGTTTCACGGATCCCCGCACCGCTGCCTAACATGGGCACGGTGTAGGATACAAGGTAGTCGCCGTCTTTGGTCACCACCAAGACGTGGTTCGCGTCGAAAGCATGCTCGAAAACGGTAGGGTCAATGGAAGATCCACTGCCCCAAGCGATTGATGTCGGTTCGGAGACATTCAGGCTGGTGGTTCCGTCTTCGAGGGAGTTTCCCTGCAGGGAGGCGACGTTTTCCACAGCACCCTGTGTCGTCATGCATATTGCTGTCCCCAAGGCCAATAGAGTTGGGAGGAGTTTTGAAAGTATCATTTTTCTTGCTTACAGTTTTTATTTTAAAGAAGAGAATCCCTACCTGGGAACTTCTTTGTTTTCTGATCGGGAATGGCTTTTGTATACATTTCTTGTCCTTGGAAACCAAGGATAAAAGAAAAATATTCGAGCTTGCGGAGAATTGTCTGTGATTATACCGCCTACAATAAATACTGGATATCCATCGCTTCGCAGTGAGCTCTTTTAACTCATGCAGACCTTTCTGCCATGGAAAAACGGCTTCGAGCCGCCGCACTCTCCCCATAAAAAAGGCCGGAGCTTAGGGCTCCGGCCTTGATGCTTAAATGATTGTTTCGTTAATTGCCCGTCTGATAGAACCGGCGTGCCTGTTCAGCGGCGACCGTCATGGGGCTGGAGGCCCCGTCGACCGTTTCAAAAGGTCCTTCGACCTGTTCGGCGCTCCAGAGAGCTCCTTCAAAGGTCAGGACAATATTACCGTCAGTGTCTGTGCTGATGGCAATGGACGCGGGTCCACCATCTGCAGGTGGTTCCGGTGGTTCCTGCCCTTCGAACGGCACTTCGTTTGAACCGGAGTCATAGTGGGCCTTCACTTTGGCACTGTCGAAGGACACTCCGTCGTAAACTGCGAATTCGTCGATCGAACCGTCAAAGTGCAAACTTTCGCTTGCACCTTGGATACCATCATGGAATGCGGTTTCTGAGTACGATCCACCGAGACCGGTGTCATCCGTATGATTGAACAAAAGCCCGGCGTTATTGACTTGACCGACCATTTCCCCGTTGACATAGGCGGTAAGTGAACCGGTCACATCAGGGTTTGTGTCGAAGACATAGACAATGTGATAGGGAACGCCCGGCTGAATGGGGGTGCTGATGTCGGTCGAACCGTCGGTGTGCAACGGAGTCGCTGTGCCACCCCAGACCGTTTCTGCCAGATTCCAAGCGAGGAAATGCAGATTCGCCTCGGTCGGGTTTTCGGTTTGTGTCCCATCCAGGTAAATGCTGATCCCACGGGTCGTGCCGCCTTCCTCGAAAATGATCTGCCGATTCGACCTTTGCACAGCAAGGTCGTCCGATGAAGTCGGGAGATTTCTCGACTGGAACCAGAGTTCATAACTTCGATTTGTGGTACCGGGATTTCCTCCAGTATTGTTGGTGGCCTCATGGTCTGCCAGGAAGATGCTCTGATTTTTTGATCGATCAAAAAACAGGGCTCCGTTAGGAGCTCCAACCGCGGCCCGGTCCTTGACCAAACTTGGTCCTCCGCCGTCACCGTCCAGTCGGCCGTCTATTCCAGTTCCTGCGGAGGCAAAGGTGGTATTGCCGACAGAATTCCCCAGAGTCAGATAGATTGCTGGGGTGTCATTGATGACAATATCCTGAACAATTCCCGGGGAAACGAAGAACGCGAATCCACTGGAACGAGGGGTCGGATCAGTGGTTTCCTCCCAGCTCACGCTGACGACATGAGCACCTGGAGGGAAATCCGCTCCATTATTAAAGGTTACGATGGTGGAGTTGCCGGATTTCCTTACGGTGGCGGCAACCTCTTCGCCGTCAATAGTCATGGTGACGGAGTCGGTACTGACATCCAGTGAACCATGATCAATCGTGACTTCCGCGGTGGAAGACACTATGCCTGATGTCGGTGAAGTCCTGCTGACAAAAGAGGGCAACGGACCTTCCCGATAGGCCTTGATGGCATTTGCGTTGGAAGAATCATTAATCAGAATTTTTTCCCCGTCGACGACGGAGAAGAACTCTACATTGGCGCCTCCGTCACCTTCATACCACAGCAGACGGAATGGATAAATCCCTCCCTCGCGAACTAAGACGTCAAACAGGGTGTCTGCCGAACCACGTGCGCCGTTGAATTCTCCGAGATCGGTTCTCCCACCGCTGTCCTGAATGGCGGTGCCGGTAGATACCTTGAATCCATCATCACTGTTGACTCCAAGGGTGTAAAATCCTGCGGGAAAGTTATCATTTCAGCTACGATGCCGTCCGTACTTTGGAAATTACCGGGAATACCGGGAATGAATACATCCGGGAATCCGTTTCCATCATTGAAATTCCCTGCGGACAGGGCGTCCTGTTCCCAGTTGATGACCCCGGGGACGTTGACAGGATTGACCACCCAGCCCGTGGTGAAGTTCAGATTAGCTTCATTCGGGTAAAGTTCCCCGGTGTCCGGATCCACATACGTGCCTCGCAGCTGATTCTCGGCATTGGCGGTGGAACTCCCGTGCACATTGAGCCCGATTTGGGTCACCCGGGCGACAAATCCTGGAGCACTGGTGTTGACGCCCTCGACGATCCACGTCGGATCCATTTCGGTGAAGATTTCAGTGACGGTGAATGACAAACTAAAGGAATGAGCGTTGCCATCGGCATCCGAATAGCTTAGCTGAACTTCATGCGTGCTGAGCGAGACCGGGAAGTCGTCAAACTGGTAGATGACGGTAGTGGATCCGCCGACTTTAGTCACTTCGGTTGCGACAGCTTGACCATTCACAGTGGCTTCCACCGTATCCGGATTGAGTGCAATGGCAACATCTTCTATGCGGACTTCAAATCCATCGATGTTGCCTCCGAAGAAAACAATCCGTGGAGGAGTCGGATCGTTGGGATCCGGAACAAAAGGTAATTTTTTCTGGAGAAAGAGAAGTCCGGCAATAAAGTCATCCTGAGGCGCGAACACCCCGGCGGTATTGCCTTCCTGTTCGACACTGACGGTCACCACGTCGTTTGATTTCAGGCCCGTCAGCAAATGCACCAGAGAGGCAGAGGCAGCTACATGCGAGTCCGCATTTCGGATGTAATGGGTTTTGGTTTCCGCGCCGGGAACGTTGGATCCGTTCACCTGAACCGTGACTTTCGGATTAACCCGGGCGTTCCCTCCTTCGATGTTGTCATTATAGACCAGGAGGTAATCCCCATCCTGACGGACGGTGATTTCCCCGGATCCGGTAGAGTGTGAGTAAACACCGGTATCAATGATGCTATCAATGTTTTCCTCCGGAGAAAGCCAGGTGATTGTGGTTTTTTCAGGCGGATTCCAATCAGCTATGTCACCGGGCCCAAATGCCCCGGATGAATAGACACCACTGGAGGTATCGACTTTTTCCACGTAGACCGAAGCCGCTTTGCCGGCGGGTACCGTGACATCCGCAGTAATTCCACTGCGTTGAGCGGTGATGAAAGTGAGGGTTTGTCCGGGGGAAATGGCGCGAACCAGGCCCGACCAGTGAATGGATGCTGTATCGTGATTGGTGGCATTCCGGATATAGCCTTGCTCCGCCCGGCCGCCCGGGATTTTTGACCCGTTCAGCAGAACACTGACCCCGACAGAAGTGCGTGCCCCGGCACTGGTCATGGGAATGTTGACAAAGACCAGATAATCACCGGTTTCAGGAAGGGTGATGGTGGCTGAATTGCCGGAGTGGCTGAAGGCGGCATCTTTCCGGCTGGAGGTCCACTGGAGAGCGGAAGTAGTGCTGAAGTCATCCTGGTTCAGATTGGGTCCGCCGACCGTTTGGGTGGCTGTTCCGGCAAAGACCGAACGGGAATTATCAATCAATTCCACATAAAGGCTTGCCGTTTCAATATTGCTGATGGAGCCTGCAGCATTCAGACGCAAGGTCTTGGCCTCGATCACGTCTCCTGCACTCAACTGCAGAAGCGCTGCGTTGTGAGCTGAAGACTCAAGGTGATTGTTGGCGTTACGGATATAGGTTGATGCGCAGAGGGTACCGGCTGCCGGTTCGCCGTTTACATAGACTTCCATCGAGTTGGTTTGACGGGCTCCTGAAGCTCCCAGCATTGGAACCGTGTAGGAAACCAAGTAGTCGCCGTCTTTTTTCACCACTAATTGATGATTGGCGTCGAAGGCATGGTCAAATACAGTCGGATCAATGGAAGATCCACTGCCCCAAGCAATGGCAGTTGGCTCCGCGACCGACAGATTGGGAGACCCGTTTTCAAGTGTGTTTCCTTGCAGGAAAGCGACGTTTTGCACAGCTGCCTGTGTGGTCACACTTATCGTCGCCCCCAAGGCCAATAGAATGGGAAGGAGTTTTGAGAGTTTCATCTATCTTGCATACAGTTTGATTTTTAAAAGTAGAGAGAATCCCTACCGGGGTTCTTCACTTTCAGTGAATGGGAATGGCTTATGTATACATTTTTTGTTCAGAGAAACAAAGAGGATAATTTTAGATACTTCAATCTGGAATTAGGTGATCTAATCTTATCGGGGTCTGGGACTACAATAATCCAGTGGATTCCGAGAATCCGCATAGGATATTGAAGCTTTGGACCGCCTGACCTCCTGCACCTTTGACGATGTTGTCGATGGCACTCATTAAAATCAATCGGCCGGTTCTGGGATCCAACCTCCAGCAAAACTCGATGACATTACTTCCAATCACATTTTTTGTGTCCGGTAAGCTCCCTTTTTGGATGACTCGGATGAAAGGTTCGCTGGAATAGGCTTTTTGGTAAACTTCAGCTATTTTCAAATTCAGGGATTCCATTTCCTGATCCGAGTGAAACGTCGTGGTTGGCGCTGTATAAATAGTCGTCAGAATGCCCCGATTGACCGGGGCTAAGTGGGGAGTGAACTGAATAGTGGTCGTGTTGCCTTCGGCGATGGAGATTTCCTGTTCGATTTCGGATAAATGTCGATGCTTGGGCACTCCATAAGGTCTGAGACTTTCATTGCATTCCACGAAAAGAAGACTCTGGTCGGTTTTTCTCCCAGCTCCACTGAAGCCACTGAGAGAATCGGCGATAATACTTGATGCTTGAATCAGTCCTTCTCTGATTAGAGGGAGAATCGGTAGAAGGATACTGGTTGGATAGCAACCAGGTGAGGCTATCAAGGATCCATTTCGGATCGAATCCCGGTAGATTTCCGGCAAACCATAGACAGCTTGGTCCAATAGTTCTGGTTCAGGATGGTTTTCTCCATAGAATTCTCGGTAAACGTTGGCGGATCGCAGGCGAAAATCCGCACTGAGGTCGATGACTCGACAACCGGCATCCAGTAAAGGTCTGGCGTATTGCGAAGCGGTTCCATGGGGCATGGCCAGAAATATGACTTTGGCCTTTTTGGCCAATTCCTGTGGGTTCGGTTCGGAAAAACACAGTTTGCTGGATTGAGGTAGATGACCGAACTTCGGGAAAACATCTGACAATTTGCGGCCGGCGTGCTGTCGGGAAGTCACGGCCACTAGATCGGCCTGCGGATGTTTCAGGAGTAACTGGACCAGTTCCTCTCCGGAATAGCCGGAAGCTCCGATGATGGCGGTAGATACAGGTTGATTCATGTTGGTAAAAAAAACCCCGCAGGAAGATACTTCCGGCGGGGTCGAAAATGGTAGTTAGAAAATGTTACAGTGACAGATTATCGTTTGCTGTACTGGTAATGTTTTCTGGCACCGGGTTGACCGTATTTTTTACGTTCCTTCATACGAGGATCGCGCCGGAGGTAACCTTCCGATTTCAACTTTGGACGTAACTCCAGATTCCAGCTTTGGAGTGCGCGTGCCAAACCGTGTTTGACGGCTCCTGCCTGCCCCATTAATCCGCCCACATGAACATTGACTCTCAGGTTGAATTTACCGGTGGTTTCAGTGGCCTCGAAAGGGGCCATCACCATATCCCGCATGGATTCTGTCGGGAAATATCTTTCAAAGGCGCGATTATTGATCGTTACTTTGCCTTCTCCTTCGACAATTCTCACTCGGGCTACGGCATTCTTTCGTCGGCCGGTGGCGAGGTGTTCGTTTGTATTCGGATCTACCATAAACTAAATTAATTCAATGCTCGCAAAGTGAATTAGAGAGAAACCGGTATCGGGTTCTGGGCCTTGTGGGGATGTTCCGGGCCTTTATAGATTTTCAGCTTTGTCATGAGCGAACGCCCCAATCGGTTCTTTGGAACCATCCCATGAACGGCTTTCTCAATGATCTGTTCTGGATGACGTTCTCGGAGTCGGGCAGCGGAAATGCGTTGTTCGTTACCCCTCCAACCGGTATATTTCATATAAATCTTGCCGGATTCCTTTTTACCCGTGAATACCGCTTTTTCGGCATTGACGACTACTACGAAATCTCCAGTATCCATGTGGGGAGTATAGATGGGCTTGTTTTTTCCCCTGAGGATATCGGCAATTCTGACAGCCACTTGTCCAACAACCTGGTTTTCGGCATCAATCAAATGCCATGGCTTTTTGTCCTGATCTATTTTAGGTAAAATCGTTTTCACTGCTCTCTTTTCAAATAAGGAGCGGAAAATTATCAGAGAGAGGAGGTAAGTCAATACTGTTTGGTGCTTTTTTCGACATTTCTCTGATTTTTTCTCTGAAATCTTATTTAAACGCTTGTTGTCAGCCGATTTAGCCATTTAGCCGTTTGCCCAGGCCTTCTAGCTATTTATTCTTAAACTGAATTCACTATCGATGGGTTGTTCCAACAAGTCATTGACTTGAAAAACGAGGATAATTATAAGAAACGTATTCTTTTGCTCAACAACTTGTAGAAAATATTTATGGCTGGAAAAAAATTACGTGTGGGATTAATCGGGCATCGATTCATGGGCAAGGCCCATTCGAACGCATGGAGGCAAGTCGGGCATTTCTTTCCACTGAAGAGAGAAGTGGAAATGCATACTATTTGTGGACGCGATCCGCAGGCGGTTGAAGAAGCGCGCAAATCGTTGGGGTGGAACAATGCCTCAACGAACTGGAAAACCGTGGTGAATTCGCCCGAGATAGACGCGGTGGATATCACAACGCCTAACGATTCTCATGCAGAAATTGCCATTGAGGCCGCGAAGGCAGGCAAGCATGTTCTCTGTGAAAAACCACTGGGTATGGATGTCGCGGAATGCAAGGAAATGCTGAATGCTGCCAAAAAAGCCAGGATCGTGCACATGGTGTGTCACAATTATCGGAGAATTCCAGCCATTGCTCACGCTAAGAAGATGATAGAAGAGGGTGCCATCGGTAAAATCTATCACTACCATGCCCGTTATGCTCAGGATTGGATTGTCGATCCCGATTTCCCCTTGGTATGGCGCATGAAGAAGGGAGTCAGTGGTTCCGGGGCTCATGGTGACATCAATGCCCATATCATTGATCTGGGGCGTTATCTTGTCGGTGAATTCAAGGAAGTCTGCGGTTTGATGCCGACCTTTATTAAGCAGCGTCCCATCCCGGATATGTCGGGAAAAGGCGACGGTTTAGGTGCGAAATCTCAGAAAAAGAAGATGGGTAAGGTGACGGTTGATGATGCTTCCCTATTTATCGGTCGATTCAAGAATGGAGCCGTGGCGAACTTGGAAGCGACCCGATTTGCTTTGGGGCGCAAGAATCACATCAGTATTGAAATTAATGGTTCGAAAGGCTCGCTCAGTTTTGATTTCGAGGACATGAACCGCTTGAAATTCTTCGATAATACGGCACCGGAGGATCGTCAGGGCTTTAATGATATCCTGATCACTCAGCAGGGAGGCGTTCATCCCTTTGTGGGTCAGTGGTGGCCTCCCGGTCATATTATCGGATATGAACACACCTTCGTCCATACCTTGGCTGATTTTGTCAATGCAGTGGGCAAGCGTAAGTCAATTCAGCCCACTTTTGAGGATGGCGTAAAGAATCAAAGGGTTCTCGAGGCCGTGGAAGAGTCCGCTAAATCCAGACAATGGGTTAAGGTCTGATCCCGATTTTCTTATTATAAACTCGGGAACGGCAAATATGGCTTTTCCCGGGTTATTTTTTTGTAGGGACAAACGATATGAGTAAGACAGCCGTCATTACAGGTTCTGGAAGTGGAGTGGGGCGTGCTGTTGCCGTTCTGCTGAATGGTAAAGGGTGGAATATTGGCTTGGTCGGGAGACGGCAAAGCGCATTGGAAGAAACCCTCGGTCTGTTGGATCAGAACAAAGGGGACGGACTTGTCTGTTCCTGTGATATCACCGATTGCGAAGCGGTTCGTTCCATGTCCGAAAAGATTCTGGATCATTACGGAGCGGTTCAGGTGCTGGTAAACTCTGCGGGGTTCAATGTTCCGAAGCGGAGTCTGAAAGTTCTTCAGAATCAGGATTATCACCGAATTCTGGATACGAATATGAATGGAGCTTTCTATTGCGTACAGGCATTTTTACCGTTCATGCGCTTCGCGGGCGAAGGGACGATAGTGAATGTCATTTCAGACGCAGGAAAATTTGCCAATGCTAAAGCGGGCGTGGGTTATGTCGTTTCAAAGTTCGGTCTCAGTGGGTTGACTCAGTCCATCAATCTTGAGGAAAGCGAAAACGGTATCCGGGCGACCGCCGTTTTTCCCGGAGATATCGATACCCCGTTTTTAAAGCAACGCCCTACGCCACCGACCG
>DUCD01000229.1:0-2915 GCA_012959985.1 Verrucomicrobiales bacterium | reverse complement strand
GAATGTGTACTACTGGCCATTCATTTGCCAAAACGAGCGGTTATTGAAGAAATACTGGTTCGTCCCCCCTGTTGATTCACTGAATTGTTAATGACTACGAATACGCTTGAGATCAAGCCTGTTTCAGATGACCGCATCCGCCGATTGGCCAGTAGGTATGGCACTCCATTATGGATCTATCAGCAGCAGGTCATCGAACAGCGAATCTCCGAACTGAAATGCTTTGATGTTGTTCGGTATGCGCAGAAGGCTAACTCCAATCTAGCTATCCTTGCGTTAATGAAAAAAAAGGGTTTGACGGTGGATGCTGTCTCGGCCGGTGAAATCTACCGGGCACTGAAGGCGGGTTTCACTGGAGGTGAAGAAGCCCAGATTGTCTATACCGCGGATATTTTCGACAGAGATGCTCTGGAAATGATTCAAAAACATCGAATTCCGGTGAATGTGGGATCACCGGATATGATTCGTCAGTTGCACGATGCCGGCATCCAGGTGGATGTAACGCTTCGTATTAATCCGGGATTCGGACATGGTCATAGCCGCAAAACCAATACCGGGGGTGATTTGTCCAAGCATGGAATCTGGCATGAGCAGATCACGGATTGTGTCAAAATGGGCCAGAAATTGGGGGTTAATATCAATGGTCTCCACATGCATATCGGTTCTGGAAGCGATTTCGAGCATCTTTCGAAAGTCTGTGATTTCATGGTGACCGCCGCGCAGCGATTCGGAAACGGAGTGCGGACCATTTCTGCCGGAGGCGGTCTGCCGGTGCCCTATTGTGGAAAAGAAGACAGCTCTCGAATTGATATTAATGCTTATTATCAGCTCTGGAACGACGCCCGGAATACGATTCAGAAAATGGTTGGAGAGTCCGTGACTCTGGAAGTTGAACCGGGGCGTTACCTGGTTTCGGAGTCGGGTTCTCTACTGACTCGGATCTGTGCTGTGAAAACGATGGGTGACAATTGCTTTTATCTAGTGGATGCGGGATTCAATGACCTGATTCGTCCAGCTTTTTACGGAGCTTATCACCACATATCCATTGTCTCTCAACGCGATACGTCATTTTCGTCAGAAGAGATCAATGCGGTTGTCGGAGGGCCTCTCTGCGAATCCGGAGATGTCTTTACCCAGGAAGAGGGGAGCTTTGTGGTTCCTCGATCTCTCCCGAAAGCCGATGTGGGCGATTATCTGATTCTTCATGACACTGGAGCCTACGGTATTGTTATGTCGTCGAACTATAATACTCGTAAAATCGGATCTGAAGTCTTGTTGGATGGCAATCAGGAATTTGAGATCCGTCAAAGACAGACATGGGATCACATTCTGAAATTTGAAAGAATCCCGGAACATCTTCAATACCAGGCGTTTCGTCTATAATTACCTCGTTTTAATCGAATTTTTCTGTTAAGTAGTGTCTGAGTGAAAACCTGCTCCAGCCTTAGCGGCAAGGACAAACCGGCAACCAGAGTGAGCGAATAATCAGCTCGAAATCAGAAAACTACGGAAAAACGGCTGATTGACTCCAAAGATTCGCTGGTCAATTTTTCTCTGAGCAGATAAGATCCAGCCCCATGCGCAAGCGATTCTAGACTATCAATTGCAACTGGGACCAACCCCCATTGAGCAGATTGCAATTCCCCTCAAAAGCCGGGACGAGCTTGCTCCAATTCTGGCAGGTCTGCAGTGGATTTTCCTGACAACTGAAGTCAATGAGGAGATATTCAAGGTGCTGGAGCAAAAGATACAGGGAGATAAGCAGCAGACGGGGCGCCCGGGGATGGATCTATGGCATATTCTGGTGTTGGGGATCACACGGATCGGGTTGGACTGCGACTATGATCGGCTCGAACATAATACCAATTACGACACCCTGTTGCGCGAGATTCTTGGTGTGGCTCCGGTCAAAGATGGTGGACGAAGTTTTCACCAAAAGACACTCAGCCAGAACGTCTGCCATGTGGATGAAGAACTGCTGGGCCGGATCAACGCCATTGTCGTAAGCCACGGACGTAATGAGTTTAAAAAAAAGACGACGGAAAAATTGAAGCTAAGACCGACAGTTATGTTCTGGAAACCAATGTCCATTTTCCCACCGACATCAATTTGTTATGGGATGGAGCACGCAAGTGCATTGAGCTGTTGACAGGGCTGAGTGAGAGTTTCGGAATCAAATGCTGGCGCAAAGCAAAATATTGGAAAAAAGTGATCAAAGGTCAGATGCGGCAGGTAGGCCGGATTAAACATGGCGGAGGAAAAAACAAAGAAGAGCGATTGCCCAAAGCCGTCAGAATCTATCTGAGTAAGTCTGGGGAACTGGAGCAGAAGGTTGCAGAGAACATTGAGGAATTAACGGCTGTTGTAACCAGACAGCTTCAGGCAGCCGGATTGGGAGAGGCCCGGTATTTTCATCAGATGTTAATCAAGCATATTGATCTGGTGAAGCGCCGCATGCTTGAAGAGGAAACGATCCCGCACGAAGAAAAAATCTTTTCCCTGTTCGAGCCCCACACTGAATGGATTAACAAAGGCAAGTTGCATCCCCCGGTGGAACTGGGACATAAGATTCTCATCACCACCGACCAGCACCAACTGGTGCTTGATTACAAGGTGATGGAGAAAAGCGCAGACAATCAGGAGACCCTGCCGATGGCTCGGCGGCTCTTTGAGAACTACGGAGAGAATGCGTTTGCATCGATGAGTTTTGATAAGGGATTCAGTCGGGCCGCCGACCGTGAGGAATTGGAACAAAAGGTTCCACTGGTGGTGATGCCGAAGAAAGGCAGGTTGAGTGCTAAGGACAAAGAGCGGGAGTCGACCCGGCAATTCATTCAGTTCAAGAACCGGCACAGTGCGATAGAATCGGACATTAACAGTCTGGAACACCATGGACTCAGCCGCTGCCGGGATAA
>DUCD01000228.1 GCA_012959985.1 Verrucomicrobiales bacterium | reverse complement strand
GGTTCTGACCTGGCAAGGTCTCACCCACCACGACATCTTCCTCAGGACATCGACCAAGAGTGGACCACTGACAGCTAGACGAGAAACGCCAGAATTGCATCCGATTCCCGGATCGACTCTTCCAGCTCATCGGATTGCCCGAACCGCAAATCGAGACACTCGTGGATGACTCGGTTCGGAATCTCAATGGCGACTTGCTCTAATCGAGGAACTCCACCATGCCAGCGGAGTTTGTTGGCGATTTCGAAATCGTTCATTGTTTTTCGACCTGAATGGCTAGATGTAATGGTAAATCCAAAAGCGGGCCAAAGAACTCCGGGTCGAGACGAACATGTTCGCCGGTGATCCTCAGTTCATGAACGTCGGGCATCAGACGAAAGCCCGCCTTTTTCAGGCACCAGAAATAGTCTTCGATTGTCTTATGTACGCACTGCACGTTCACGGCAACTCGATCTATACGCCAGATTTCTCCTGGAAACCGATTGCCCCGTCCACTGAAATAACCGTCCCATGTTTCAAAGTAGAAAGGAAAACGGTCTTTTTTCAGAAAGGGCAAAACTGGATGGGGTACTGAGAAAATCAAACGGCCTCCCGGTCGAAGCGCGGTAAACGCCTGCTGCATGGTCTGACAGGTCTCTTCGAGGGTCATGTAGTTGAACAAGAAAACGGCCACCACCAGATCGTATGACGCGGCACCGACGATGTCAGGATTGCGAAGGTCGGCGACTGAGTAATCGAGTCCATTCCAGGGATGTCTTCGCTGTTGTTCAATCGCGGTGGCAATCATTTCCTCGGAAATGTCGATTCCAAGGGTCCGCTTGGCTCCCCGTTTCATCATTTCACGAGAGAAGTAGCCCTCGCCGCATCCGAGATCGAGAATGGTTGCATCGGCGATTGGTTCGCATAGGTCCAGTAGAAAAGGACGAGCGGAATAATCCGACAGCAACATTGGCTCATCGCGACTCCACTGGCTAGCCTGCGCGTTGTAGATCTCTCGTGCGTCTTTAAGCAAACTCATCTTACGCCTCTCCCGCTCTGGCATACATCGCGTCCCAGAATGTGGCACGCAAGTCGAGCGCCTTGATCATGCCTCGATGAATCTGCTCGAGATTACCCGGCGCTTCATCGGCAAGGTCATCGGCAACTCGCATCATCAACTCGGCGTGCTCGTCATCGACTTCCGAATGTAATTCGAAAAAGACATAGTCTCTTCGACAGAGATCGGTGTGTTCCTGGATTGCAGTCGTAATGTAGCGGTAGATATGCTTGACGATTGACTCGGTTCCCAATCCCATCGCTCCAATGGCCTCCGATGCCGAACACTGTTGAAGCATCGAGCGAAACTTCTGGCGCCAGTCGATCACGGCGTGGCAGAGTGGTTTCGAATGGGCGTCGATACCAAGTGCATTTCGAAAACGGCGAAAGAGAACCGGGTGAGGGATTCCCTGGACCCATGCTTCGGCAATCCCCAACTGTTCCAACTGTTGGACCGTTTCCGCATCGAGATGCCCTTTTTCTTCATCCAAGTTTTCGGCAAAGTAGCCGCGGTGCCGCTCGCTCTGAAGCTTGGACATGACGCAGGTGAGGTAATTCGGAAACCAACTGGTGTAGCCTTGATACTGTATGGCGAAATCCTCAAGAGCCGCCTGTGGATTGGGTAAATCTCCAGAGGCAAGCGCTTGCAGATAAGGATGATGAATTGCCCGGTGCTCATATGCTATGTCGGTTAATGCCAGTGTTCTCGGTATTTGAAGAATGTTCATGCGATTTAAATCCCTGCGAGACTTGTTGAAAACGCAATTGGTTGCGGCCATTGGGCGAACAACTTGGAAACGCAAACAAAAAGGAAAAGCAATTAATGCGCCAATCGAAGTAAAAACGGGGAGCGATGTGGAAACTCGCTCGCTGTTTCCCGCCAAAAAGATGCCCCTGGCGCAATCGCGTTCCAGTCGACTCCCGGTTACTTCGGATACGGAATAGGCTGGTTTTTTAGGTCTGAAGTTGTCTGTAAGGCAACCACTCAGATAAACCTATCCAGAAACTGAGATTTAGAGTGAGGCCTTCTCTAAAAAAAGAAATTCCCTCTGACAAGCTCTTCCGATATCGTAGCTGTATGCGGTTTCGAACCAGTCGTAAGGCGTATGATTTGAGACAGTCGTCTCAAAATGAGACTTCTGGCGTTTGCAGCGCCGAAGTTTAAGCACTAGAGAAGAGACCCGATGAATGGACCCGATCGAAAGTGACCCCCTCCCCTAAAATTGATCCATGTTAAGTGAGAGAATCCTTTCCGGCCGAAGGCCGGGAAAGGATTGTTTAGATGCCTAAGAAACGACATGGTGTGGATCAGATTATTCCGAAGTTACGTCAAGCGGATGTAGAGCTTGGCAAGGGTAAGAAGGTTCCAGAGATCTGCAAGACGCTTGAAAACGTGGGAAAACCGTTGGGCTGAATAAATTGACCCCACGGGGTCGAGACTCAATCGCTTGCCGTTCGTCCTTGTGCAGAATCGAAGGGACGTTTCGCGTCGACCGGGAACCGGTCGAGGATCATCTTCAGCCGATCGCGACGGCCGGGGATGATCCGCTCTTGCGACGTGAAAAGGTTGTTCTTTTGCAGCGGATCGTCGGAGAGTCGATAGCAACCACCTTGATTGTCGAGTGAGAACTGCCAGTCTCGCACCATGCGAAAATCGCCAATCTGCGAGTAGATCCAGTTCCGTTTTTTAAACGGATCTTCATCACCGGACAAACTCGGCAGAAGGGATTTCCCGTCGATCTGAATGCCGTCGGGGAGTTTTCCACCGGCCAATTCGACGAACGTCGGGTAGAAATCGGTGAAGTCGACCAGATCATTCGACGTCAGCCCTGCCTGCGGAATCAGAAAGGGCGCACGAACAACGAGCGGGACATGGACGCCCCAATCGGCGCGTTGACCTTTTCCTTTCTTATAGGGTGATCCGTGGAGTGCCCCAACGGTTGAAGAGCCGTTGTCGCCCGTAAAGACGATCATTGTTCGGTCGGCAATGCCTGCTTCGTCAACCGCGTCGACCAAACGGCCTACCAAATAGTCCATGTAGGTCACATACCCGGCATATTGTTCCGGCTTCTCGACCGGAGCATTTTTCTGGTTCAACGGCGTCGATCCGTACGGGCCATGCGCGAGCAACATCGGATAGTAGAAAAGAAAAGGTCGATCCCGATGACGCTTGACAAATTCGATCGCAAAGTTGTTGATTGCGTCCGGTCCGTAGGGCACGGTTTTTCGTTGGTTGTTGGTCATCACGTAGCCGTCAAAATAACGCTTCTCCGTTTCTTCATGACCTTTTTCGGCTCCGGTCCAAACAGCGTGCTCGTCGAAACCGTGTTGCCAGAGAGCGTCTTTTTGCCGGCGGAGATCATTGATCTGCCATTTTCCACCGATGCCGGTGGCGTATCCGGCGTTGCGAAGAACTCGGGCAAAGGTCGTGAACTGGTTCCAATCCAAACCTACGCCACCTTGCCTTGGAACGTCATAATGAGTCGTCCATCCATGCCGGAATGGGTATTGACCGGTCAACAGCGTCACGCGAGTCGGAGTGCAAATCGGCATCGACCATGCCGTTTCGTAGCGGAGGCCCTGTTTTGCCAGTCGGTCCACGCACGGCGTCTGGTGCGGCGAACCGTAGCAGCTGACCCAGTCTCGTCCCATGTCATCCACCATGATCAGGATGATGTTCGGGCGTGCTGACGTCGGTAATACAGACCCATCGTCGGCCAAGACCGAGCCCTGACAGAACATTAATAACCAACTTGCGACCATTGCATGGATGTACTTCATCTGTTTACTCATCTACTTGGTCTGAAACGAACGGCTGGCCACAATCGCTTGCACTAAGTCGCGTAATTTATAGCCGGATGCAGCCGAATGTTCGACGATACGGTCGATATCATCGCGATCGGTGAATGCCAACCGCCGACCGGTG
>DUCD01000227.1 GCA_012959985.1 Verrucomicrobiales bacterium | reverse complement strand
AAAAGTTTTTTCACTTTCCCCCGGAAACCACTGCATTTAGTGCATTTGCTGACTCATGCGTCAGCACTGACCTGAATTGGTTGATTGTGCGCATTTATTGTCCTTTGAGCCGGGGGGGGCGGGATAGAAACTGGAGGAGGAGTCCCCCAGTAACCGTTCACAACATTCCTTCGTGCAATTAAACGTGAGTAAAGAGATCGAAATCGATCCCTATTTCGATTTAAATTACTGTTGATTCGAGAGCCAGATGAACGCGTTTTTGAGAATCGTTTTGTAGGCGGGATGATCGTGGGCGAGCCCGTCATGACCCAACGTGATCCCCACAATGCGCGCCTTGGGGTGTTTGACCACAAAGACTGAGGGATACGTTTTTTGTTTCCTAGTGGAAGTTGCCGAGGCGAGTGTCACTATTCCGGGACCCTTGGGGTCTGGAACGAAGTAGTAAAGTTCATCGCCGATAGGGAAAGACTTGGGCACATTTTTCATGATGGGATGATCTTTTTGAGTAGTATTTACCGTAAACTCCCCAAATCTGTCATGGCCTCGCGCCCCGCCACCACAGAGATCCCGGTTGTATTCAGGCCAGTCCTTCCAGTTGAACCATAAGGCGGGGTGGACAAGCAATAGGCCTTTCCCTGAGGCGACGTGTTTGAAGATGGCATTTTTGGTTGCCTGATCCTCAAAGGGCTTGTTGTTGCTTAAATAGAGAATGTCCACTTTCTCAATGGCCTCCGCCAGACCCGCGGTATTTTCCGTGTAAATTACTTTGCCCCCGACACTGCGCAATGTTTCAGCGTCCGCCTGATTGAACCAACGCTGAAAATCGTGCGATGAACCGCCACCCACAATCATTGTGGAGATCGGCTCTGAAGCGCCTCCGGCCAGGACTGTGAATGCGGAAAGTAAGAGTGCCGGCAGAACGAGTCGTGTTGTTTTCATAATATTCTCATGTCTTGCTACTTTGAAGCCCGGATGAATGCAAACACGATTTTGAGAGCTCATCTAGTCTGCGCCGTCAATGCCACGAAGGTAGGCGCCACTTCGTTATCGAAGCTCGCAAGGGCGATGGTCTTGATAATGCCATCCTGTTTTACATTGACGCTGAACCAGCGGACTTGGCCATTACGGACGATTTCAGGGGCCTCCCGGGAACCGGGAACATTGGCGTGGCCGTTGTAGTCCGCAAACTCGATCCCATTTCGGAAAACCGTTTCCTCGGTATGACCGTCTTCGAAGTGGAGGGTGAACCGGGCAACATCCCTGCCCTTGAATTTGTCGCCGCCAAAAGGCCAGGCCCAGCCTCCGACACCTCCGAGAAAGTGGATTCTCTTGGCGCGAACATTCGTCGTGGCGATTACTTTCCGGGGATAGCGTTTTGAATATCCACTGCCGCCTTTAAGAACGATCACATTCTTTCCAGTTTGGGACTTTTCAGGATGTGCGATTTCGAAGGGGATTCCATCCACGCGAACGATTCCAAATTGCTTAAATCGGAGGGATTCTCTTTTGGATTGGCGGTTTGCGTAGATTCCCTCCTGGCTGTTGGCAGTGAAGGCTGTTTGCAGATTGATGATGCGATACTGTAAAGCATCGGCGCAGAGATACTGGATCATGTCCCGCAGCCCGTCGCTACCCAGCGCTTCGAATCCGGTCGGCATCAAGGAAAGGCCCGTGGAGCGCCCCTGCATGGCGAATTGTTATTCGACGGGAGCATTTGGAAAACAACTGACTGTCACTTCAAGAGGATGGGCGGAACAAACAGGGTGGTCCCACTGACGCTTGACAAGTACACAATCTACGGATACGTGGGAAACCTGAATGCGTCGACACACCGAGAACGAGAGGCATTTTGTCAAAAAGTTAAATGGTTGTTCGGATTCGAAAAGGCGTTTTAAAAGAGAGGATAAATTGAAAAACCGAGAGAAATGTTGGCAACCAGTCACAACGTTACGGTCTCTAAAAGGCTGCCTAGCGACTACTCCCCGGTGTCATCTTTTTTTGGCTCAATACGATCCTTCGCCAGGTATCCCAATGTCCCCGAGTCTCACCGGGATCATAAGCGCACGTGACAATAAAGAGATCATCTTTGGCCAATTGCTCGGGCGACAGATTTACCTGGATGTATGTACACCCCCGAGCAACCCAAGTCACATATCCGCTGGTTTCGGATCGGGGAATGGGGCGACCGTTTAATTCGAGTGACTCGATGGTTGCTCTCTGGTAGGGGAGCCGTAATTTGATGCTGGCACCGTGTTTAATGGGATTGGATTTAACATCAATGGGATCACCCGTGACGGGTGGGGCTTGTGTTGCTCGCCGTGTGAGGTATAACTGAGGAGTAGGGCCGTTCTGTCCCGCGGGCCAATCCCGGAAAAACGCCTCAATGGATTCATAATTCAAGCCCGGATATTTTTTCAAACGTTCCAGTGCTTCATCCATCATAAGACCACTCAGGTAATCCTGGTGGGCACGGGCACTCGTGGATAGAAACGCGCTGGCTCGACCTTCCATCGCGGGATCGAGAGTGCCGAAGGTGAATTCATCCATACGGTTCCAAAGCTCCAGGCGGCTGCGTCGTCGGGATTCGGCATCCTGACCATAGGCGACCAAGGTGGCATGGGTGTTGCCCATGATGACCCGATTCGGATAGCCCGTGTAATAATAGCCGGGCCAACGCTCATTACCGATTTCCAGCAGTCGCTGGTGGCGGATGAGACCACTCTGTTCCCAAGCCACCTCGGTCGCCGAGATGAGAGTATGGAAATGGTCGTAGAGATAGGTGGAGCCATAGTAGCGCGGTTGACCATACCAACTCTTTCGGGCCATCTGAGACACTCCGGGACCGTAGAACTGACGCTCTGCATCCGATTCTCCTGTATCCATAGGATAACCAGCATCCAGAGCCGCCACATTCATTTGTCGGATAATCTCTCGGTGATAGGGGCGAACCGCATTATTAGAGTAGGCCGCACCCGATGATTCGAACATGATGTATTTTTTGAAATCCAGGCTAGTCCCGTGAATATCGGCATGAATATCGGGTTGAAACTCATCGAATACTTTTTGTACATAGACCGCTTCGGGTATTTCGTCCGGCTTGAGTGGACCTTCGGTGTTCCACTCGGTATAAATCGGGGTGAAGTGCCCTTTTTCATAGCGATCCGGATCCACTAAAGGTAGAAATACCACGATCTGGTTGTGCAGAATATCAGCCGCTCGGGGGTCATCAGACAAAAACCATTCGATGATGCTCATCACGGTGGTGGAAGCACCCCGCTCGATGCCCGCGTGCAATGCCGTGACCAAAGCATGCTCTTTGGTGTTGTCGGGCACAGTGGGATCGGTCATGGTGACGGAATAAATGGAACGGCCGTCAACGGAGAGCCCTTGCTCTTCCAGTGTGTAGCGATCAGGATTATTCTTCGCCCAATGCTTCAATACCGCTTCAATTTTTTCGTAGGGCGGCCAAATCGCCGGACCGCCAAGTTCAGTGGTCGGGGGGATCCGCGGTGCATCCGCGTCGGTCTGGCTGTACACCAAACCAGCGCTTAGCCATATGCAGGTGATGAGAAAAACACGAAAAAGTTTTGGGGACCACATAGGAATTACTCCTGATCATTGTCAAAAATCAATAAACAATATAAATACTTTGGATTGTGTCGAAAATGTTCCCTCGAAAACAGCATGTTTTAGCAGAAAGTTCAATCGATATTGACATATAAAGGTGTGAGTGGCGAATTGTAAATTCAAGCTGCCATAGGCATTTGGAAGAGACCGTTGCAGTGTGATTCCCAGGCGAAGTCGTGGAGACTTACCGCCGGAGACTTTTGAGACCGTAACGTTGTGACTGGTTGCCAACATTTTTCTCGGTATTTCAATTTTAACTCTCTTTTAAAACGCCTTTTCGAACCCGAACAACCATTTAACTTTTTGACAAAATTCCTCTCGTTCTCGGTGTGTC
>DUCD01000226.1 GCA_012959985.1 Verrucomicrobiales bacterium | reverse complement strand
ATAGGCAAGATCAGAGAGTAAATATTTTTCTTTTTTTTCGGTTAATGAATATGCACTAAACCATTCAACTACTTCATTAATATCAAACCTATTAAAGTATACAAAACCGTTTCAACCCAAACTTGTCCTTTATAATTCTTTAAAAAACTAACCATCTTATTTAACTAAAAGTTCAATAATAAATATTCCAAAAAAGAAAACTTATGGAAAAGGTAAAGTATGAATGGGAGAATTTTGAGGTTTAACTGAAAATAATCTATGCAAGATCGAAAGCTCGCTGCCATCATGTTCACCGACATGGTTGGCTACAGCGCGCTCATGCACCGCGATGAAAAGCTTGCGCTCACGCTACTGGCGGAACATCACCGGTTACTCCGCCCCCTCTTTCCTGAATTCGGCGGACGGGAGATTAAGAGCACGGGTGACGGATTCCTTGTCGAATACGCCAGCGCTCTCCAAGCCACGCAGTGCGCACTCGAAATCCAGCGCGTGCTCATTCAGTACAACGCCACCATGTCCGCCGAACGCCGCATTCACATCCGTATCGGCATTCACCTTGGTGACGTGGTGTTGCGCGAAGCCGACATATTCGGAGACGATGTCAACATTGCGGCGCGCATCGAACCGCTGGCCGAGGGAGGGGGTATCTGTCTCTCAGGGCCCGTTTACGACCAGGTGGTGAACAAACTGGACACGCCGCTGGTCAAGCTGGACGCGGCCCAATTGAAGAACATCAAGACGCCCATTGACGTGTATCGCGTCGTGCTTCCGTGGCAGCAGAGTTCCCTACTGGGTCAGGCCTCTTCGCCGAGAACGGCCCATACCCGGGAAGGGCGCGTCGTGCTACTTGGATGGGCCGCCATAATTCTCCTCATCGGGGCATTGGCAGTATTTCGGCCTCAACCGGAACTGCCAAAAATTCCTTCCACACCGCCGAAATCGGTGGTGGAAACCCATGCGATTCCCGCCTTGGATCCGCTTCGGATCGCACTGTTGCCATTTAAAAATTTCAGTCCGGCTTTGGAGGACGAGCATTTTGCCCGGGCGATTGCAGATCAACTTGGGATTGAGCTCTCGAAGATCAGTGGGTTGGCCATCATCCCGCGCATCAACACACAAATCGCGGCACTGGAGCCGCGCCTGATCGGGGAAAAGACGGAATCGGGCACGTTGCTCACCGGCACAGTGAGAAAGGTCGACAACCGAATCACAGTGAACATCCGGTTAATCGATTCGAGCGATGGGGTGAATCATTGGGGAGAGACGTTTGCTGGGGAAATGAAGGATCTGGACAACATTCAAAACAAAGTGGCCTTCGAGGTCGCTCGGATTCTGAAAGTAAAACTGCTGGAAGCCGAGCGTCAGCAGATAGAGAAGAAATACACCAACAGCAGCAAAGCGTTCGAACTTTACCTGAAAGGTCGGGACGGCTGGAATTCATTCACAAGCGAGGGATTACGGCAAGGCATTATCTATCTCAAGCAGGCCATTGCCGAAGACCCGAATTACGCATTGGCGTACTCGGGCCTGGCCGATTGTAACGCGGCACTCGCCAGTGACTTTGAACCGCCAAAGCCAGTTCTTGCCGAGGCCGAGCGCTACGCTCGGCGTGCATTGCGGATCGATCCTGAGCTTGCCCAGGCCGAAGTCTCTTTGGCAATGTATTACATGTTTAGCGGATCGAATTGGGAGAAAGCCCGCGAACACGCCATCCGGGCCATCCAACTCAAACCGCGCTATGCCGATGCTCACCACTACATGGCCCACTACCTGGAGTCTCAGGGCAAGTTGGCAGAGGCCAAAAATGAATGGTTCCTCGCCCTCCAATATGACCCGCTCTCAAGTGTCATCGCCATTGAGTTTGCGTTGACCTATCTATTCATCGGGGATTACCCAAGCGCCATTGCTCTTTGCCGTGAAGCCCTGGCGATGGAAGTCGATTTTGTCTACGGCTTGCAGATCCTTGGTGCGGCGCTGACCTTTAAAGGCGACTATCAGGTAGCCACCGAGACATTGCAAGGGGCTCTTACACTCAAAGAAGGCGATCGCCCCATCATCATCGCCGAACTCGGACACACCTACGCCAAGGCCGGTAAAATGGCTGAGGCCGGAGAGCAACTTCGCAGGCTGCTGAAATTGCAGGACCAGGGGCGATTTGTCGATGCGTATTATCTGGCTTGGGTCTATGCGGGGCTGGGTGAAATGGTTGAAGCACAGCGTTCGCTTGAAAAAGCCGTCCGTGAGCAATCGACCTGGATATTCAACATCAACGTGAACCCAAGACTGATACCATTGCATAACGAAACCACCTTTCACGATTTGCTGAAACGCATGAATCTGGAATGACCTTGAACGATGGATTACTTCCACTATGTTGATTATTTTCAGCGAATTTTATTGGGCACAGGACAAACGTGTTTTTGACTGATTAAGTTCGTCTTCATGCCATGCGGACCTCCATCCAAGATCTCCTGTTTTCCTTCAACCCACGGTCGTTTTCGTTGCACATTCCGCATCTGGAAATTGAATCCGGCTCAAAAACTGCCATCGTCGGACCCAGCGGTTCCGGTAAAACGACCCTGCTGCGACTCCTCTCGGGAATTTACATCCCGCAGGGAGGCCGCATTCAAGTGGGTGACCATGAGGTGGGTAAAATGTCGGATACGGAAAGGCGTAGGTTCCGAATTCAGAACATCGGTTTTGTATTTCAGGAATTTGAGCTGTTGGAGCACCTGAATGTACGTGAAAATATTCGACTTCCATTCCGTATCAACCGTCACGCCGAACCGGACACCCATTGGGATGAGGCCCTCGAAGAATTAGCAAAAGATCTCGGGTTCAGCAACAAGCTGGAACGGAGAATCGATGCGCTTTCTCAAGGTGAAAAGCAACGTGTTGCGGTCGCCAGAGCCTTATTGACACAACCTGGTCTCCTTCTGGCCGATGAGCCGACCGGCAATCTCGATCCGGAAAACAAGAGCAACCTCCGGGATCTCCTTTTTTCTCATTCTGCGAAAAACCACTCGACCCTGATCGTCGTCACTCATGATCACAGTTTATTGGACGGCTTTGACAGAGTCATCGATTTTGAAGATTTCAGAATCAAAGGAGATGTCAGATGAACAGCCTGATCCTTGCCTGGCATTACATCTGCCACTACAAAGGTAAAACCGCCATCATGATCTCGTGTGTCACCTTGACGGTTTTTCTTCCGCTGACGCTGCATCAGGTCCTTAACCAGTTTCAGTCTCAGATTCTTCATCGTGCTGAGCAGACACCGTTAGTGGTTGGGGCGAAAGGGAGTCGGTTCGACTTGGCGCTGCACGCTCTTTATTTCAAAGCACAGATTTCCGACACCTTGTCCATGAAGGATGTTCAACAAATCCAGGCCAGCGGATATGCCAAAGCGATTCCGCTTCATGTCCGCTTCACGGCAAAAAACTACCCGGTGGTGGGAACCTCCTTGGAATACACCCAGTTTCGCAAACTTACGGTTGAACAGGGCCGAGGATTGATGCAGATCGGAGACTGCCTGGTCGGCGCCGAAGTAGCGAAGGAATTCAGCTTGAAACCGGGCGATCGCTTATTGACGGATCCGGACAATATTTTTGATATCGGGGGAACCTACCCCCTCAGCATGAAAGTGGTGGGTGTCCTGGGAAAAAGCTACACTGCCGATGACGATGCTGTATTCGTCGACGTCAAAACATCGTGGATCATCGCCGGAATCGGACACGGGCACCAGCAACTGGGGACCTCCGAAGACGAAAAAGTAATCCTGGAAAGAGAAACGAGCCATGTGGTCGCCAATGCAGCCTTGGTTCATCACACCGAAATCACTCCGAAAAACATCGCCTCTTTTCATTTTTGCTTCTTCGACCAATTTTTCTAAAAAATTTTGTTCTTCGTCTTTTACTTGGCAACACTCACCAGATTCTTCTTTTTCTTGGGTGTGTGCACCACAGCACTTTGTTTTATCT
>DUCD01000225.1:19042-24028 GCA_012959985.1 Verrucomicrobiales bacterium | reverse complement strand
AAATCCGAGTTGCCTGACAGGGGGTACTCTGACATTATTCTGCCTGCTCCTGCTCCTGAAAATTCAATAAAAAATCGAGAACCATTCTGGGTTCCCGTTTCAGGATGAATCCTGACCATTACAGAATATGAAATTAAGAAATGCCTCCCTTTACGGCCTCATCAGCCTTTGTGGCCTGATGATTGTTTCCATTGGCTCAGCCGCCAATCCAAACCGTATATTTGATGGTCATAGCTTTGAAGGTTGGCAAGGTCCTCTGGAATCTTTCCGGATTAAAGACGGTGCCTTAGTTGGTGGAAATTTGAAAAATCGGATTCCACAGAACCAGTTTCTGTCCACCGTCAAATCCTATTCGGATTTTGAACTGAGTCTGAAATTCAAACTTGTGGGCGAAAACGTCAATGCCGGTGTCCAGATTCGAAGTGAAAGAATTCCAGACCATCACGAAATGATCGGATATCAGGCAGATCTCGGCCAACGTTACTGGGGCAGTCTTTATGACGAGTCCCGTCGCAGGAAAGTCCTGGCTCAGGCCGATTTGAAGGAGTTGGCGGAGGTTTTGAAACCGGATGACTGGAACGATTACCGTATCCGCTGTCGGGGAAAGCGAATCCAGTTGTGGATTAACGGATTGCGGACTGTAGATTATACCGAGCAGGATGACTCTATTCCGCAGACCGGTAGAATCGCCATACAGATTCATAGTGGTCCCCCGAGTGAAGCTTGGTATAAGGACATCTTTCTGGAAGAACTGGAACCGATTCAGAGTTCATTGAAACCGGGAGTGCGGGGACTGGCTACCCGGGCTCCAGCAGGAATGAAGATCGATGGTGATCTGAGTGAGTTCAAAAATGCCTTTTGCACCCCTGTCGAATATTTCAACCCGAATCTGCCGGAACGTGCGGCCCAGTTCTTCTACATGTGGGATGAGGATGCCTTTTATGCTGGGTTGAGGACACTGGATTCTAAACAGGCGAACATGGCTCCCGACAACCGTTTGTGGGAAGGGGATGGAGTGGAATGGTATTTTGATACTCGTAGAGGAGATGATTTCCGTAATCGAGAATGGGGAAAAGGAGCGGTTCACTGCTATTGGACCGGCCTGGATAAAAAAGAAATCAAGCCTCGCTTTTGTCTACGTCCCGGATACTTAGAGGCCATTACGAAAATCGGTGTCGAAGTGGGAGTTCGCAGCACTGAGGTCGGCATGGAAGTCGAATTCAAGTTGCCATGGAGGAATTTTCCGGAATTCAAGGCACAACTCAATGAGGTCATCGCGGTTGATGCGGAGTTATGCTATAGCGATGGGGGACCTCGCGTGGATCGATCTTTTGCCTACGGCAGTCCTTTATCGGTGCAGCAACCTGCGAATCTGGCTCGGATTCAATTGGTTGAAACCGTTCGGAATGATTACTGGCAGGCCTGTGGTCCGGTCATGACCCCGATTCGGTGCGATACTCCCTGGAGTCAAGAGACACACCCCATGGTTCAGGCTTTTATGAGTATTCCCCCCAATCAGACCGAAATACTCGGCCGAGTCATGTTCCGTCTGATCGATGCCCAAGGTTCAGTCATTGGAGAGCATCCCGGAAAAATGGAAACCTTTGAGGCCTACGGAAATTTTCAACGTGCCCGTGCGCAGTGGCCTGCAGATTTATCGGATCCAGGTGCTTATTCTGTTGTCGGGTTGGTCTATGATCGTCAAGGCAACGAATTGTGTCGCGTGCTCCCCAGAATGGTTAGCGTTGGAATGAAATCCGGATATTGATGGATTGGGGTGTTTTTTCACAATCATTCTCTATTAGTTATGGATTTCGGCGGTTTCAGACAGGGTCTTTTCCGGTTGCTGTGAATATCTGTAACCCGGGAAGCGTATTAATGGTCATAATTCATTGAGGACTTTCATCGCCTCAGTCGGATTGCCCCGATAATTTAAGTATTAAATAGATTGACTGGCATAGGTTCCAGTCTGGTTTTATGCAGTAAGAAAATTTTGTGACATTGTTGATGATTCCAAATTGGTTGAAAAAACACTTAAGAGTTCGACAGATGCCGTTTTCGGCATTGATTGTGGGGCTCCTATTCACATCCTGTTCCACTTCCTATTACCACAAACAAGCCGACAAGGAAGTTTATGGAATCATTGAACAGGTAGAGAAACAGATTTTCGGAGAATCCTCTGGATTTAATGTTAATACTGGTTATTCCGAACGGGATGCGAAGGAGATTCTTCTGGAGGAAATCATCCTGGATCGTCATAGCACCAATGTCATCTCCTTGACGATCGAACAAGCTCTGGACATGGCGGTTAAAAACAGCCGGGAGTATCAGAATCAGAAGGAACAGCTGTATCTTACTTCTCTGAGTCTGACCGGGTCACGATTTCGGTTCGGTCCTCAGTTTTTTGGCAATACTACCGGGGAATTGAATCGAAGTTCAGACGGTGAGCGTTCAGGGAATGTCAATAGTCGAGTGGGCGTCAGTCAGGCCTTGAAATCAGGTGCGAACATCGGTGCAAGTATTGCTAACGATCTGTTGAGGTTTTATACCGGAAGCCCAAGAGAATCCGCAATCTCGACTCTGTCCCTCAATCTGTTCCAACCCCTGCTGAGAGGCGCTGGAAAATCAGTGGTTGCCGAAAACCTGAAACAGGCTGAACGGAATGTGATTTACGCCGTGCGCTCCTTCAGCCAGTTCCAGCGGGATTTTATCATCGGTGTGGTCCTGGATTATTACGGATTGCTTCAAGACAAGGATCGATTGCGGAATTCCTACCAAAACTACCTGCGACGTGTTGAGCTGATTGCCCGGACAGAAGCCAGAGGAAATGCCGGCCTCGAACAACAACTGAATGTAGATGACGTTAAGAGTTCCGAGTTGGATGCCAAGAACAGCTATATCAACATCATCGCGACTTACTTGGCTAATTTGGACCGATTCAAGCTGAATACCCTGAGCATTCCGCTGGGAACAAAGCTCCACCTGGATGATACCGCGTTGAAAGATCTCTCAAAAATTGAATTGAAATCGATCACACTGAATAATGATGAGGCCTTCTCCCTCGCTCTCAATCATCATCTGGATTTGCTCAATGACATTGATCGTTTTGAAGACAGCAAGCGACAACTTGTGGTAGCTGCCAATCAATTGAAGCCAGGCCTGAATATTTTTGGAGATGCTTCTCTTCGCTCCGATGAACCCACCGACTATACCAATTTTGACTTCAATGAAATCCGGGCCGGAGTCGGAATCGAATTGGACTTGCCGCTGAATCGTTTGAACGAGAGAAATGACTATCGGGCAACCCGAGTCCGTTTTGAGTCGGATATTCGCAGCCTTGCACTGGCGTTGGACCGCAAACGTAATGAAATTGACCAGGGAAAGCGTGATTTGGAACAGGCCAGAAGAAACTATTCGATTCAGAATACCGCATATGGTCTGGCCGAAAGACGGGTCACTGGCGAAGAAATGGGCCTTCAGGCTGGTATTTCCGAAGTTCGTGATGTCCGGGAAGCTCAGGATGCCCTGATCCTGGCGCAGAATGATGTCACCGATGCTCTGATAAGTTATCTGACCGCTCGCTTGAATTTGTTTGTTAACATGGGGATTCTGGATACTAATCAGGAGAAATTCTGGTTGCGTTCGGATTCCTTGACGGTTGACCTGGCTGGATTGGCCGAAGATGGTCGTGTAATAATACCGGTGGATGAAGTCATCCCACCCGAAGACATTTTCCTAAGATGATATGAATGCTCCCGAGAAAACATCCCTTTTTGTCAGATTGATCAAAAAGAGTCCTCTGCTCAGCGGTTTAGTGCTGATCCTGTTGGTTGCCGTCTCCGTTATGGTCATCAAGAAATCTGGGCCACCTCAACAGGAGTCCGCTTATTATGTCGTCGAGAAGGGGGGCTTCCTGGTGTCGATCGTAGAAGGCGGGAATCTGGAAGCGGTCAATGAAGTGGTGATTCGAAATGAGGTCGAAGGTAGTTCTCGAATTATTTTTATCGTTCCGGAGGGCACCTTTGTTGAAAAAGACCAGTTGCTCGTGGAATTGGATACAGCAGATGCTGAGGAGAAACTGAATCAGCAGGAAATCAATTTCCAGAAAAGTAAAGCGACTCTTATTCAAGCCGAGCTGAACATGGAAATTCAGAAAAGCATCATGAGCAGTGAAATCGATGCTGCTGACCTCAGGGTGACCTTTGGGAAAATCGAATTGCAGAAATTTGATGAAGGAGATTCCATTTCCGAAAACCTCAAGATGGAAAGCGCTCTGACCTCAACTGAGGGATCTTTATTACTTGCCGAAAACGAACTGGATTGGGCAAAAAAACTATTTGCCGATGGATTTGAAACTGAGAGGAATGTCAATACCAGCAGCAACAAGGTTCAGAACTTGAAACTGAATTTGGCCGAAAGTCTGACCAATTTGTGGGTTTTGAAGCGTTTTTCGCATCCCAAGCAGCGGTTGCAGAATGAAAGTGATCTTGAAGAAGCAAAAAAAGAGCTGGAAAGGATCAAGCAGCAGTGGGAAGGCAAGTTGGCTCAATACCGGGCCGATCTTATTAACGAAAGTAATACCCTGGCTCTGAATGAAAAAAAATTGCTGAATGATCGTGAACAAATGGAAAACAGTACGATCAAGGCTCCTCAGGCAGGGTTGGTCGTCTATGCCACCAGTCGGAGTCGTTTCAGCTCTGAATCGATGATTGAGGAAGGGGCTTCGGTCCGCAACCGTCAGGATATTATTAAATTGCCCGATACTTCTGAAATGAAGGTTGAGTTGAAAATTCACGAATCTCACATCAATAAAATCCGCAAAGGATTGACGGCATTTATCGTACTCGATTCCATGCCGGATAAGCGTTACAAAGGAGTGGTCTCCAAAGTTGCTCCTCTGCCGGATACTCAGAGCCGATTCGGTAACCCGGACCTTAAAGTATACAAAACGGAAATCCTCATTACGGATGACTTACCTGATTTAAA
>DUCD01000225.1:5762-19012 GCA_012959985.1 Verrucomicrobiales bacterium | reverse complement strand
GTGCTCAGATCGTGGTGACCAATATTCAATCGACACTTAAGGTGCCGATTCAAGCCGTGACCACAATCAAGGGGCATCAGGTGGTTTTTCTTGCTGGAAGCAGTGAAGCGAAACCGGTTCCGGTGAAGGTGGGATTGTTCGATTCGAAATTCATCCAAATTCTTTCCGGCGTGGAAGAAGGCGATAAAGTCCTTTTGTCTCCGCCTTTGGACGCCGATGAAGAGGACCTTGGAGGGGCGGTGATCTCTGAAGATGAAAATTTGTCTCAAGATGATCTGAAACCGGATACCTCTGCATTGAAATCCTCTGTAACGCCGTCCGGTCCAGATGGCCGTGAGAGATCGGGCGCACCTTCTCCAAACTCAGGTGATGGCCAACAGCGTCGTGGTGGCGGTGGCGGGTTTGATCGAGATGCCATGATGAAACAGTACGACAAAGATGGGGACGGTAAATTGAGTGATGAGGAGCGGAAGCCGATGATCGAAGCATTTCAGAAAATGCGCCAAAGTCGCGAAAAAGGAAGTGATGATGGTGTCAGTCCGACGGGTGGAGGGGGAAATCGTGGTGAGGGAGGAGGACGCCGCGGTGGCGGTAACCGTGGAGGCGGAGGTAACCGTGGAGGGGGCGGGGGTAACCGTGAAGGCGGAAACCGAAATCCTCAATAAATCCACCCAGGTTCCAATATCGATCCGTATATTTTTAAGTCATGAAGTCGAAGTCCATCATTCGAATTGAAGAAATCGTCAAGCGCTATGTGCTTGGTGGCGAACACGAAGTGTTGGCATTGAACGGGGTGGATGTCTCGATTCCCGAAGGGGAATACGTAGCCATCATGGGGCCTTCCGGTTCCGGTAAATCCACCATGCTGAATATTCTGGGTTGTTTGGACCGCCCGACCTCCGGTCGTTATTTTCTGGGCGAACAGGATGTTTCCACGATGCCGGATGACGATTTGTCAGAAGTCCGGGGAAAGCGGATCGGTTTTATCTTTCAGTCCTACAATCTAATTGCTCAATTGACGGTGATTGAGAATATTCAAGTGCCCCTTTTTTACCAAGGACAGAACCTGAAGGACTCTTATGACCGCTGTGCTGAATTGGCTGAATTGGTGGGGCTCGGAGATCGATTGCATCACCGGCCCAATCAATTGTCCGGAGGGCAGCAGCAACGAGTGGCCGTAGCCCGATCTCTGGCCAATGATCCTCTGATGATTCTGGCCGATGAACCCACTGGAAACCTGGATTCCAAAACCGGCATTGAGGTGCTTAATATGATCGGCAAGCTGAACGCCGACGGTAAGACCATCGTTCTGGTGACACATGACAATATGGTGGCGGAACGGGCTCACCGTGTTCTTCATATGAAGGACGGTAAAGTTGATCGCGACTTCAGGAATCCTCCAAGAGAATCCAGCGAAGCAAAGAAAGTTGCCTGACTAGAGCAGCTCTTGGTTTATCTTCATGCAACGTTCACAATTCATAAGCACTGTTCATTTGGGGGTTAAGAGCCTGTTGCTCCATAAGCTGCGTTCGGGACTGACGATGCTGGGAATCATCTTCGGAGTTTGTTCAGTTATCTCCATGCTGGCTATAGGAGAAGGAGCCTCTTATGAAGCTCAGGAGGCCATCAAAAAGCTAGGTAGTACCAATATCATTATTCGAAGTCTCAAGCCGCCCGATGAAGCCTCGGATAGTGGGGGAGGCGGGAACTTCGAATTGAATTACGGTTTAACCTACGAGGATGGTGCGCGATTACAGTCGACGATTCCCGGAGTAGTTCGAGTTCTGCCGATGCGTATCATTCGGGAGAATGTGCGATTCAATGTCAATCTGATTCCCTGCCAGGTCATCGGCACCTTGCCGTTTTATCCGGGCATTGTAGGGGTTGATATTGTTAAAGGACGATTCTTGTGCGATGCCGATGAGAAACATCAGCAGAATGTCTGTGCTATTACAACCGCTCTGGCGTCCAGACTGTTTCCTTATCAGGCTCCACTCGACCAAGCTGTGAAAATTGCCGGAGTCTATTATCGGGTCGTCGGCTTGGTTCAGGAACTGAATACCCCGGATAAGCGGGCACAGACGGAAGATCCTGAAGGAGAGACTCTGGATAATTTCGTTTATATCCCGATATCTACCAGTCGATCGCGGTTCGGGGAAACCATCTTCCGTGGTTCGTTTCCGAATATCGAAGCAGAGAGTGTCGAATTGCATGAGATTAGAGTGAAGATGGCGAGTACTGAATTTGTGGAAACAGCGGCCCCCCAAATCAAGAATGTGTTGAACCGATTCCATGATCAAGGCGATTACGAAGTCATTGTCCCGCTGCAATTACTCCGGCAGGCAGAAGCCACCAAAAGGATTTTTAATATCGTCCTTGGATCCATCGCGGCCATATCATTACTGGTCGGAGGCATTGGAATCATGAATATTATGTTGGCCACGGTGACTGAGCGCACCCGTGAAATCGGTGTTCGTCGTGCCCTCGGGGCAAAGAAACAGGATATCACCACTCAATTCCTGGTCGAAACCGTAGTTCTGTCTGTTGGAGGAGGGCTGATCGGAGTATTAATCGGAGTTTTGGTCCCCCTTATGGTCACCTATCTCGCCGATATGAAAACCATCGTCACTTGGTGGTCGGTGGCCATCGCTTTCAGTATATCCGGTGCCATTGGCATTTTGTTCGGACTTTATCCCGCTACCGCCGCCGCCAATCTGGATCCCATCGATGCTCTGAGGCACGAGTAAACAACAAGTTGAATTTTGTTTTCGGTAGGGCCCGCTGTCCCCAGCGCGCCGCTTGAAGGACATATCAACTACCATTTTTCGGCGCGCTGGGGACAGCGGGCCCTATCCGAATGGATCGCAGTAATCATGGATTCGGAAATTCGATCCGAGTTTCAATTGGATGGCCGTCCGCTCTGCCTTGGGTCCAGGCTTTCAGGTTTTCCAGATTCTGCTTACCTTTCAAGAAATATAGATCCGACATGGATTTCAGATGTTTCCCGAAACTTAATTCGCATTGTGATTTCCAATCTGCGCTCACTTTAATGTTGTGTTTTTCAATCATGGATCGGGCGACCTCCATTGCAATCATCTGATGGCCTCGAATGGAAGGATGAATATGATCAACCAGCATTTCATTGCTCATGATATTCCATGAACAGTGCTTCTCGAGTAGTTTGTGAATATCAATCAAGGGTGATCCGGTATCATGGGCGATCCGCCTGAGAGAGGCTTCCATTTCCTTCAGTATACGAAGAGGGCAGACATCCTCTTCGCGCGCTTTTTCATAGGCATTTGTGGCTTCACGAAACCAGCCTTTTGCCTCCAGGACTTTGCCCATAGAATAATAAGTGATGGCATAACGATCATCTAGATCCAGGGCTTTCTTCAAAAATTGAAGTGCCCCATCAAGATCATCCCGGTATAACGATTCGGCTTTTTCGATGTGACCTTTCCATGTGTTCAGTGCCTCAGGATTCAGAGAATCCCCGTGCTGGGATTTGAAGGGAGGGCTATCCCGAAGGTTGGACGGTGGAAGCATGAGCAGTAAGGGGACGTCGGCGCTGTCACACATGGACTGCATCCTGCGCAGGTTGTACTCGTAATGTGATATGACATCCATTCGCCAATCTTCGTCGCGATGGTAGGCTTTGATCCCATTGTGGTAATCCAACAGGGCATCAGCGTCTGCGGTCATTACCGGACGATCCCCATCACCGGATTCTAGTTTTTTCATAGATGTAAACCCATTCAGAGTTTTTCGTATCATTTGGAACGTTCGAAAACTGGAAGCAAATTCATGCACTTTCCGGAACCGACTCGGCTTGTATTTAATGGAGGAATAGGATCGGTCTTCCAGGAACTCATTATGGCCACTGCACAGAATAATCATGTCCGGTTGGTAGGTGAGGACTTCTTCCAGAATGGGAGCCAGACGGTAACTCGCATAAGAAATCCCTCCGCAATTGATGATTTCCCAGTTCCTGTTAGGAGTGGTCTCCTGCATTGCTATGGCAAGCCAGGTCGTGAAGGAAGTCTGGGTGGAATAAGGGCGGCCCTGAACCGTTGATCCCCCCAGACAGAAGATCCGGAAGGTGTCCGTCGATTTGTCGGCTGGAAAGGATTCTTCCACAAAGAATTTCCTTCGGGAAATGGGGATTGTCATGGAGTCCTTGTCGTCGCTTAAAACGAAAAGTGGATGAATGGAGCTGAATCCCACAAATGCGTCCTCCTGGTCCCATGGATTACCCCAGTTCAATAAACTACAAATCCATTCGAAGACGATGAACCAGCAAAGCCCAAAAACCACGGCTGCAATCCGGAAGGTCCATCGGGATCGTCGCAATTCCAATTTGTCAATCATGGATATATTTGGTTCTATCAATTTGATATTGTCAAACCCGAGCCTTATCGCTTAAATGAGCTCACATGAAAAGAAATTCAATCAGTTGTAGATGCAGAAAAGTTAGGGAAGGGTTTACCTTGATCGAATTATTGGTCGTTATTGCTATCATTGCCATTTTGGCGGGTATGCTTCTTCCGGCATTGGGTAGGGCAAAGGAAAGATCGAAATCGACTGCCTGCCGTAACAATATCAAACAAATCATGCTCGGTATGCTCATGTACTCCGACGATTATGAGGATCATATGCCTCGACCGGCAGGAAGGGATACCGACCGTGAAGAGGATTTTGTCTGGGGCGGTCAACCCCTCTCGCAGCTTCAGCCAATGCCTAATTCCCGCACTATGCGCTCACCTGAATTCGGGTTTCATGCCGCACCGGGATCCATTTATACCCACGTTACCGGTAAGAAACGAGTCAGTCGGCGTGACTGGACAAGAGGGCGGTACAAGCGCAATAATGTAAACACGGTCGATATGACCTTCCTCTGTCCCAGTTCTGGAATCCTTGGAAAAGCCATTCGCGTCAATTACAGCATGAACGCCCGCTTCAATTATGGTTCGGATCGCCGGCGAGGTGTCAAAGTGACGAGTATTCTCAATCCCAGTCGGAAGTTTGTTCTGATCAATGAAGAGGCCCAGACCATGCAGAATGCTTCATTTACTCCAGGAGGCAGCACCGCGAATTACGGTAAATACCAAACACATCTTGGCTATGTAAATACTGGCATAGCCGATGGACATGTCGAAGTCATAGATGATCAAAAAATGCTGGATACTCAAAAGGGAAGGTCGCTCGCCCTTTTTTACGAGCCCTATAAGAATCGTTAAGGGACCACTCAATAATAATTTCGCCTCAGCCCGAAGGGAAATGTCACTGACTAAAGCTGAAACAGGGTATCCGTTGGAGTTCACGCTTCAGCGTGCCTGTAACTGATTTGAAAACACGCTGAAGCGTGATTCCAACCTGCCGTATGCGGCGTAACTCGTCGCTTGAATCCCCATCATGAGGGGGTTCGTCCTCCTCGTGCCTTGCATCCGACAAGACTGCGCTTGCGCCCAATGGTGGATTTATTTTCGAGCGGGCCCTAACCCGGGTAGTTTCCGGTAATGTAATTCTCGAGGTGTTCGATCGTCGCTGACTGTTCGGAAATGACCCATTTGACCAGATCTCCGATGGAAATGACACCGACCAGTTTTCGTCCAGTGTATACCGGCAGGTGGCGGATTCGTTGACCGGTCATCAATTTCAGTGCTTCTTCCACCGTGGCATCGGATTTCATCTTACTCAGTTTTCGGGTCATTATGGATTCAATCGAAGCCTTTTTGGATGAATTGCCTTTCAAAATCACCTTTCGGGTATAATCTCTTTCAGAAATAACACCGCAAAGTTTTTTCCCCGAAAGAACCAAAAGGGCTCCCACATTTTTGTCGGCCATCATTTTGATGGCTTCAGAAACCTTTGCATCAGGAGGAATTGAAAAAATTCCCTCTCCTTTTTCATTTAGAATGTCAGAAATGCTGCCCGATATATTCATAATCAAGTTCCTTTCTGGAATAATGGAAGGTTTGTTAGGTAAACCTTAATCTTTAATTTGCTTTGATACCGAATTATACTCTTTTCAGCATTCAAAATCTACTCTGCCCCTTCGTGAAATTAGACCCTTCGGTCAGTTTTTGGTGATTATTCTAAATCATTCCCATAAAAACGGGATCCATTGACAATTGCTTAGCATGGAAGTTTGATTTTAATTGGCTGGTTCGTGAAAATACCGGTCTGTAAACTGATTCCTTGAAACAGCTTAACTCGACAGTTCAACACAGATTCAAGTCGATCAAGACTATCATCGGTCCAGGAATTCTGGTCGCGGCAACCGGGGTGGGTGCAGGTGATCTGGCCACCGGCGCTTTGGCTGGATCGAATCTTGGATTGGCTATCGCCTGGGCGGTGTTACTGGGAGCCTTTTTCAAGTATGTTCTCAGTGAAGGACTTGCCCGATGGCAACTTGCGTCAGGTAAGTCTCTTTTACTGGGAGTCATGATCCATTTGGGACGACCTGTTCAATGGTTTTTTTTCGGGTATCTCATCATCTGGACTTTTCTGGTGGCCGCCGCTCTGATGAGCGCCTGCGGCGCCGCTGCCCATGCCTTGCTACCTTTCTTTCAGAAGGCAGATACCGGAAAAATTGTTTTTGGTATCGCCTCCAGTGTGTTGGGGCTCAGCTTGGTGAGAGTGGGGGGGTATCGTTTATTTGAAAAGGTGATGAGCGTCTGTATCGGAGTGATGTTCATCACGGTTTGTTTGGCTGCCTGGAAGCTGAAACCGGTCATGAGTGATCTACTTTCCGGTATGTTCATTCCTTCCATTCCAGACCTGAGCCAACAGGGCATCGGCTGGACGGTTGCTCTGATCGGCGGTGTGGGGGGAACCGTAACTTTGCTTTGTTATGGATATTGGATTCGGGAGGAAGGCAGGACGCAGATCGAGGAACTGAACACTTGTAGAATTGATCTGGGGGTGGGTTACCTGATGACGGCTGGCTTCGGCATCGCCATGATTGTCATCGGAAGCCGTATCCAAGTTGAGGGCAGGGGAGCGGGGTTGATCATTCAATTGGCGGATCAGTTGAAGGAACCCTTGGGGCAGACCGGGCGATGGGCATTTCTCCTGGGAGCTTTCGGCGCGGTTTTCAGCAGTTTGCTGGGAGTGTGGCAGAGCGTGCCTTGCTTGTTTGTTGAATTGATTCGAATAATGAGAAACGAGAATACCGAACCTTCGGATTCAAATCAGAATTTGGATCCGACTCGATCCGTCTGGTACGGGAGAGTTGGTCTGATGATCACTGTGCTTCCAATGATAGGATTGCTGGTCGGTTTTTCCAGAGTCCAGAAAGTTTATGCGGTGACGGGCGCGCTGTTTGTTCCCATGATGGCCATTGCATTATTGGTTTTAAACAACAACGAAGAATGGCTCGGAAAAGAAAATAGGAACCGTATCTTTTCCAACACGGCTCTGGTCGCGATACTCGGATTTTTTATTTATGTGGGGTGTCTGACGGCAAAGAAAGTCCTGGGGGGGTGAGCTGATCGGGTAGGGTGTGCTTTTCCCATCACGCCGATTGATCGTCATCTGCAGAACGTCGACACTGAAGACATTACTCCTTACCTGAATGAAGGATCGTTTAGACCCAATGGATGTGTTCTGTCAAATCCAGGGTATCCATCCGTTTTTCAGAATGAAGAGGATGCCCGTGACGGTGATTGCGCTCAGCAGAGTTGAGTAAAAAACGGTGGCTGAGGCAAAACGGCTGTCGGCTTTGAATTCGTGGGCCAGAAGGGCGGTGATAACAGCTGTCGGGGCTGCAGTCCCAAGGATTAATACCGCCGCAAAATCACCGGTGTAACCGAATGCCCGGACCAGTATCATGGCGATTACCGGTCCACCTATCAGACGGATTCCCAAAGCCCATGCCAAGGTGCCTTCGATTTTTGGAGGTCGGGTTTTCGAAAGCTGAACTCCCAGTGTGATCAGAGCAATCCCGATCAGGGAATCGGCTAGATAATTCAATGGCTTCCAGAAAAACACCCACTGATCGACAGGGGCTTCAAACCCCTTGAAGATCCAGGCCAGGCAAACCGCATATAATGGTGATTGCAGGAGTAGAGAGAGTAAGGTGCGTTTTTCCTTTTCATCATCATTCTGGGAATGAGCCAGGAGAATTCCCAGGGAAAAGGACGATACATTCAGAGTCATGAAAACGTAGACATGAATCATGGGCCCGACCTCTGGATACGCCAGGGCAGTGACCGGGATTCCGAAGTTCCCCGCATTATAGAACATTGTCGACAATTGCAGCGCCGCCCGTCCCTGACGCGATTCTTTGCGCAGCATGGAAACGGCTTGGCTCAGCAGAAAAGTTATTCCCAGAATGCAAAATGTGAATCCGACAATTCGTATCCCGGTCCGCGGGTCAATCGATGATTCGGTGATCCGAACGAATACGAAAGCAGGAACTAGAAGATGAATGTTGAGTTTGATCAACGAATCAAGATGAAGCTTGAATTTTCGATCCATGACCCATCCGATCCCGATCAAAAGAATGATCGGAAGGCAGATGTCTCGAAAGGTGATTCCAATTTGGAGGAGGCTTTCCATTGTTTGGCTTCAGTTGTGCCCGAATCCCTGTGGTCCATATCAGTAGAGTAGGAAAAGCCCAAGTATATTCTGATCCAGTAAGGCTCGCAATGATAGCGGCACCATGAATCACAGTGGACGAAGAGAGCCCAGAGAAAGAATGGCAGGAGTTGCTTTTTCTATGGTGAATTGGATGCCAGAACCTGCTTGGGAAAATAAGCGGGTGCGGTAGGGCTCGCTGTTCCCAGCGCGCCGCTTGGTGAAAAAACAAGCGGGATCGGTAGGGCTCCCTGCACTGCCATTAGGTTAAGGGTTTCTCCCGCACATATTGAGACCTGCATTCCTGAAGCTGGCCGCGCCGAGGCCGGAACAAGGTCAGATTGTATGCAGATTTCAACGATCCCGGCTCAGCGCGCCCTACCGAACTCCCGAGGGATCAAATGAATTGAACCACTGGGCTGGTTAAGTCATAGTGCTTTTAAATCGATGTGCATTATGTCTTGTTGTCATTTGGTTTCACTAATCGGATTCATCGCTGCTGCGCAATTATGTGCCGCAGATCACGTGGCCTATGTTTCTCTGGCTGGAGAAAACCGGATTCAGACTTATCGGTTTAATGATGACTCGGGTGACCTGAAATATCTGGACAATGTTGTAACGCCGGGCGCTCCCGGTTCTCTCTACCCTCATCCATCGAAAAAAATTCTGTATGCAGGTCTGCGGGAAACGGGTGAACTCGCATCCTTTAAGGTGGATGCTCAGAATGGTTCCCTTTCGCTATTGAATACCGTTCCGGTTGAAGTGGATCCCGCTTATATCCGAACCGATTCCTCCGGTAAGTTCCTTTTCTCTGCTTATTATGTTACCGGAAAGACTGCTGTGCATCCGTTGGCAGAGGATGGTTCGATTTCCTCAGATACGGTTCAATGGTTCTCCACCGATAAAAACGCCCATGCCATTGTGCCCGATCCATCGGAGCGGTATTTCTTTGTGCCTCATACCGGACCCAATGCGATTTTTCAATTTGAATGGAATTCGATGGCCGGTAAACTGACTCCCAATAATCCCAAAAGAATGTTCACTCCCGTTCAAAGCGGTCCTCGTCATATCGTGTTCCATCGGACAAACGGATTGGCCTACGTCGATAATGAACAGGGAAGCAGTGTCACCTCTTTTATTTTGAACTCCGTCTATGGAACCTTAGAGGCGGTTCAGACTCTTTCCACTTTGCCTTCCGGTTTCAAACGGTCCAACACTTGTGCCGATTTGGAATTATCACCTTCAGGGAAATTCCTTTATGCCTCCAATCGCGGACATGACAGCATTGCTGGGTTTGCTGTGAATGCAGATAATGGAGAGTTGACCCGAATCGGAATATTTCCGACAGAAGAGACGCCTCGTCAGTTCAATATCAGTCCTTCAGGTAAATGGATGGTTGTCGCAGGGCAGAAATCGGGAAATGCAGCGACCTATCGAATCGATTCAGATACCGGAGTTCTGACTCATACTGACACCACAGTTTTGGGAAAACAGCCTTGGTGGATATTGATTAATTCTCATTAGGGCATGGAAATTTGATAATCTTATGAGTCGCTTACTTCAGTTTCAAATGGTGGGGCGTTTGGTCATTGGGCCAGGATCGTTGATTCAGTTGCCCGAATGTGTCCAACGATTGAATGGCCATCACCTGATGATTGTAACCGACCCCGGTTTGGTCAGGGCGGGCATTTGTGACCGTTTGACAACCCTCCTGAAAAAAGCAGGGATTTCATATGTAGTTTACGATAAGATTGAACCGGATCCGAGGATTGAGATTGTCGATGATTGTCTGTCTGCGGCGCGGGACGCAAAGGTCGACATGATGGTTGGATTAGGTGGAGGTAGTTCACTGGATGTCGCAAAAGTGGTTGCGATGATGCTGGTAAATGGGGGGCAGGTTGCTTCCTATGTCGGAATCGGCAAGGTGCCTAAACCGGGGGTGCCGACTTTGATGATTCCGACCACAGCCGGCACCGGTAGTGAAGTGACACCTATTGCGGTTCTTTCGGATAAGACAGAACAGCTTAAGAAGGGAATCGTCAGCGATTACCTGATTCCCGGGATTGCCTTGATTGATCCTGAGTTGCAGGTCACCTTACCTCCCCATGTGACCGCCTTCACCGGAATAGACGCTCTGGCCCATTCATTAGAGGCCTATACGAATCGTTTTTCCCAACCGTTTATCGACAATTTTGCTTTGCAGGGTATCCGTTTGGTCGGACAGTATTTGCGAAGGGCGGTTTGCTGCGGGGATGATATGGAAGCTCGAAGCGGGATGGCGATGGCTGCCTTATATGGCGGGCTCTGCCTCGGATCGGTCAATACCGCGGCTGCCCACGCGTTGGCCTATCCCTTAGGGGGGACTTACGATGTGCCACACGGAGTAGCCGTTTCTCTACTCCTACCGCATGTCATGGAGTTCAACCTAGTGGCTGATTTGGAGAAGTATGCCTTGGTTGCAGATGCCCTGGGCGAGAATACCGAAGGGCTTTCACTACGGGATGCCGCAGAACTATCTGTCGAGGCCTTGCGTCAGCTCTCGGCTGACATTGAAATTGTCTCCCGTCTAAGTGATCTCGATATTCCTGAAACCGCGATCGATGAGATGGCGGCGGACGTAATGAAGGTGACCCGATTGTTGAAGAATAATCCACGTGTGGTTACTGAAGAAGCGGCGAAAAGGATTTATCGTAACGCTTATTGAATGTAAGGGGCAGGGAGGGTCTCACGTGCATTGACCGTTATGGTTTGTCTGTGCCGGATGGCCGCGATGCGCAACAGATCCGTGTCGAAGCATGCCCAGCAGTCTTCTTTTTCACAACCATCCGAACCCTGATGTGGAGAAGTTAAAGTAATCCAATCCGAACTGCCCTGAAGCCAATCGGGAAACTTACCATAGGTATCAGGAGTTCTTCTGTGGGCTGGATTTCAATTCCTTAATTGGAGGATAGGAACCTATTTCGATGTGATTACCATCGGGGTCGTGAAAGAAATATTGGGTGATTCCACTGGCAGTCGCGTAATTCGCTTTGTAGGTGATGCCGTGTTGCTTCAATAAGTTTTCGATCTCACTGGGATCCGGAACATGAAAGGCTATATGTCCCGCCCGGATCGAGATGCCTGAACCATCCAGGTCAGGATCTCCTGTGGCGGCAATCAGGTGAATCTGCACACCGAAATTGATAAGCCAGGCACCGGGAAAACCGAAGTTCGGTCTTTCAATCGGGTGGAATCCTAGCACATCACGATAAAACGCTATGCTTGCTTCAAGATCGTGAGCTACGCGAGCGATGTGATTGACCGATTCGACGGGTAAGCTGTCTGGTTTCATTCCAAAGTTTCGCGGCAAATGCGATCACCGTGACATTGTTGATTCTAAGTAGGCTCTAAGCGTCGATAGTGTCACGGATGTGAAGATAGGCATGAACATGCGGTTCTCCACGGAAAAACATCACCATATTCGGGCCTTCAATCTGCCAGACATCCCAGACACCATCATTGCCAAGATCCTGATCCTTAAAGAATGCCAAATGCAAATTATCGATGCCTCCCTTTTTAATCATATTCATGGCTTCGCTGACATCCTCTTGACGAAATGGCATTAAGACATCTTCCACGACTTTGCGAAGATGCCTTTTTTGGTCTCTTGACAATTCTGAGGCGCGAATCCCCGGTAAGTCTTCATTCTTCCCGGTCAACTTGACGGTTTTAGTTGCCTGCTCTTTTCGGCCTTGGCCAAGTAATGCGGTCTTTCTCTGCTTTCCATCCAGCATTGTATACAGCTCATTGGCTCGTTTGGCTTGGTACCAATAGATGTTGCCGGGGTGGGCAGGCCCTTCATTAAAGCTGGGTCCAGACTGGTGTCCATAAAAAATAGGACCTCCGAATGCGGCTCCTTCCACAGAATCTCCATCGCACCGACGCGTGACATGGCGTCCGGTTAGTACAAACTCGAATTTACCCTCACCCGGTTCACCGAAAAGGGCGATCGAAGTGTCTTCCAATCCTTTTTTCTCCGAATCTTCGGCAACTTGCTTTAACACTGCTTCGGCGTATTCCTCGCTGTGTATTCCTAAAAAAATCTGGCGAATCATCTCCTGCTGGTCGGCGGTGAAGTCCTTTCCAACTCGAGGTTTTGTAATGTGCCAATTGTTGACAACTTTTTTTCTCAAGGGATCATTAAAAGGAAAAACAATGGTCTCTCTTTGGTTTTGGTTGAGACTCTTGTAAAGCGTAGTGACAAGTGTCTCCGATGAAACAGCAGATTTGGCAGCCTGGGTTTGCAGAATCGGGAAGGAACTCACTGCCGCGACACCCAATGCACCTGCACTGGATTTCAAGAATGAACGGCGGTCAATTTCGGAATTGCAGCATTCCGCGGACATTCGAGAGAACATTTTTGGATTCATTCATTAGTTTCTATCATTTCAGGCAAAGATTGCCAATACTAATATTTATTGAGAGTTCCGTAGAGCGTGCTGTCCCGGCGCGCCGCCTGATGGATTCGTTAGCCCACATCACGGCGCGCTGGGGACAGCACGCCCTACCATATAATAATTGGTCTTATTGGAACGAATCTGTATTTGGGTAGTATGTTTTTAATGGTTTTTCATAGATATACTGATCGGCATCAAGTTTTCGGAAAATCCCAGGGGCTGAAATTGTCGGAC